>NZ_CP072596.1:303521-607043 GCF_017815535.1 Tessaracoccus sp. MC1865 | reverse complement strand
TGGTCTGCCACGGAAGTCACGGCGGCCTGCTGCTCCGTCGAGGCCGGGCCGGCGTCGGGGACGACCGGTTCGACCTGCTGGGTGCGGTCCTCCTCGATGGTGGCGATATCGAAGCTGGGCAGGAGGTGGACGGTGTTCATGCCGGCCTCGGCCAGTTCGGTGAGGGCGGCCACGCCGTCGCTGTCCTCCAACGCGAACGCCTCGTAGGTGCCGCGCAGCTCCTCAGGGACGGTTTCGTCCGTGATGGAGAAGTCGCGGATGTGCAGCTCGTAGATCGTGCGGTCGACGAACTGGTCGATCACCGGCGCCTCGTTGCCCGTCCAGATCTCCGGCGCCCAGGCCGGGTCGTCGAGGTCGACGAGCACCGAGTGGGTGGAGTTGAGGGTGAGGCCGATGGAGTACGGATCCGTGACCACGTTGCGCTCGATGCGGTCCAGTGACGGGACGAAGACGCCCACGTCGAACTGGTACGCACGGTTCTTCCAGCCTGCTTCCCCGGTGAGCGTCCAGGTGCCGTCGGCCTGCTCGGCCATCGGCACGCGGGTGGGTTCGCCGGAGCCGGTGGAGTCGGCGAAGAGGAGCAGGTCGACGTCGGTGGCCGTCGGCGCCCAGAGGCTGAGCGACGCCACGCCTGCGGCGAACGTCACGCCGAGTTCGCCGGTGCGGGCGTCGGAGGCGTACAGGTCGTCGAGCACGCCCGGGATCTGCAGCCCGGTGAATGCCTCGGGCAGCCCGTCGGCGTTGCGCTGGATGACGGCGAGGTCGCCCTTCAGTGCTTCCTCGACGGCGGCGCGGTCGGCGTCGAGCTTCAGCGCGAGGAAGCCGCGCAGGTGGCCGCGGACCTCGAGTTGAGCCGCGGTGAGGCCGGCAGCGTCGTTGGTGAGGTCGCCGAGCTTGACCGCGGGCGTCCCGGTGCTGCTGGTGACGACCCCGTCGACGAGCGCCAGCCCGCCGTCCGCGTCGGTCCAGAGTTCCCAGGTGCGGGTGGCCGGGTCACCAGCGGCGACGGTCGCCGGCCAGGCGACGGTCTGCTGGTCGATCCAGTGGCCGAGCAGCTGATCGGTGCCGGCCAGCGGCGGATCCTCGACGGTGATCTCGAGCAGGTGGCTGTCGATGTTGTAGGCGAACGACACAAGCTTGTTCGCCGCCGTGGTGAAGGAGTAGTTCCCGGCGTTGGGAACGCCGCCGACCCCGTAGTTCTCGTCCCACGACTGACCGTGGGCGACCTTCACCTCGTAGCTGCCGGCCGGGAGGGAGGTGGTGGACCAGGTGTAGTTGCCGTCTCCCGTCGGGAACATGAGCGTCGCGAGGCACTCAGGCTGCCAGTCCCCCGGACACCCCGCTGCGGCGTTGAAGCTGCCGGGGAGGGTGACGATGGGGCTCTGGGCGGTGTTGAAGAACAGGTGCGTCACGGGGTCGTAGAAGAACGTCACCTCGGTTGCTTCGGTCAGCGTGTACAGCGAGTTACCCCCGCCCGGCACGCCGCCCACGCCGTAGTTGACGTCCCAGGAGCCGCCCACCGCGACCTTGTACTCGTAGCTGCCGGCCGGCAGCGAGAACGTGCCCGTGTAGAGCCCGCTCACCGGATCCAGCGTGAGCAGCGCCTCTGCGCAGTCGGGCTTCCAATCTCCGGAGCAGCCCATCGCAGCGTTGTGGTTGCCGGGGACGGTGACGGCGGTGGACCAGTCGATCTCACCGGCGTCGGGGGCGGCCTCGCCCAGGTCGGTGCCGACGACGACTGTGGTCGAGGCGGCGACCCGCGCGCCGCTGGCGTCGGTGCTCACCGCCCGCACCTCGAGGACGGTGCCGGGAAGATGCGCACCGAAGTCGCCGAAGACGCGCGGCTGGTCGGTCTCAGCGGTGCCGAGCGGGGTGTAGCTGCTGGAGCCGGCCACGCGGTAGGCGAAGGAGGTCTCCGCCCAGCGGTCGTCGGCGATGTCTGCCATGAGCGGCACCAGGCCGTCGGTGGGAGCGCCGGAGGTGACGGCGATCTGCTGGGCGTCGCCAGCGGGCGCGACCGGGGCACCGGCCTTGTAGACGACGGCGCTCAGCGCTGGAACGGTCAGGGTGACCGAGCCGTCGACGTTGGTCACGCCCGTGGTGGCGCCGTAGAGCGGCGCGTAGGTGGCGCCGGGCGTCAGGGTGGCGAAGTCGACGGTCTGGGGCGTCGTGGCGTTGTTGACGGCCACAAGGTACTCGACCTTCTCGGTGCGGTCGACGCGGGCGGCGGCGTAGACGCCGGCGCCGGATTCGGCGTAGAGCTCCGTCTGCGCACCGGTGGAGAGCGCCGGGTGCGCGAGGCGCAGTGCGGCCAAACCCGCGATGTCGTCGTAGAGCACTCCGTCGGTACCGAAATGGGCCCCACTGCCGGCGGACGAACCGTCGATCAGGGAGTTGTCGAGGTAGCTGGGCACCTGCGAGGCGAACATCGACTCGCGGGCGTCCTTGTCTCCGCCGTCGCCCACGAAGCCCTGCTCGTCGCCGTAGTAGACCACCGGCTGGCCGCGCGTCAGGAACATCAGTTCGTGCGCCAGTTCGGATCTCTGCTGCCGGTCCGCGGAGTCACCCAGGAGGAAGCCGACGCGGCCCATGTCGTGGTTGCCGAGGAAGGTGGGGAGGCTGGACGACGACGAGGTCGCGGTCGTGTAGTAGTCGTCGGCCGAGAAGAGGCCGGACAGGCCCTGCGCCGTGAATCCCTTGGCGTAGCCCAGGGCGCTGGACTGGTAGGCGAAGTCCAGCACGGAGTTCATGTCGGAGTTGCGGACGTACGGCGACAGCAGGCGCGCGTCGGCGTCGTAGACCTCGCCGAACATGAAGAAGTCGTCCTTGGCATGGTCCTGGATGGACTTGGTGAACTCCTGCCAGAAGACGAAGTCGACGTGCTTGGCGGTGTCGATGCGGAAGCCGTCGATGCCGAGGTCGGTCCAGGCCTTGTAGATGGCGGTCATGCCGTCGACGACGATCTGGTTCTCGGTCATGAGGTCGTCGAGGTCGCCGAAGTCCATGTAGCGGGCAGGTTCACCGGCCGGCCAGGCGGGGTCGAAACCGCGGTTGTGGTAAAGCGTCGGGTCATTGAGCCACGCCGGGAACTTCGCGTCCTCCATGCCCGCCGGGATCTCCGGGTCGTAGGGGAACGAGCGCTCGTCGGGGTGCATCAGCGGCATGGCCGCGGTGCCCGGTGCGTAGGCGGCGGGGTCGAACTCCGCCCCGTTGATGTCCTTGTACGGGCTGGCCGCCTTGGTGACGTAGGGCGGGTTGGTGCCCTCGTGGCCGGCGTAGTGGATCACGTCGGCGGTGTGGTTGGCGATGATGTCGAAGTACACCTTGATGCCCCGGGCGTGCGCTTCGTCGATGAAGGCGTCCAGTTCGGCGTTGGTGCCGAAGTGCGGGTCGATCTGCGTGAAGTCGGTGATCCAGTACCCGTGGTAGCCGGCCGACGCGTCAGCGCCGACGCCCTGCACCGGACGGTTCACGAACGACGGCGTGAGCCAGATGGCGCTCATCCCGAGGCCGTCGATGTAATCCAGCCTGTCGCGGAGGCCCTGGATGTCGCCGCCGTTGAAGAACGCCTTGTCGGTGGGGTCGAAGCCGGTCACCAGGCGGTCGGTGCCGCTGCAGTCGACGGGGAGCACGCCGTCGGCGGCGGGCCCGGTGGCGATGCAGGCGTCGTTGCCGGTGTCGCCGTTCTCGAAACGGTCCGTCATGACGAAGTAGAAGTTGTTGCCGGCGCCCGGGTCACGGAAAGGCGCAGCGACGAGCGCCGCGTCGGACTCCTGGTAGCCGTCCGGCAGGTCGGCGATGCCGAGGGAGACCTTGTTGGAGCCGTCCTCGAAGCTCACCGTGACCGCCGTGTCCGCAGCGAGGCGCAGGGGGTAGTTGCCCCCGTCGAGGCCGTAGGCCTCATCCCACGCGTTGTTGATCGCGATCTTGAATTCGTAGTTGCCTGCGGGGACAGTGAAATCACCCGTCCAGAGGCCGTCGCCGTCGGCATCGGTGAGGCCGGTGACGGCACAACCTGGGTCCCAGTCGCCCGCGCACCCGAGTTCTGACTGGAGATCGCCCACCAGTGTCACGGCTGTCGTGGCGGCGGCCGCAGGGGCGGGCGGCGAAATTGCTGTGACAACGCCTGATGTGCAGACCAGGGCTGTGAGAGCGAAACCCGAGAGCAATCGGGAAGACGCTGAACGCGACATCGTGACTCCTTCGTCATTGCACGTTTGATCGTTCAAGTCCGCCCATCATGGCATTAGTCTCGAGGCAGATCAATACCCCTAGGGTTGGGAAATCCCTCCCCCACAGCCCCTGACCAGTCCCCGGGAACGCAGAAGGGCGGCCCCACCGAAGTGGGGCCGCCCTCTGGGTCTCAGGCGATCAGAAGCCGCCCATGCCGCCCATCTCGTCCATGCCGGGAGCGCCCGCGGGGGCCTTCTCCGGCTTGTCCGCGATGACTGCCTCGGTGGTGAGGAACAGCGCGGCGATCGACGCGGCGTTCTGCAGCGCCGAGCGGGTGACCTTGGCCGGGTCGATGATGCCGGCCTCGACCATGTTCTGGTACTCGCCGGTGGCGGCGTTGAGGCCCTCGCCCGCGGGGAGCGAGCCGACCTTCTCCGCCACGACGCCGCCCTCGAGGCCGGCGTTGAAGGCGATCTGCTTCAGCGGAGCCGAAGCAGCGGCGAACACGATCTGGGCGCCGATGGCCTCGTCGCCCGTCAGGCCCTCGACCGAAGCGAGCTTCGAGGCCTGCAGCAGCGCGACGCCACCGCCGGGGACGATGCCCTCTTCGACCGCAGCCTTCGCGTTGCGGACAGCGTCCTCAATGCGGTGCTTGCGCTCCTTCAACTCGACCTCGGTGGCCGCGCCGACCTTGATGACGGCGACGCCGCCGGCCAGCTTGGCCAGACGCTCCTGGAGCTTCTCACGGTCGTACTCGGAATCCGAGTTCTCGATCTCGCGACGGATCTGGGCCACCCGGCCTTCGATCTGCTCGGAGTCGCCGGCGCCTTCGATGATGGTGCACTCGTCCTTGGTGACGAGCACGGAGCGCGCCTGGCCGAGGAGGTCCAGGGAGACGGTGTCGAGCGACAGGCCGACCTCCTCGGAGACGACCTGGGCACCGGTCAGGATGGCGATGTCGGTCAGCATGGCCTTGCGGCGGTCGCCGAAGCCGGGCGCCTTGACGGCGATCGACTTGAACGTGCCGCGGATCTTGTTGACGATGAGGCCGGCCAGGGCCTCACCCTCGACGTCCTCGGCGATGACGAGCAGCGGCTTGCCGGACTGCATGACCTTCTCCAGCACGGGCAGGAGGTCCTTCAGCGACGAGATCTTGGAGTTGGCCAGCAGGATGTACGGGTCATCCAGCGTGGCTTCCATGCGCTCGGCGTCCGTGACGAAGTAGGGCGAGATGTAGCCCTTGTCGAAGCGCATGCCCTCGGTCATCTCGAGGTCGAGGCCGAACGTGTTCGACTCCTCGACGGTGATGACGCCTTCCTTGCCGACCTTGTCCATCGCCTCGGCGATGATCTCGCCGACGGTGGGGTCAGCAGCGGAGATCGACGCGGTGGCGGCGATCTGCTCCTTGGTCTCAACGTCGATGGCGAGTTCGCCGAGCTTCTCTACGATCGCCGCGACGGCGGTCTCGATGCCCTTCTTCAGGCCAACGGGGTTCGCGCCGGCCGACACGTTGCGCAGGCCCTCACGGACCATCGCCTGTGCCAGCACGGTGGCGGTGGTGGTGCCGTCGCCGGCGACGTCGTCGGTCTTCTTGGCGACCTCCTTGACGAGTTCGGCGCCGATCCGCTCGAAGGGATCCTCGAGCTCGATCTCCTTGGCGATGGACACACCATCGTTGGTGATCGTGGGGGCGCCCCACTTCTTCTCCAGGACGACGTTGCGGCCCTTGGGGCCGAGGGTGACCTTGACGGCGTCCGCAAGGGTGTTCATGCCGCGCTCAAGGTCGCGTCGTGCGGCCTCATTGAATTCAATCAGCTTTGCCATGGTGTTCGGGAGTCCTCCCGTCGATGGGGCGGCTAGCCCCGGGTGTCTTCAGATGTCAGGTTGAACTGCTGGTGCCCGCGACGGACGGCCCTTCCGGGCCTCACCGCAATTCGGTAGCACTCAAACGTGAGAGTGCTAACCCCATTATTAGCACTCTCCCCAAGGGAGTGCAAAGCTTCTGGGGCATCGGCTCACTAGAGTGAGCCCATGGACACGCCGCGGACCCTCAGGAACGTCGCCAACGCGCTCAATCTGTCCACCCCACTGGGGCTGGTCCTGGGCCTTGCCGGCCGTGGCCGGCCCCGCCGTCAGGGCCACCTGATCGTGTTCGAGCAGGTGAAGCTGCCGCTGGTCAACGCCAGCGCGATGACGGTGGGCGACGTCGTGCTGGTTCCCGGCAGGACGGTGGGCGAGGTCGAGGGGCGGATCCCTGACCTGCTCGCCCATGAGGAGGCGCATGCGTGGCAGTACGCCTACTGCCTGGGGTTGCCGTTCATCCCGCTCTACGTGATTGCGGTGGCCTGGTCCATGCTCCGCTCCGGGGACAGGGCCACGGCCAATCACTTCGAGGTACAGGCGGACCTGCTCAAGGGCGGCTACCGCGTGGGCACAAAACGCCCGCTGCGTGAGGGCCTGGCGGCGCTGAGGTTCCGTAGGTGACGGATCAGGCGTGGAGGCGGCGCGCCGAGCGCGCAGCCTGACGCTGGCTCCGCATGCGGCGCAGACGCTTCACGAGCAGCGGCCGGTAGGCCAGCGCGCGCGGGGTGTCGATCAGGGCGTTGAGTTGCTGGTAGTAGCGGGCCGACGACAGGGAGAAGCTCTCCATGATCGCCTGTTCCTTCGGCACCGCGGACGTGAACCAGCTGTCCTCAAAGTCGAGGATGGCGGCTTCGCGTTCGGTCAGGTCGACCGGCGTGTGCATGAGGGCCTCAGACATGACGGTCAGTTTAGCTGCAAACGACACCTGTGTCATTCAACTGCGGCAACACTGGTCCCAGTCCGAAGGTAGAGTCGCCTCTGCCCGCACACCACGTCCCTAGGAGCCGATCCCCGATGCGCCGACTCACCGGCCATGTCCAGCACTTCGCCTGGGGCAGCCACACGGCCATCCCGGGGATCCTCCGCCGCGAGCCCGACGACCGGCCATGGGCCGAGTACTGGCTGGGCACTCATCCGGGGGGCCACGCCTTCCTCGACGACGGGATGGCGTTGGCAACCCACGTCCAGGAGAACCCGGAGGTGGTGGGCGCCGCCGCCCGCGCCGAGTTCGGCGACAGGCTCCCCTATCTCATGAAGATCCTTGCCGCCTCCACCCCGCTGAGTCTGCAGGCGCATCCCTCGCGGCAGCAGGCCGAAGTCGGCTACGCCCGCGAATCGCTGTTGGGACTCCACCCGTCGGAGCCCACCCGGTCCTTCAAGGACGACTGGCCCAAGCCCGAGGCGATCGTCGCACTCACCCCGTTCGAGGGCCTCCTCGGCTTCCGCGACCCGCTGGAGACGGCCGGCCTGTTCGAGGCCCTCGGTGTCGCCGACGAACTGGCCTCCGTCATCGGCCCGCTGCGCGACCGCGCCGCCGCCCCTGCCCTGCAGGAGGTCTTCCTGGACGTCCTCTCGCTCGACGAGCGGCGGCACCTGGTCGATGTGGTGCTCGCGGCAGCCGTGAACCTCCTCGAGGCCCCGGGCGCGCTGGGCGAGTTCGCCCGCACCGCCGTCGAACTCGACGAGCACTTCCCCGGTGACCCCGGCATCCTCGCCGCGCTCCTGATGAACCGCTTCACACTGCAACCCGGCGAGGCCGTGGCGCTGGAGCCCGGCATCATGCACGCCTACCTCCGCGGCGTGGGCGTGGAGATCATGGCCAGTTCGGACAACGTGATGCGCGGCGGCCTCACCCAGAAGCACATCGACGTGGACGGCCTGCTGCAGGTGGTCCGCTTCGAGCCCCTGCAGCCCACCGTCCTCGTCGCCGAGGGCGCGGACGGCGTCTACGTCTACCCCACGTCGTTCCCGGAGTTCGAGCTGTGGCTGGTGTCCCCCGTCGACGGTTCCCACCTCCCGGTACCGCGCTCAGACTGCGGTCGCATCGCGCTGGTCACGGCGGGCCGGTTCGTGCTCCAGGGCGACGATGGCGACATGCACCTGGAATCGGGCGACAGCGCCTTCCTCGCCGCAGACGAGGACGTCACGGTGCACGGTGAGGGCCAGATGTTCGTGGCCGCATCGGGCGCCTGATTCGGAATTCCGCGCCCCGGCTTGGCACAATAGGGCCCACGCCTCCTTAGCTCAGCGGCCAGAGCGCTCGCCTTGTAAGCGAGTGGTCGAGGGTTCGACTCCCTCAGGAGGCTCTGATTCAATTGCGCGCATGACCCCTGAGCCCAGCAAGTGGACCCGCATGATCCAAGCGGATCCCGATCACTCCCGCCGTTACATCCAGCGCTTCCGGACCATGGCGGCGCAGGGCAACGACCTCGACGGCGAGGCCCGCACCGTCGACGCCATGGCGCAGCGAGGCTCCCGCATCCTCGACGCGGGCTGCGGCCCCGGCCGGGTGGGCGGCAGGCTTCACGAGCTCGGCCACACCGTCGTAGGGATCGACGTCGACCCGGCACTGATCGAGGCCGCCGGGCAGGACCACCCCGGCCCGACGTGGGTCGTCGGGGACCTGGCGGAGATGGACCTCCCGGCGCAGGGCATCGAAGCCAACTTCGACGTGATCGTCTCGGCCGGCAACGTGATGGGCTTCCTGGCCCCCTCCACCCGGGTTGACGTGCTGCACCGCTTCGCGACCCACCTGGCAGAAGATGGACGCGCCGTCATCGGCTTCGGCGCCGGCCGCGGCTACGACTTCCGCGACTTCCTCGCCGACTGCGCGCAGGCCGGGCTCGAACTCCAGATCCCGCTCTCGACGTGGGACCTCCGCCCCTTCACGGAGGACTCCACGTTCATCGTCGCCATCTGCGGCAAGGCGTGAGAAAGGGGCCGACCGTGGGGTCGGCCCCTTCCAGGGATCTCAATCAGCCGAGCGGGGCATCACAGTGCCCGGGTTCCACTCCTTAGCCGGTTCTCAAGCGCCTTCACCCGAATTGGGCTTGGCACGACGCCGCTGGGCGAGCACACTCGTGAAAATCACAAAGACGATGAGCCCGAGCGCCACCCACATCCCTATCCGGGCGTAGAGCTCCAGGACGTCGACGATGGGAGCGCCGAAGCGCCACCCCAGCCAGAAGTACAGGACCAGCCACAGCGTGGAGGCGATGTAGTCGTAGACGAGGAACCGCCGCAGGCTCATGTTGGTGGCGCCGGACAGGACGAACACCACCTGCATCAGTGGCAGGGGGATCGGGAAATAGGCCACCAGGAAACCGAGGGGGCCCAACTTCTCCGCCCATCGCTCAGCCCGCGCGTAGTTCCTCTGGGCGCGCTTGGACTGACCGGCCCACACCTCGATGATGCCCCGGCCCCAGAGCTTGCCCGCCCACCAGTAGACCCAGTCGAATTTGAGGCTGAAGATCGAGGCGACCAGGAGCACGACGGGCCAGTGCGGCATGTCGCCCTGCGAGCCCAAGGCACCGCTGACTGCGACGGCGGTCCGACCGCCGGTCAGCATGGCCAGCCAGTCCGGTGCGGCGGTGATCAGCCACGCCCTGGTTGGCAGCAGGACGAGCGAGAACAGACCGATGAAGCCGAACCAGCCCAGGCACCAGTAGTCGGCCCGCCCCGGCTCCTTGCGCCATGGCATGCCCTGGTCCTGCCACCACTGCTCGGTTCGGGGCTCTTCCGAGGACTTCGGCTCGTCGATCACGGGGTGAAGCCTACGTGAAACGCCCCCACCGTGCCCCGCCGTGGACGCCGCTGTGTTTGATCGATCCAGCCGCTGATCGTGACCAGTTTGTTACGACCAACAAGCGAACCCCGCTGTTGGCGATCAGTCCGGAAGGTGTAAAGTCCGGCTCAGGAAAACCTAAATACTTAGGGTTCCAATCCACAACGGATCGTCGGGCACGTACCTGCCCGTGGAAAGGACAAGTGGCATGGCCACCGTTAGTTACCGGGATGCCTCCCGTGTTTACCCCGGATCGGACCGCGCAGCGGTCAACAAGCTGAACCTCGAGATCGAGGACGGCGAATTCATGGTCCTCGTCGGCCCTTCGGGCTGTGGCAAGTCGACCTCCCTGCGGATGCTCGCCGGCCTCGAAGAGGTCAACTCGGGCTCCATCTTCATCGGCGACCGTGACGTCACGGACCTCCCGCCCAAGGACCGCGACATCGCGATGGTCTTCCAGAACTACGCCCTGTACCCCCACATGACCGTGGCGGACAACATGGGCTTCGCTCTGAAGATGCAGAACGTCCCCAAGGAGGAGCGCCAGAAGCGCGTCCAGGAGGCCGCTCACCTGCTGGGCCTGGAAGACTTCCTCTCCCGCAAGCCGAAGGCCCTCTCGGGTGGCCAGCGTCAGCGCGTCGCCATGGGCCGCGCCATCGTGCGTAACCCGCAGGTCTTCCTCATGGACGAGCCGCTGTCGAACCTCGACGCCAAGCTGCGCGTGCAGACCCGCACCCAGATCGCCGCTCTCCAGCAGCGCCTGGGCGTCACCACCGTCTACGTCACCCACGACCAGATCGAGGCCATGACGATGGGTGACCGCGTTGCGGTCATGAAGGACGGCATCCTGCAGCAGGTCGATTCCCCGCTGGCGCTGTACGACAACCCGAAGAACCTCTTCGTGGCAGGCTTCATCGGCTCCCCCGCCATGAACCTGATCTCCGGCAGGCGCGTCGAAGACGGCGTCCAGGTCGGCGACTACATCGTGCGCATCCCGCGTGAGGTCCTGGCCCGCGCTGAGGGCGAAGAAACCCTCACGGTCGGCATCCGCCCGGAGGCCTTCAGCGTCGCTCAGGAGGGCATCGGTCTCGACGTCGCGGTGGTCGAGGAGCTCGGCGCCGACTCCTACCTGTATGGCACCCTGGCCGGGCTCTCCGACGACGAGATCGTCAACGCCCAGCAGTTCGTCGCCCGCGTCGGTGCCCGCACCGCCCCGGAGAAGGGCCAGACCGTGCGCCTCACCGCACCGGCTGACCAGCTCCACGTGTTCAGCGACCGCACCGAAGAGCGCATCTCCTGATCGCTCGATCATTCGTGGAAGGGCCCCGGCGTCGCCGGGGCCCTTTCCCGTTCCTGGGATCCTCACCTGACAGCGAACTACCGCGGGCAGCGAGCAGCGCAGCAGCCCCGTCGGGATATCTTGGGGGACAGTTTGCAGAAAGGCCGAGTGGAATGACCAACTTCTCCCGCTGGACCGAGGCGGTGCGCACCGGCCTGGGCGTCGACCCCACCTACGGCGCCGTCGTCCCACCGCTCTACCTGTCGTCGAACTACGCGTTCGAGGAGTTGGGCCGGGCCCGCGAATACGACTACTCCCGCTCCGGCAACCCCACCAGGGACCTGCTCAACGACGCCATCAACACGCTCGAGGGCGGCGCAGGTGCCACGACGGTGGCCACCGGGCTGGCCGGCGTCACGTTGATCGCCGAGGCGTTCGTACCGACGGGGGGCAGGGTCGTCGTCCAGCATGACGCGTACGGCGGCACCTGGCGCCTGTTCACCTTCCTCGCCTCGCAGGGCCGGCTGGACGTGACCTTCGTCGACTTCAACGACGACGACGCGTTCGCCGCCGCGCTCGACGGCGGTGTGGCCATGGTCTGGATCGAGACCCCGTCCAACCCGCTGCTGCGCATCACCGACATCCGCCGCACCGCGGACCTCGCGCACGCCGCCGGCGCCCTGGTGGCCGTGGACAACACGTTCCTCTCCCCCCTCCTGCAGCGCCCGCTCGAGCACGGCGCGGATCTGGTGCTGCACTCCACCACCAAGTTCATCAACGGCCATTCCGACGTGGTGGGCGGCGCCGTCGTCGCGGCCACCCCGGAGCACCACGAGAAGCTGCGCCAGTGGGCCAACGCGCTGGGCCTCACCTCCAGCGCATTCGACGCCTTCCTCACCCTCCGCGGGCTCCGCACCCTCGACGCCCGCCTCCGGATCCACGGCGAGAACGCAGCGGCCCTCGTCGACGCCATCCAGGACCACCCGGCCGTCGGCACCCTCTACTGGCCCGGCCTGCCGGCGCACCCGGGCCACGCGGTGGCCAAGGCGCAGCAGTCCGGCTTCGGTTCGCTCATCAGCGTCGAGCTGGCGGGCGGCCGGGCCGCCGTCGAACGGTTCCTCGACGGGCTGGAGATCTTCCACCTGGCGGAGTCGCTCGGCGGCGTGGAATCCCTCATCTGCCACCCCGCATCCATGACCCACGCCGGCATGACCGACGAGGCGAGGGCAACGGCCGGCATCTCCGACGGGCTGCTGCGGATCAGCGTGGGCGTGGAGGGCCGCGACGACCTGGTGGCCGTCGCCACCCGCGCGCTCGACAGGGCGACATGATCAGCCTCACGCTGGCGCTGGCCCTCCGCGACGCGGGGCTGGCCTGGGTGCCCAGCCCCGGGGACCGGTTCGCCGTGACGCGCACGGAGATGATCGACGACGTCTTCTACCTGGCGGACATGGTCATCGAGGCCCGCCCCCTGGAGACCGGCACTCTGTTCGCGTTCAACGGCACCACCGAGTGGGCCCTGGATTCGGTGCCCCAGTCGGCGACGGTGTGGCTGCCGGACGAGAACCAGTTGCGGATGGCGCTGGACGACACGTTCGTCACCCTGCGCAGGGAGGGCCGTGATTTCGTCGTCGAGTTGGCCGATGGCAGCACCCACCGCGACCCGGACGCCGAGAACGCGTACGCGGCCGCGTTGCTCGCAACCCTGGCGTAGACCCTCCACGTCGGAGGTCCCGCGAGGATCAGGCGAACTGCATCGAGGGACCGACCCAGTAGGCTGGGCGTGTGCCCAGATTCCTCGCTGCCAGGCCCGACGCCGACCTGCTGCGGCTCCCGTGGCAGGTGCCGCTGACCGATTGGCCGGCCCAACACCTCGTCGCGCTGCCGCGCGGTATCTCCCGGCACGTGGTGCGGTTCCTCCAGGTGGGCGACGAGATCTTCGCCGCGAAGGAGATCCTCGAAGAGGTGGCGGTGCAGGAGTACCGCCTGCTCACCGAGCTGAAGCGGCTGAAGGTGCCGTCGGTGGACCCGGTGGGCGTGGTCCTCGGCCGGGTGGACCCCAACGGCGACCCTCTGGACCCCATCCTCCTGACGCGCCACCTCCCGTTCTCCCTGCCGTACCGTTCGCTCTTCTACCACGGCGTCAAGCACGAGACCGTCAACCGGCTGCTCGATGCGATGGTGGTCCTGTTCGCCCGCCTGCACCTCACCGGCTTCTACTGGGGCGACGTGTCGCTGTCGAACATCCTCTTCCGGCGCGACGCGGGCGAGTTCGCCGCCTACCTGGTGGACGCCGAGACGGGCGAGCTGCACGACCAGCTCACGGACGGCCAGCGCGCCCACGACCTGCAGATCGCGCGCACCAACCTCTTCGGCGAGTTCCTCGACCTGGAAGCGGGCGGCATCCTCGACCCCTCGCTGGACCCGGAGTGGCTCGTGAAGACCATCGAGGACCGCTACCACCAGCTCTGGGCGGAGCTGACGGGCGTCGAGGAGTTCGACGAGTCCGAGCTGTACCGCCTCGAGGGGCGCGTCCGCCGCCTGAACGCCCTGGGGTTCGATGTGGCGGAGATCGACGTCGACGCCTCCGCGGACGGCGGCACCATCCGGATGCGGCCGAAGGTGGTGGAGGCGGGCCACCACACCCGTCGGCTGATGCGCCTCACCGGCCTCGACGCCGAGGAGCACCAGGCGCGCCGGCTCCTCAACGACATGGACACCTTCCGCGCCAAGAAGGCCCCGAACATGGCCGAGTCCGTGGCCGCGCACAAGTGGCTCGTCGAGGTGTTCGAGCCGGCCATCAACCGGATCCCTGCAGATCTCCGGAGCAAGCGCGACGCCGCCCAGTTCTTCCACGAGGTGCTCGACTACCGCTGGTACCAGTCGCAGCGGGAGAACCGCGAGGTGCCGACGGCGGACGCAGCTTCCGGCTACATCCACGAGATCCTCACCACCCTGCCCGACGAGCAGCTCGGTGACCTTCAGATGGTGGGCGGTGAACTGGCCAACAAGTACGACCCGTCCCACGGCTTCGTCGACGAGAATGAGGAGAAGCCGTACGATCCGTGGGAGGACAGCGCGAACGCTCCAGACCTGGAGTTGGCCGCCACGTTCGACATCAACGCCCTGCGGGCGAAGGCTGCCAAGAAGAAGCAGACGTAGCGGCGCCGCTGTTCAGGCTTCCGCTCCCAGCGACGACCTATCGCGCCTCGGTACGCAGCATCTTCAGCCTGGAGGTGACGCGGTCACCAGCCGAAACCATGCCGGACAGCCGGACGCGATCGAACTGCTTCCCCGTGACCCGCTCCACGGAGTCGTGCTCCGTCTCCTCGGCCGCTCCGCGGTCAGGCTGCGTCGTCGCGTCCTTTGACAGCACCGCATTACGACGGGTGACCGCCTTGTCCCACATGTCCTGGATCTGATCTGCGGCGGCGTCGCGATCGGTGACGGTGAGGTTCGGTTCGAAGAGGACGGTGCTCATGGCCACTTGGATTGCGTTGCCGGCAGCCTCAACATCCTCGGGTGAGGTGGCCTTCGCCAGTTGGGAGAGCGCCCTTTCAGCGAGGCCGGCAATCGCGGTCAGCTCGCGCCAGCGCTTGGGTCGCGACGGTGTCACCTGCACGTCGAGCACCAGATAGTTGAAGCCCCGGGCCGGAACCCAGTCATCGCCATCTTGCATCATGAGCCGTGAACCATCGATCGCGAGACGGTCGAGCGAGCCTTCCTCTGTCGCCCAGTCCGTCACCACCACGTAGCCTGCACGCAGCGCGTCGGCCTGGATAGACATCTGCAGCGCAATGAGCCCGACCGTCTCATCGGTGCCGAGAAGCTTGTCAACACCGTTCGCGATCTTGGTGGCGATCGGCGCAGCAGCCGTGAGTTGAGGGACCTGCGTCAGGGACGCCAGGTCGCCGAGAAATTCGGTGGCAAGGTCGAGCAGGCCTTCCCCCGGGGCTGCCATCAGACCGACGACGATACTGATCGCGTCGGAGTTCATCGGGAGGTCCCCCGTGAGCGCCACGTTCTCATGAATGAGGTGCGCGAAGTCGCCGTTGTTGAGGGAGGTGAAGCTGGATGGCCCGAGGGTGGCGGACACGGGGATGCGTTCGTCCTGGCTTGGCCAGGTCACCACCGACTGCAGTACGGGGCGGCGCTGACCAAGTCGCTGGCGGTCGAACCGGAGGCCCAGGTCTGCGCAGCTGACCGATAGGTAGAAGCGCCCTTCGTCCTCGGATCCGTAGGTGCTGTCATCCTGCGCGACCCATCCGTGCACGACGGTTCGTGACTCGCGCTGCCACAGGTCGCCGATCTTGTCCAGGAATCCCATGTCGTCCCCCAACCGAAAAACAAGAATGTACCTTTTCCTGTATCCCGTTGGCGATGGTTCGTCGGCATTGATCGGATCGGGGCTCTGTTGCTCGGTTCATTGCCCAGCCCCGAGGCGCGGAGCCTGCTGCCCGGCGGTATCGTTCGGCGCACACCCCGGCGTCGGGGTAACGATCTTGGGAGGACCCAACTATGTTCAAGACCGTCCGGGTGGCCCTCGCGGCGCTCGTCGCCGTGACCGGCGCCGTCGTGCTGGCCCCGAACGCTTCGGCTGAGCCCGTCGTCGACGTCTACTCCACCCCCGGTGTGCATGAAGTCAACGGCCGCCAGTGGCGCACCGGCTGCGAGCCCTACTCCGTCACCCAGCGCTGTCGCACCGAGATCATGGCCACCGTCGTGTCCTGGGACGGCGCCAAGTTCGTGCAGAAGAACGGCTGGGTGTTCAACAACCTGACCTACCTGCCTGCACCGGTGGCGACGTGGAAGGGCAACCCTCTCGCCACGCACAACATGAACGGGTTCGTCAGCGGCGGCCGCAACTGGCGCACCGAATGCAACACGGCCACCACCGGCCAGGGCGGGTGCCGCTCCTACATCCAGGCTGACGTGATCGCCAAGACCGTGAGCGGCTTCCAGTGGCAGACGCAGTGGGTCTTCAACTCGATGGTCCGCTTCAGCACCACCGCCCCGGCGCCCACCGACCCCCAGGAGATCCCGATCTCGGCGAGCGATGCGCCCGCGATCGCCGGCTGGGAGAAGACGGCGGTCGACGGCATGATCTTCTACGACAAGGACTCGGGCACGCGCTACGCGCTGGTGATGGCCGTGGCTGTCGGAGAAGTTGAGGGCGGCGAGTCCTACTTCATCGGCGACATGACCAACCTCGAGAAGGTCGGCACCGCCACGTGCGGCACCATCTCTGATGTCGATGAGGAGAGTGGCGAGGCCTTCACGATGGAGGCCTGCGTGCTGACCACGCCGAAGTACGGCGTCGTCCTGGTGATCGCCGAGAGCGCCATCAAGGCTGAACTCCACGAGGTCACGGCCGCGTTGGACGCCAAGCTTCCCTGATCCTCGCAGCACCCACGACGGGCCCCCGAGCTTCCCGCCCGGGGCCCGTCGCGGCTGGCGCCCGACGCCGCTCGTCAGGACCTGCGGGCGTGCAGGTGCTCGATGATGCCCGCGTGGCTGCGACCGCTGTCGACGATCTGGACCCCGCTCATGCGCTCCAGCTTCGGCAGCGGCCGCCGCGTCCAGTATTCGCCGTTGGTGCGTTTGGTCACGGCCTCCAGCGCCCACTGGAGGGCGTGCAGAACGGGGTTGGTCGACACGATGTGGTCTGCAAGCAGGATCCGGCCGTTGGGGCGGACCACCCGGACCAACTCCGCGAGGGCACGGTCGTCGTCGCCCACCCCGCACATGGCGAACGTGGACACGACGGTGTCGAAGGTGCCGTCGGCGAACGGGAGGTCCTGGGCGTCGCCCTCCACGAGCGTGACTTCGCGGCCGGTTCGCGCTGCACGGGCGCGGGCCTCGTCGAGCATGGAGGCGCTGATGTCGAGGCCGGTGATGGTGATGTCGTCGGGGTAGTGCGGGAGGTTGAGCCCGGTGCCGATGGCGACCTCGAGGGTCTCACCCACGGCACGCTCGCCCACCCAGCGGCGGCTGGCGGCCATGAAACGACCCTCCAGCGGCGCGACCATCTGGTCGTAGCGCGCGGCCGTGGTGTCCCAGAGTCGCCGTTGGCGGTCTTCAGGCGTGGTCATGGACCCCAGTGTTCCACGCGGCCCGAACCCGGCGGGGTGTCGGCCGTCCGTCAGCAGCCGTCGGGGCCGCAGGCGTCGCCCGCCTCGCCTTCGATGGTGATGAGGCTGGGGGTCTGTTCCGACGCCACGGTCTGCAGCACCTGGGCGAACACCTCTGCCGGCTGCGCACCGGAGACGCCGTACTTGTTCTCGAAGACGAAGAACGGCACGCCCTGCACCCCGATCTGACGCGCCGCCATGATGTCGTCCTCGACGGCGCGGTCCAGCTCGGCGGAGTCGACGGCGGCGCGGGCCTCCGACTGGTCCAGTCCGGCTTCGGCCCCGAGCCGCGTCAGCACCTCGACGTCGCTGATGTCCTCGCCGTCGATGAAGTGCGCCGCCAGGAGGGCTTCCTTGAGGGTGTCGGTGCGGTGGTCGCCGTCGGCCCGGTCCGCGGCCTTGGCGGCCTGCAGCAGGCGGTGCGCCTTGCGCGAGTTGGCCACGACGAGGCCGTCGAAGTCGTACTCGAGGCCCTCCCCCGCGGCGTTGCCCTTGACGTGCTGAAGCATCTGCTCCACCTGGGGACGTGCGATGCCCTTCATCTCGACGAGGTAGTCGACCTCGGAGCGGTGGTCGTGCTCGGGCAGGCTGGGATCCAGTTGGTAGGAGCGCCAGGTCACGTTGACCTGGTCCTGCTGCGGGAACTCCGCAAGGGCCTTCTCGAAGCGGCGCTTGCCGATGTAGCACCACGGGCAGGCGATGTCGGACCAGATCTGAACGTCGATACTCACATTTTCAACCATACAGGACGCCGGGTTGACCGCTACGCGTGTCCGCAGACTCAGAGGTCCAGCTGCGCGTCGCGCACCAGCAGGGCGAGCTGCACCCGATTCTCCAGGCCCAGCTTCAGCAGCGCGCGCGACACATGCGCCTTGATGGTGGCCAGGCTCAGGTACAGCGACTGCGCGATGACGGTGTTCGAGTCGCCTCGCGCCACCGCGCGGGCCACTTCGAGCTCCCGCTCCGTGAGGAGTTCCAGCTGGGCGCGAGCCCCATCCCGCTGCCCTCCCCCGCCGGTGGCCACCGCGTGCATCAGCCGCGCCGTGACCGACGGCGACAACACCGGCTGGCCGGCCGCCGCTTCGAGGATGCCGGCGACGAGGCGGTCCGGCGGGGTCGTCTTCAGGAGGTATCCGCTGGCACCGGCCCTCAGCGCCTGCGCGACCGAGTCGTCGCCGTCGAAGGTGGTGAGCACCACGACGTGCGGACCCTCGCTGTCACCCCGCGCGGACCTGATCTGGGCCGTGGCGGCGACACCGTCCAGCACCGGCATCCGGATGTCCATCAACACCACCTGGGGAGCCAGCTCGGCCACCCGGCGCAGCGCCTCCCGGCCGTCCGCGGCCTCCCCGACGACGAGCACCTCTTCCGCGCCGCCCAGGATCGCTTTGAGCCCCGCCCGCACCAGCGGCTCGTCGTCGACCAGCAGTACCTTAACCGGTTCCATCATCCACTCCATGGCAGGTGGGCGCGCACCACGAAGAAGCCGTCCTCGGATGCGTGTACCAATGTTCCGCCCGCCAGCGCCACGCGTTCCGCGAGGCCGAGCAGCCCCATGCCGGTGCCGTCGACCTGGGCGACTGCGCCGGCTGCGGGCAGCGGGTTGGTCACCACAATATCGAGGCTCACGCCCTCCGTGCCGCCCACCTGGAGAGTGACGGGCAGGCCGTTTGCGTGCTTGCGGGCGTTGGTGAGGCATTCCTGGATGACCCGGTAGGCGGTGCGGCTCGTGGCGGCGGGCAAACCGTCGAAGTCCGGCATGGCCCCCACCGCGGCGACCCTCGTGCCGGCGCGCTGCGCGTCCTCGATGAGCAACGGCAACAGGTCCAGGGTGGGCTGCGGCGGGGCGGTGGCCGTCAGTTCGCCACCCCGCAGCACGCCCAGCACGTCGCGCAGTTCGGCGACGGCGTGGTCCGCGTTGTCACGGATCACGCCCGCATGTTCGGCCACCTGCGAAGGCTCGAGGTCCGAACGGAAGGCCAGCACGTTGGCGTGCACCCCGATCAGCGAGATCCGGTGGGCCAACACGTCGTGCATCTCCTGCGCGATCCGGGCGCGCTCCGCCGTGCGCGCCTGGGTCTCGCGCAGGGTCTGCTCGCGCTCCAGGGTGGCGGCCCGTTCCCGGAGGGAGGCGACCAACTCCCGTCTGGCGCCCCGGTACGCTCCCCAGGCCCACGCGGCACCGAAGATGACCAGCGACACGACGACGGACATGATCTGGTCCGCCAGGCTCCCGGCGGCGGGCCAGAAGATGTGGTTGACCGCCACTCCCGCGGCCAGCACGGGGCCGGTAACCGCCAGGTCCGTCCATCGTCTCCTTGACGCGATGGACACCAGGCAGACGGCCGCCGCAGGCATCCCGAAGCTCGTCACGGCGAGCGCTGCCGACGCGAACACCGCCACGGGCAGGGGCCACCGTCGGCGGAGGAGAAGCGCACCCAGCACCAGCAGGCCGGTGAGCAGGTCGATCGCGAGCCACACCTCGCTGACGGGCTGCGCCAGGACGGTGACCTGACCGGTGATGTCCAGTGCGGGCCGGCTGGGTGCCTCGCTCGCTTCGAGCCTGATGCCGAACATCACCATCCCCAGGAGCAGGGCCACGCTGAACCGCCAGACCTCGCCCCACAGGTGCGCCAACCGTCGGGCGCCGGGGTGGTGGCGGAGGGTGGACGGGCTCATGCGGCCAGTCTAGGGAGCGGCCCGGCCCGGGGTCGTCCGGCCGAAGTAGGGAGCCGGGCCCTACCAAAGGTGCAGGCGGGAACGGTCCCTTCGCCCTCCCCACTCGAGCCGTCCGGCCGATTCGGCCACGCCGCACCGACCGCGAGGCTGGAGCCATGATCACCGTCTCGAATCTCACGAAGAAGTACTCCTCCACCACCGTCGTCGACGACATCTGTTTCCGCGCCGAAGCCGGCCGAGTCACCGGCTTCCTGGGCGGCAACGGTGCCGGCAAGTCCACCACCATGCGCATGATCTGCGGGATGACCGCCCCGACGTCTGGCTCGGCCCTCGTGTTGGGGGAGCGGTTCCGCGACCTGGTCAACCCGGGCCGCCGGATCGGCGTCCTCCTCGACGCGGGGGCCCAGCACATGGGCCGCACCGGGCGCGAGGCGCTCACCCTCAGCGCGCTGCAGATGGGCCTGCCCCGACGCCGGGTGGACGAGGTGCTGGACCTCGTCCAGCTGGACAGGAAGGCAGCCGGCAAGCGGGTGGGCGCCTACTCCCTGGGCATGCGCCAGCGCCTGGGCATCGCCAACGCGTTGCTCGGCTCCCCCAGCGTGCTCATGCTCGACGAGCCGTCGAACGGCCTGGACCCCTCCGGCATCCGCTGGATGCGCACCCTCCTGCGTAGCTTCGCCGACGACGGCGGCACGGTGCTGCTCAGTTCGCACCTGCTGCACGAGGTCGAGCTCATCGCCGACGACGTGGTGGTCATCGCCGCGGGGCGCATCCTGGCCCGCGGCGACGTGGCCGAGTTCACCGCCGCCGGCTCCCGAAGCCTCGAAGACGTCTTCTTCTCCCTCACCACCGACGCGTCCGCAGCCTGAACCCCAGAGAAAGCGAACTCCCATGACCACCATGCACCTCCCTGTCTCCACCCCCGCCTCCGTCGCCGCCCTGCCGGAGACCCGGACCGCCGGCTTCGCCCACCTCCTCCTGGTCGAGGGGCGCAAGCTGGTCGACACCCGGGCCGGCCGGTGGCTGCTGGCCATCGCGGTGCTCGTGAGCGTGGGCGCCACGGCGCTGGGCGTCGCCTTCTTCCCGCCCGGGGACGTGGGCGACCTGTTCCTCCTCGCCTTCTTCCCCCTGGGACTGATCGTGCCGGTGGTGGCTATCCTCGCGGCAACAGCCGAGTGGTCACAGCGCACGGGACTCACCACCTTCGCGCTCGAGCCGCGCAGGGGCCGCGTCGTCGCCGCCAAGCTCATCGTGTCGCAGGTGACCGGCCTGGCGATCACCGTCGTGTCCACGGGGCTGACCTACGGCGCTGCCGGCATCGGCGCCCTGACCGGCCAGAGCTGGGACGGCTGGGGCCTGAACACCGGCATGCTGGGCGGCGCCACCCTCACCCTCATCCTCGTCATGTTCCAGGCCAGCGCGTTCGGCCTCGTCCTGTTGAACACCCCGGCCGCCGTCGTGCTCTTCTTCGTGGTGCCGCAGCTGTGGACCACCGCCGTCACCTTCGTCCCGTGGCTCAACGAGCGCGCCTCCTGGATCGACCTCAACACCGCCACCGAGCCGCTGATGTCGTCGCTGGACCTGTCCGCGCACCAGTGGGCGCAGGTTTCCTCGGCCACCGCCCTGTGGGTCCTGCTGCCCCTCACGATCGGCACGTGGCGCTTCCTGCGGGCCGAGGTGAAGTGACGCTTCGGCGCTGCGCCCCCGTCGACAGTGCGTCGACGGGGGCTCTGACCGGTAAACTGCCCTCTTGTGACGTTGAAGCTGTATGACACCGCCTCACGAACCGTGCGCGAGTTCGTGCCCCTCGTCGACGGCAAAGTGTCGATCTACCACTGCGGGCTGACCGTCCAGGCCTCCCCGCACCTGGGCCACATCCGCAAGGAGGTCAACTTCGACGTCCTGCGCCGCTGGCTGGAGCACACGGGCTACCAGGTGACCGTCGTGGCCAACGTCACCGACATCGACGACAAGATCCTCACCAAGTCCGCCGAGGAGGGCGTCGAGTGGTGGGCGCACGCGTACCACTTCGAGCGCGAACTGCACGACGCTTACGCCTCGCTCGGCTGCAAGCCCCCCACCTACGAGCCGCGCGCCACGGGCCACATCCCGGAGATGGTCGAGCTCATCGCCGAACTCATCGGCAAGGGCCACGCCTACCCGGCGGCTGACAGCTCCGGTGACGTCTACTTCGACGTCAAGAGCTGGCCCCGCTACGGCGAGCTCTCGGGCCAGAAGGTCGACCAGATGGAGGCCGCCGCCGACGCGGACCCGCGTGGCAAGCGCGACCCGCGAGACTTCGCACTCTGGAAGGGCCACAAGGCCGATGAGCCGCTCACCGCGAGTTGGCCGTCGCCGTGGGGCCGTGGTCGCCCCGGCTGGCACATCGAGTGCTCGGCCATGGCGGGCAAATACCTGGGCGACACCTTCGACATCCACGGCGGCGGCATCGACCTGCGCTTCCCGCACCACGAGAACGAACTGGCCCAGTCGGCCGCCGCGGGGCGCGGCTTCGCGCGCTTCTGGCTGCACAACGCCTGGGTCTCCATGGCCGGCGAGAAGATGAGCAAGTCGCTGGGCAACACCGCGCTGGTCTCCGAGGTCACCAAGGCGTACGACCCCCGCGCCGTGCGCTACTTCCTGCTCTCGCCGCACTACCGCTCCACCATCGAGTTCTCCCCGGCCGACGACGAGACCCGCGGCTCCCTGGCCGAGGCGGAGAAGGCGATCGAACGCATCGACTCCTTCGTCGAACGCTCCCGCGCCTTCCTTCCCGAGGAGGGGTTCGTCGCCTACGCGCCGATGAACGCCGCCGGGTACGAGGCCTTCACGACGGCGATGGACGACGACCTGGGCACCCCCGCCGCCACCGCCGCGCTCTTCGACTCCATCCGCGCCGGCAACCAGGCCATCGCCGCCGGGGACACGGAGAACGCCAGGCTCTACGCCCTCGTCGTGGACAACATGCTGAACGTCTTCGGCATCCATCCCGACGCCCCGGAGTGGGCAGGCCAGGGCACCGACGCAGACCTCACCCCGGTCGTCGACGGCCTGGTGGCCGCTCTCCTCGAACAGCGGGCCAAGGCCCGGGCCGAGAAGGACTGGGCAGCCGCCGACAGCATCCGTGACACGCTGAGCAGCGTCGGCCTCACCATTGAAGACACCCCGTCCGGGCCCACGTGGCACCTCGACAACTGACGAAAGAAGCTCATGGCAGGCAACTCCTCGCGCCGCGGCGCGACCAGCAAAGGCAAGAACAAGGCCGCCGGCTCCGGTGGCCGCATCCGCCGATCCCTCGAAGGCCGCGGCCCCACGCCGAAGGCCGAGGAACGCACGTACCACAAGGCGTACAAGGCCAAGCAGGCCGCGCAGCGACGCACCCCGACGAAGACCACGCGCCAGAAGCCGGTGGGCGCTGACTGGGTAGTGGGACGCAACCCCGTCTATGAGGCGCTGCTCGCAGGCATGCCCGTGAAGCAGGCCTTCGTGGCTGAGGGCTCGGAGCGCGACGACCGCCTCCGCGACATCCTGAAGTTCGCGGCGGACCGTGGCCTGCCCATGCTGCAGGTCACCCGCGCAGAGCTGGACCGTGTCACCGGCGGTGGCCTCGTGCACCAGGGCGTCGCCCTGCAGCTGCCGGCTTACGAGTACGCGGACCCGCAGGACCTCATCGCCGATGCGTTCGAGGCGGACGGCATCATCGTGGCTCTCGACGGCATCACGGATCCCCGCAACCTGGGCGCCATCGTGCGTTCGGCGGCGGCGTTCGGCGCCGTCGGGGTGGTCATCCCGTCGCGGCGTTCCGCGTCGATGACCGCCGCCGCGTGGAAGACGTCCGCGGGTGCCGCGGCACGCCTGCCCATCGCGATGGCCACCAATCTCAACCGCACGCTCGAGCAGGCGACGAAGGCCGGCTTCACCATCCTCGGCCTCGCGGGCGAGGGCGAGGTGCCGATCAGCGGCGCCGCCGGCCTCGACGGGCCGCTGGTGATCGTCGTGGGCTCCGAGGACGAGGGGCTCGCGCGCCTGGTGCGAGACCACTGCGACCAGTTGGTGTCGATCCCGATCGCCAGCGAGGTGGAGTCGCTCAACGCCTCCGTGGCCGCGTCCGTCGCGCTCTACGAGGTCTCGCAGCAGCGCGCCGGCATCACTGAGGCTGTTCCCGGGCAGTGAACTGCACCCCGAACTGCAGCGGGGACGGGGTCGCGGTGAACTGCGCCGCGACCGTCACTCCCCCGGTGTAGAGCGCCTGCAGGGTGCCCTTCGGCTGGAACCGCATGGTGCCGCCTGTGTACGGTCCGGCCAACTGCCAGATGAGGTCCACCGTCGTGGACATCTCGATGTCGTCTGCCGCCACGGTCTCCGGCGCGACCACCTTGTGGTTGACGCCCTCGCTGTCCTCCAACGTGAAGGACTCCGGGCCGCTGAAGCTGTAGGTGAAGCGGGTGTCGGTGAGGCTGGGTTCGAACGTGAGCCGCAGCCTGAGCCACTGCATGCCGGCTGTTGCCCACCCCAGGCCGGGCAGCCACGGCGTCAGGACGCTCGCTGTCGGGTTCGGCGCCAGCGCCACCGCCAACTGCGCCTCGTCCTGCTCGATCTGCAGCGACGGGTCCGGCACGCTGACGATGTTGTGCACGAAGATCTGCCGCTCCGGCTCCACCGTGATGAGATGCCGCTCCCGGAAACCCGTGGTGTCGGCCCACGCCTCGTCCTCGACGGGGGCGCCGGTGAGCAGGTCGAGCGACACGGTGCGCATCTGGTCCGTCACGTCGAGGAACACCGGCGACCCCTCGGGGATGCACAGCATGATGAGCGTCCAGTCGATGTCGTATTCGCCGTCGTCGTTGATGGTGTGCCGCACGAACGGCGCCCCGAGGTCGAACGCGACGTCGCCCACCCTTAGCCGGTGCGCGAGGTCCGCCCCCGGGTCGGGTTGGAACGACGGGACCCCCGCCGCCAGCGTGAAGGCCAGGATCTGGTGGCCCTCCGGCGCCCGCAGCGGAGTGCGGCGCCGCACCTGCATGGCGGTCTGCTGACCGAGCTCGGTGCCCAGGAACACCTGCTCGAGCCGCGCGTCGAAGTGCGGCGTCGAGATGCGTTGGCCCACGGTGCGGGCCTCCTCGATGGACTTCACGCCGTTGTCGCTGGTCTGGATGAAGAAGTCAGGCCGAAGTTCGACGGTGGGATCAACGGACTCCACGGCCTCCGGCGTGCCCTCCACCCACTCGATGGGCTCGAACGAACAGCCGCTCAACCCCACGAGCGCAAAAAGCCCCAGCGCACCACGCCTGTTCACCGACACAGGGTGAAGGGTAACGGATGGGCCGTTCAGGACCTCGGGCACTAGAGTGGGCAGCACGCACCCCTGAATCCAAGGAGAACTGTGAGCGATCTCGAATCGATCTCGTCGGCCTACCGGACCCTGCTGGGCATGATCGAGGAGGTGGAGCCCCGCATCGCTCAGGCGACGCGCCAGGAGCTCACCGACCAGCGCGCGTCGCTGAAGCTCATCGCGTCCGAGAACTACGCCAGCCTTCCCGTGCTCGCCACCATGGGCACCTGGATGAGCGACAAGTACGCAGAGGGCACCGTCGGGCACCGCTTCTACGCCGGTTGCCAGAACGTCGACACCGTCGAATCCGTCGCCGCCGAGCACGCGCGTGAGCTCTTCGGGGCCGAGTACGCCTACGTGCAGCCCCACTCCGGCATCGACGCCAACCTCACCGCCTACTGGGCCATCCTCGCGCACAAGATCGAGTCCCCCGCGCTGGAGGAGTTCGGCGTGAAGGGCGTCGCGGAGCTGAGCGAGGCGGATTGGGAGACCCTGCGCCGCCGCTTCGGTGACCAGCGCCTGCTGGGCATGTCGCTCGACGCCGGCGGCCACCTCACCCACGGCTTCCGCCCGAACGTGTCCGGCAAGATGTTCCACCAGCGTTCCTACGGCACCGACGCCGAGACCGGCCTGCTCGACTACGAGGCCCTGCGCGCGCAGGCCAAGGAGTTCAAGCCGCTCGTGCTCGTGGCCGGTTACTCCGCCTACCCGCGTCGCATCAACTTCGCGAAGATGCGCGACATCGCCGACGAGGTGGGCGCCGTCCTCATGGTCGACATGGCCCACTTCGCCGGCCTGGTGGCCGGCAAGGTGTTCACCGGCGAGGAGGACCCGGTCCCCTACGCCGACGTCGTGACCACCACCACGCACAAGTCGCTGCGCGGCCCGCGCGGCGGCATGGTGCTGGCGACGGCGGAGTACGCCCCGTCGGTGGACCGCGGCTGCCCGCTGGTGCTCGGCGGCCCGCTGTCGCACGTCATGGCGGCGAAGGCCGTGGCGCTCGCCGAGGCCCGCACCGCTGAGTTCCAGACCTACGCGCAGGCCGTGGCGGACAACGCCAAGGCGCTGGCCGAAGGCCTCATGAAGCGCGGCGGCAAGCTGGTCACGGACGGCACGGACAACCACATCGTGCTGCTCGACACCACCGCCTTCGGCCTCACCGGCCGTCAGGGCGAGGCCGCGCTGCTCGACGCGGGCATCGTCACCAACCGCAACTCGGTGCCCAACGACCCGAACGGCGCCTGGTACACCTCCGGCGTGCGCCTCGGCACCCCGGCCCTCACCTCGCGCGGCTTCACCGCCTCGGACATGGACGCCGTCGCGGACATGATCACCGGCGTGCTGAAGGCCACCAAGCCGACCACCACCTCGGCCGGTGCCCCCAGCAAGGCGAAGTACGCACTCGACGATGCGGCGCGCGACAACTCGCTCGCCGAAGCCGAGCGGCTGCTCAACCTGCACCCGCTCTACCCGGGCTTCGAGATCTGATTGTTCAGTCTCTGACCTGAACAGAAAGAGGGGCCGCGATGCAACAGCATCGCGGCCCCTCTTCCGTTTCGGGAGTTCACTGTGCCCTTCCTCAGAGGAGGGGGCGGACCGCCTCCATGATGGGCTGGAGGTCTGCCGGCGCGGCGTCCAGGCTGGTGACGTGGACGGTGCCGTGGTTGGCGCTGTCGAAGACGCAGGCCGACATACCGGACTGCACGCCGCAGTAGGCCGTGCCCGCCTCCACCTCCGTGACGTCCTCCATGATCGACGCGTAATCCGCCGCGCCCTGGTGCGGGGCGGTGGCGTTGACCGTGACACTCTCGAAGGTGTCCTCGGCCAGGGAGCCCCGGCTGTAGATGGCCTGGTCGAAGGAGAGTTCCGTGTCGAGGACGAACTCGCCGATCTCCGCGGGGAGGAGCGCCTTGTCGATGGGGAGTTCCTCGAAGAGGTCGTCCGGGACGTCCTCGACGGAATCCGACGCAGTGGGCGACGCCAAGGGAGTGTCAGAGGTCTGTGCCGCGGGCTCCGAGGTGGCGACAGCCGACGTGGACGCCGGGGTCTCGGTGGGGGTGACGCTCCCGGCGCCGGTGCAGGCCGCACCTAGCCACAGCATCACCAGCGCGCTCACCGTCAGCGCGAGGCGCCTGCCTGCATACGTCATTGCCTTCTCCTTCGTCGGACCGTCGGCAAGATTACCTACCGCCGGGCTCACGCGAGGAGGGCCACCGCGACGGCCGCGACCCCTTCGCCGCGACCCGTCAGCCCCAACCCGTCGGTGGTGGTGGCGGTCACGGTCACGGCGGCACCCAGCGCCTCCGTCAGCGCGGCCTGGGACTCGGCGCGCCGAGCGGCGAAACGAGGCCGGTTGCCGATGATCTGCACGGAGACGTTGCCGATCTCGAACCCTGCGGCGCGCACCCGGCGTGCGGTCTCCGCCAGGAAGGCGACACCGCTGGCCCCGGCCCACTCCGGCTCGGACGTGCCGTAATTGGAGCCCATGTCGCCCAGCCCTGCGGCGCCGAACAGCGCATCACACGCGGCGTGCGCGGCCACGTCACCGTCGGAGTGCCCGGCCAGCCCGGCCGGCTCATCCGGGAAGTGGAGGCCGCCCACCCACAGGGGCACCCCCTCCTCGAGCCGATGCACATCAGTACCAATGCCGACGCGCATCAGTGGTCCTTCCGGTTCTGCAGGATGGCCGCAGCCACGATGAGGTCTGTGGGTTCGGTGATCTTGAGCGCGTCGCGGTGGCCCGCCACGAGGGAGACGTGCATGCCGGCGAACTCGCACACCGTCGCGTCGTCCGTCACTTCAACGCCCTCGGCGGCGACGGCGGCGTGCGCGTGACGCAGGGCGCCCAGGCGCGCACCCTGGGGAGTCTGGACGGCGCGGAGCCTGGCCCGGTTCACGACGACAGAGGTGTCCTCGTCCACGCGACGCACCGAATCGACGACGGGCACCACCGGGATGGCCGCTTCAGCGCCGCGGGCCACGGCGTCTGCCACGGACCGCACCACAGCGGGCGGCACCAGCGCCCGGGCCGCATCGTGCACCAGGACGACGGCGTCAGCAGGCGCTTCCAGGGCGGCGAGGCCGTGGGCCACCGACTCCTGACGCGACGCGCCCCCCTGCACACATTGCACCGGAACGGGCACGCCGTCGAGTTGCTGGTCGAACTCCGCTTCGAAGCCGGCCGGGATGGCGACGACGACGGCGGTGACCCCACCGTCGACCAACGCATCCACAGAGCGGCGAGCGAGGGAGACGCCCTCGAGTTCAACGAGGGCCTTCGGCACGGGCGCACCCAGCCGGGAACCACTACCGGCCGCCACCACAACGGCGACGACCGGTACTTGAGTGTTTGACACGAAGGTTGTCTGAATCAGGAAGCGAGCACTTCGTCGAGAAGCGTCTCGGCCTTCTCCTCATCACAATCTTCTGCGAGCGCGAGCTCAGCGAGCAGGATGGAGCGGGCCTTCGCCAGCATCCTCTTCTCGCCTGCGGAGAGCCCCTTGTCGCGGTCACGGCGCCACAGGTCGCGGACGACCTCAGACACCTTGATCACGTTGCCGGAGTGCAGCTTCTCCATGTTCGCCTTGAAGCGACGCGACCAGTTGGCCGGTTCCTCGGTGTGTTCTGCGCGGAGCACATCGAACACCCGCTCAAGGCCTTCCTGATCGACCACGTCGCGCACGCCGACGAGATCGAGGTTGTCGGACGGGACACGAATCACGAGATCGTTTTGGCCGAGCACACGAAGAACGAGGAACAGTTTGTCCTCGCCCTTGATCGTCCGGTTTTCGATGTCCTCGATGACAGCCGTTCCATGGTTTGGGTAGACGACCGTCTCACCGATCGAAAAAGTCATATCTTGAAGACCACCTTTCCACAGACAATTCTAGCAGGCTCCCTATACACCCGGGGCCTCTGCCCGTAACGGACGGGGTCCGCAAACGCGGAGAGAGGGTCGCACCTGGTGCGGAGACTGGTTACTATGTGCTCACGCATGCCCCTGACCGGAGGACCCATGACCAAGCCCGTGCGCCGTTTCGCGGCCATCACCGTCGCCGCAGCACTCGCCTTTTCGATGAGCGCCTGCACCCGCGCTGGCTGGGTCCCGGATTCCCCGCCGGCCGCAGGCGTGCAGGCCGAGGACAACGGCTACAAGATCCGCAACATCGTCATCGTGGCGGACGACGCGGGTGAGGCGGTGCTGCTCGGCGGCATCCACTCCCGCGACGAGGCCGCGGAGGTGACCGGCATCACGGTGGCCGCCGAGGAGGGCTTCGAGCAGTACGGGGAGCCCGTGGATCTCGGTTTCACCGCGTCGATCCCGCGTGGCAACTCCGTCTACCTCGACGGTTCGGAGACGGCCTTCTCCAACCCGGACCTGGCACTCGGTCGGCTGGCAGAGGTGACGGTCACCTTCGACGGCGGCACCAGCCTGAAGGTCCACACGCCGGTCATGAGCTCCGAGCACGAGGACTTCTCCGAGGCGTTCTCCAACGCTGGCTGACCTCCCCTCGGACCGCGGCACTGCTGGATATGATGCCGCACTTGGCATCAAAGTCAGCAGCGAGCGAAGCGCCTCTGGGTGTGCGGTGCTGGACTCAGGTCCACTGGCGGCTACAAACCCAGCACCCGCGTCAGCCCTCGTACTTGTAGCCCAGGCCGCGCACCGTGATCAGACGCCGCGGTTCGGACGGGTCCTTCTCGATCTTCGAGCGCAGGCGCTTGATGTGCACGTCGAGGGTCTTGGTGTCGCCGACGTAGTCGCTGCCCCAGATCCGGTCGATCAGCTGGCCGCGGGTCATCACCCGGCCCGCGTTGCGCACCAGCAGTTCGAGGAGCTCGAACTCGCGCAGCGCGAACCGCACGTCCTCGCCGTCGACGGTGACCTGGTGGCGCTCGACGTCGATGCGGACGCCCTCCACCTCCACCACCTCGGGCAGCAGCACCTGGTCCATGCCGCGGCGCAGCACCGCACGGATGCGGGCCACCAGCTCGCGGTGGCTGAACGGCTTGGTGACGTAGTCGTCGGCACCCAGTTCGAGGCCCACCACCTTGTCCACCTCGGAGTCGCGGGCGGTGACCATCACGATCGCGACGTTGCCGCGGGAGCGCAGTTGGCGGCAGACCTCGACGCCCGGGATGCCCGGCATCATGAGGTCGAGGAGCACGAGGTCGGCCCCGTTCTTGTCATACTCGGCCAGTCCCTCCGCGCCATCGGCCGCGGTCACGACGTCGAAGCCTTCCTTCCTCAGCATGAAGCTGGTGGCGTCGCGGTACGAGTCCTCGTCCTCGATGATCAGGATGCGGGTCACAGCGCAAATTCCTCCTCCGCCAGGGCGGTGTCTAGTGGATCAGGCCCGAGATAGGCCGGAAGTCTCAAGGTGAAGGTGGATCCCTGCCCGAGCCTGGACCAGACACGGATGGACCCCCCGTGGGCCAGGGCGATGTGGCGAACGATACTGAGGCCCAGCCCGGTGCCGCCAGCGTCCCGCGAGCGGCCGTAGTCCACGCGGTAGAAGCGCTCGAAGATGCGCTCCTGCTCCTCCGCGCTGATGCCGATGCCGTTGTCGGAGACCTTGATGTCGACGAACCGGTCCCCCTCCGCGGTGACCTGCAGGATGCTCAGCGTAACCCGGGCCTGCTCGTGGGAGTAGTTGATGGCGTTCTGCACCAGGTTGCTAACTGCGTCTGCCAGCTGCCACCTGTCGCCGACGACGTAGGTGTGCGCCGTGCGCGCGACGATGAGGCTGACCCCGCGCTTCTCCGCGCGGGCCCGGGAGCGGCTCACCGCCTCTGTAACCACCTCGTGCACGTCGACGATCTCGCGGCTGAGCATGGGGTCTTCCGACTGGAGGCGTGACAGGTCGATGATCTGGTTGACCAGCTGCGCCAGCCGCGACGACTCATGCTGCAGGCGACCGGCGAACCGCTGCACGGCGTCCGGGTCGTCGCTGGCCGCCTCCACGGCCTCCGCCAGCACGCTGAGCGCACCGATGGGTGTCTTGAGTTCGTGCGAGATGTTGGCCACGAAGTCGCGGCGCACGGCCTCGACGCGGCGCTGCGTCGACTCGTCGTCGGCGATCACGAGCACCAGGTCGTCGCCCATGGGCGCGACGCGCGCCTCCAGCTCGAGGGCCTCGGCGCCGGGGTGCACCTCCCGCCGGATGGGGCCGCGGTACATGGTGCCGCTGGCGCGGACCTCCCGGACCTTCTCCAGCAGAGCGGCGAATCCCACGCGGCTCCCCCGCGCGAGGTTGAGCACGATGCCAGGCTCGTTGACGTGCAGGATCTCGTCATGGGGCCCCACCAGCATGGCGCCGGAACGGAGCAGGTCCATCACGATGCGCAGCTCCTCGCTGGCCTCGACGCGGCCCTGGGCCTCCAGCAGCCGGCGACGCGCAAGGCCCCGGCGGATCAGCAGGACGAACGTCACCACCACCAGGGCCAGGAAGGCCCCAATGAGGCCTGCGACCGCGGGATGCATGTGCCACATCATATGGGGCGCAGCGCGATTGGCCAGGTCATCAGACAACCCGGAACGGGCCGATCCGAGACGTGGTACCGATCCTTCACCTGCCGTTCACCGTTCATTCACCGAGATGACACGTCCAGCTAGGTAGACGCCCTAGCCTCGGGCAGGAAGGGTGTCCAGCTAGACTCGGGGCAACCGTGACAAAGGAGTACCGCAGAATGCGTACCAGCTACCATGAGGAACTTAATTCCGTCCTGGACAGCCTCGTTCATATGGCAGATCTCGTCGAGGTCGCCATCATCGAGAGTTCCGAGGCGCTGCTCACGGCAGACCTGGGCCGCGCGGAAGCCGTCATCACCAATGACGCGCAACTGGACAAGATGCACGAGGAGCTCGAGTTCCAGTGCCTGAGCCTGCTCGCGCTCCAGGCGCCCGTCGCCGGCGAGCTTCGCACCATCGTGTCGGCCATCCGCGTCGTGTTCGAACTCGCCCGCATGGGGGATCTGGCCGCGCACATCGCCAAGATCGCCCGCCTGCGTTACCCGGCCCACGCCGTCCCGGAGCGTTTTGAGCCGAACTTCCGCGAGATGGCGAAGATCGCCGAAGAGGTCATCGACGTGGCCCGCTTGTCGCTGGCGGAGCGCGACGCCAAGGGCGCCCAGACGCTGGCCACCATCGACTCCCGCATGGACGACCTGCGTCGCGACCACTTCACCGAGATCTTCAAGGAAGGCTCGGAGATCAGCGTCGAGGGCGCCGTGGACGTTGCGCTGCTCGGCCGCTACTTCGAGCGCTTCTCGGACCACGCCGTCGCCGTGGGTCGCCGCGTGATCTACATCATCACCGGGGAGATCCCCGAGGGTGAAGAGTGGCCCAACGCCTGACCCGGCTGAGCACGGCAGGGGTGTCGCCGCTAATGTTGGGCGTATGACTGCGAAGCTGATCCTGCTCCGTCACGGCGAGAGCGAATGGAACGCGAAGAACCTGTTCACCGGCTGGGTGGACGTCGACATCAATGAAAAGGGCATTGCGGAGGGCAAGAAGGCCGCCGAACTGCTCAAGCAGGAGGGGCTCCTCCCGGATATTCTGCACACCTCCCTGTTGCGCCGCGCCATCCACACCGCCTACCTGGCGCTGGATGGTTGCGACCGCCACTGGATCCCGGTCAAGCGCAACTGGCGCCTGAACGAGCGCCACTACGGCGCTCTGCAGGGCAAGGACAAGGCGCAGACGCTGGAGCAGTACGGCGAGGAGCAGTTCATGCTGTGGCGCCGTAGCTACGACACGCCGCCGCCGCCCATCGACGTCGACGACGAGTTCAGCCAGCACCACGACCCGCGCTACTCGGACATCCCGGAGGCTGACCGTCCCCGCACCGAGTGCCTCAAGGACGTCGTGGCCCGGCTGCTGCCCTACTGGGAAGCGCACATCGTGCCGGACCTGGCCGAGGGCAAGACGGTGCTGATCACCGCTCACGGCAACTCGCTGCGCGCGCTGGTCAAGCACCTCGACGGCATCTCCGACGAGGACATCGCCGGCCTGAACATCCCCACCGGTATCCCGCTCTACTACGAACTGGACGAGGACTTCAAGCCTGTCACCCCCGGCGGCCGGTACCTCGACCCCGAGGCCGCCAAGGCGTCCATCGAGGCTGTCAAGAACCAGGGCAAGAAGTAATCACCACTCCGCATCTCACTCGCAGGCCCCACGTGTTCGTGGGGCCTGCGTTGCTCTGCCTGCTTCTGCTGAGCGGCTGCTTCCCCGGCCCGTCCATCGATTCGCCGGGGGTGGAGACCGCGCAGGTGACGACGGCGGAGGTGGAGACGCCCCCCGCGTCCCAGCCCGGCACCCCGGTGGTCACTGAGGAAGCGGAGGCCCCGGATCCCGACACCATCAGCGCCAGCCCGACGGAAGGGCCTTCGGCGGACGCCGTCGTGGGCGACCTCGTGCCGGTGGCGGGCGTTATCGACGGCGACACCATCGACGTGCTGATCGACGGCGAGCGGACCCGCATCCGCGTCATCGGGATCGACACCCCGGAACGCGGCGACTGCGGCTATCAGGAAGCGGCGAGCGCCATGCAGTCGCTGGTGCAGTCGCGCGATGTGCACATCGAATTCGATCCCACCCAGGGCGACACAGACCGCTACAACCGGTTGCTGCGCCACGTCTTCACGGCCGACGGCGTCAATGTCGCCGAAGAGATCATCGCGCGCGGTCTGGGCCGCGAGTACACGTATGCCGCCCCCTATGCCTATGTCGCGGACCACCTGGCTGCCCAGGCAGACGCCTGGGAACAGGGCCTCGGCGTGTGGGGCGAGACCTGCGACGCGGGGCCACCCTCCGTCGAAACCCCCGCCGAACCCGTCGCGCCGGCGCAGCCGCCCGCGGGCGTCTCCTCGCAGGACTGCCTGATCAAGGGCAACATCAACCGCGAGGGAGAACACATCTACCACCAGCCGGGGCAACAGCACTACGACGACACGAAGATCAACGAGTCCTACGGCGAGCGTTGGTTCTGCACCCCCGAAGACGCTGAGGCCGCCGGTTGGCGCGCCGCGAGACGCTGACCCCCTCGTCGCACCCCCCGCCACTGGGAATACAGTGACAGGCATGAAGACTGCTCTCGTCACCGGTGCCAGCTCGGGCATTGGAGCCGCCACCGCCCGCCAACTCGCCGCCGCGGGCTACCGCGTCATCTGCGCCGCACGCCGTGAAGACCGCATCGTCGCGCTGGCCCAGGAGATCGGCGGCTCCGCCGTGGTGTGCGACATCACCTCGGACGACGACGTGACCCGCCTCGCTGCGGCCGTCGGCGACCGGCTCGACGTGCTGGTCAACAACGCGGGCGGCGCCCTGGGACTGGAACCCGTCGCCGAAGCCGACCTGGACAGGTGGGCGACGATGATCGCGACCAACACCATCGGCACCGCCCGCGTCACCAAGGCCCTGCTGCCGGCGCTGGTGGCCGCCGAAGGCGTGATCGTGTTCGTGACGTCCCTGGCTGCAGACGCCGGCTACGAGGGAGGCGCGGGCTACTGCGCCGCGAAGGCCGGCGAGCGCGCCGTCGTCGAGTCGCTGCGGCTGGAACTGTTCGACCAGCCCGTGCGAATCACCGAGATCGCCCCCGGCATGGTGCAGACCGAGGAGTTCGCGCTCACCCGCTTCGACGGCGACCGTGAGCGGGCGGACAAGGTGTACGCCGGCGTCGCGGAGCCGCTGACAGCCGACGACGTGGCGGACGTGATCGTGTTCATGGCCACCAGGCCGTCGCACGTGAACATCGACCGCCTTGCGATCCGCCCGCGGGCCCAGGCCGCGTCGCACAAGGTGCACCGCACCGCCTGAGCAATTCGTTCCGAGGTCCAGACTCAGTGCTGGGTTTGGCGCCGTCCTCAGGCATAAACCCAGCAGTGTGCGGAGCGGATGTGGCCTGACGACGGCTTCCTGGCGGTCCCGGGCCCCGTCAAGGCGATTTACCCAAACGCTCAGCCGCACTGCGGCTTTCTGCGGTCTACCGGTCCTGGGGCTCCTCCGGGCCCAGTTGCTCCTTCGGATCCGGAGTGCCCTCGAGTGGGCGGCGGCGCATGAGCTTGCCGAGCCAGCCGGTGCCGTCGACGCGGGCCACCTCGCCGTCGGGAAGCTCCACGGTGGCACGCGCAGTGCCCTCCTCCACCTCGCGGCGGGCGGTGCGGCGGCGCACCAGGGCGCGGAAGAACGCGGCGTGCTGCTCGCCCTCGAAGGCGACGGTGTGCCCGTCGTCGGTGGCCCAGCGGATGTCCTCAGCACCCCGGTCTCCGGTGCGCAGGTCGATCAGGTCTCCCAGGTAGCGCATCACCACGGCGATGGAAGCCGCCACCGGAACTGCGAGGAAGGCGCCGATGATGCCGCCCCAGACGCCGCCCAGCAGCACTGCGAGGAGCACGATGACCGGGTGGAGCTGCATGACCCGGGACTGGAGCACGGGCTGGAGGACGTTGCCCTCCAACTGCTGCACCGCGAGGATCAGGATGAGGGTGAACAGGGCGGTGTAGATGCCGCCGGATACGAGCGCGACGAGTACTGCGAGCACGCCGGCCGTGATGGCACCGACCATCGGGATGAAGCCCGCCATGAACGTGATCACGGCCAGGGGGAACGCCAACGGCACCCCGAGCACCAGGAGGCCCAGACCGATGAAGACCGCGTCGACGAAGCTGACGATGGCCTGCGTGCGGACGTAGCCGGACAGGGTGGTCCACAGCCGGGTGAGCAGTTCCGTGGCGTGGAACCCGGCCTTGCGGCCCACGACGCGACGGGTGAAGGCCAGGAACCCGTGGCCGTCCTTGAGGAAGAAGAACGTCAGCACGAGCGTCAGCAGCAGCGTGACGATGGCACTGCCGATGGAGCCGCCCACGTTGAGCGCCTGCCCCACCAACTCGCCGCTCCTGCCCTGGACCCAGTTGAGGCCCTGGTCGATCCAGCTGTTGAGCTGCTCGTCGCGGATGTTGAGGGGCGGGCCGGCGGCCCAGTCCTGCAGCTGCCGGACCCCCTTGATGGCTTGGCCGGACAGGGTGGACCACTGCGACGCGATGCTGGGGGCGATCAACCAGATGAGCCCGGCGAGGGCGCCGAAGCCGCCGAGCAGTGAGATGGCGGCGCCGGCGACGTACGGCACCCCGCGGCCCTTCAGCCAGGCGGTGACGGGCCACAGGACCGAGGCGAACAGGAGCGCGAGCACGACGGGGAGAATGCCGTCCCAGAACCGGGCGGCCAGCCAGCCGATGACGAACAGTGCGGCGGCCATGAGGATCAGGCGGCCGGCCCAGCCCGCGACCCAGCGGCCCCCCTCACCGATGACGTCGGCCCGGTCGACGGGCGCGGAGGGGTCAGGCGATGGCAGCGCGACGAGGGTCTCCTCGTCGAACGGCAACCCCTCAACCGGCCTGGGGTTTGTCGGTTCGCCAGTTCTGTCGTCGCTCACGCGATCTCCTCATCTCGATCTGGGGCAACCTTATCCAAGCCCACAATGCACGACGGGCGCCCCACCCGAAGGTGGGGCGCCCGTCGCTGCGTCGGCTAGAACTCGATGAGGGCCTGGCCGCCCTGCACCGCGTCGCCCGGGGCGACGAGGATGCTGGCGACCTTGCCGGCCGTGGGGGCCGTGATCTCGGTCTCCATCTTCATGGCCTCGAGCACCAGCAGCACCTGGCCGGATTCGATCTCGTCGCCTTCAGCGACGAGGATTCGTGCGACGGACCCCGCCAGGGGCGCGACGACAGCGTTGGAGCTGACAGCGCTGACCGAGGCCTTCGTCGGGATGGGGTTGGAGCCTGCGTTGACGCCGATCACGATCGGCCCCAGACCGGGACGCTCCTCCTCCTCGATCTCGACATCGATTTCGTACTCCGTCTGGTTGACGGTCACCTTGAGCTTCATTGTGGTGTCTCCTTAACGGACGTGCGGGACGGAGCGGTCATGGACGCGGGTTCGGGTGGCGGCGGCCCAACGGGTCTGCGAGCCGTACCGGATGGCGCGCACCCGGGCGCGGTGCCCGAAGTACGCCGCCACCGCGGCACCGATGGCGATGAGGTCCGCCTCGGGGATCTCCTTGGCGGACTGCAGCTCGGAGACCTGCGCCTCCAGCCCCGCGATTCTGTCCGTGAGTTGCGCGACGAGGTCGCGCAACTCCTGCATCTGGGTGTCTTCCATGTCGACTCCGATCACGCAGGGCCGAGGCCGTGCTTCTTGGCCGGGCGGATCTCGCGCTTGCCGATGAGCAGCTCGAGCGCCATGGCGATCTCGCGGCGGGTGTCTGCGGGATCGATGATGTCGTCGACGAGGCCACGGCTGGCCGCCATGTAGGGCGTCGAGAACGTCTCGCGGTACTCCTCCACCAGTTCGGCGCGGCGCGCGTCCTGGTCTTCGGCTGCGGCGATCTCACGACGGAACACGACGTTGGCCGCGCCCTCCGCACCCATCACCGCGATCTCTGCGGTGGGCCAGGCGAACACCTTGTCGGCCCCGAGGTCCTTGGAACACATGGCCAGGTACGCGCCGCCGTACGCCTTGCGCAGCACCACGGTGATCTTCGGGACGGTGGCCGCGGAGTAGGCGTAGAGCATCTTCGCGCCGTGGCGGATGATGCCGTTGTGCTCCTGGGCGACACCGGGGAGGAAGCCCGGCACGTCGACCAGGTTCACCACGGGGATGTTGAAGGCGTTGCAGAAGCGGACGAACTTGCTGGCCTTGTCAGAGGAGTCGATGTCGAGGACACCGGACATGACGCTGGGCTGGTTGGCGATGATGCCGATGGTGCGGCCCACGATGCGGCCGAAGCCCACCACGATGTTCCGCGCCCAGCCGGCCTGCACCTCGAGGAAGTCGGCGTGGTCGACGATCTCGTGGATGATCTCCCGCACGTCGTAGCCCTTGTTGGACTCGACCGGGATGATGCCCCGCAGCTTCTCGTTGGGCTCCACCACGTCGTCGGGGTTGACGACGGGGGCGTCTTCGGTGTTGTTCTGCGGCAGGAAGCTCAGCAGCTTCTGGGCGATCAGGATGGCCTGCTCGTCGTCGTCCGCGACGAAGTGCACGACGCCGGAACGACCCATGTGGGCGTCGGCGCCGCCCAGGTCGTCCTGCGTGACCTCTTCGCCGGTGACCTGCTTGATCACGCCCGGGCCCGTGATGAACATGTGGGCCTTGCGGGTCTGGATGATGAAATCCGTCAACGCCGGGGAGTAGGCGGCGCCACCGGCGCAGGGGCCGGCGATGATCGAGATCTGCGGCACCGCGCCCGAGAGGAGCACGTTGGCGTAGAAGACCTTGCCGTAGCCGGACAGCGAATCGATGCCCTCCTGCACGCGCGCGCCACCCGAGTCGTTGATGAAGACGAACGGGGTGCCGGTGCGAAGCGAGGCGTTGAGGGCCTCGGTCACCTTGATCGAGTGGGCCTCGCCCGCGGAGCCACCCATGACGGTGAAGTCCTGCGAGGCGATGTGGACCGGGCGGCCCATGACGTAGCCGGAACCGGTGACGACGCCCTCGGCGGGCATGTCCGCCTTGTCCATGCCGAAGGTGGTGGTGCGGTTCTTGCGGAACGCCCCCGTCTCCTGGAAGGAGCCCTCGTCGAGCATGGCGGCGACGCGCTCACGGGCGGTCAGCTTGCCCTTGTCGCGCTGCTTCTGGAGTTTGTCCTCGCCGCCGCCCGTCTGCACGTGCGCGCGGCGTTCGGCGAGCTGCGCGAGGCGCTCCTCCATCGTGTGCTGCTTTGCCATGAATGTTCTCCTTAGGCCGGCTCGACGGCAACGCTGTGCGAGCGGCCGGCAATGGTGACGTTGTACTTGACGGGGCCGGTGATGCCGGGGCGCTCAGCGCCGGCCTTCTGGGCGGCCGCTTCGGACTTGAGCTGGGCGTGGGTCTTGCCGACGCTCTTGGGGCCTTCGTCGCGCGACTTGAGGAACTTCGGCGCCACACCCGGGAACATCGCGTTGGTGAGGACGTCCTCCTCGGAGCCGTCGTAGCCGTCGAGGTTCGAGGCGGCCTTGACCAGTTCGTCCCATTCGGGCTTCAAGTGGTCTGCCGGGCGGTCCGTGATGACCTCCTTCTTGGCCTGCGCCTGCGCCAGTGCGACGACCTCGGGGTTGCGCTCGCCGAGGCATTCGCCGTAGTAGCCGAGCATCAGGTCCGCGAATTCACCGGTGAGCACCTTGTAGCGGCCCATCAGCACGTTGAACACGGCCTGCGTGCCCACGATCTGCGACGACGGGGTGACCAGCGGCGGCTGGCCCGCGTCGGCCTTGACCCGGGGCACTTCCTCCATGACCTCGCGGATGCGGTCGCCCGCGCCCTGCGCCTTGAGCTGCGACTCCATGTTGGAGAGCATGCCGCCGGGGATCTGGGAGGAGAAGATGTCGGTGTCGACCAGGGTGGCCGACTCGAATTCCTTGTACTTGGGGCGCACCGTGGCGAAGTGGTCACGGATGCGCAGGAGGCGCTCCATGTCGAGGCCGGTTTCGTAGCCGGTGCCCTCGAGCATCGCCACGAGCGACTCCGTGGGGTTGTGTCCGGGGCCCAGCGACATCGACGAGATCGCGGTGTCCACGACGTCGGCGCCAGCCTCGATGGCCTTCATCAGCGACACGAGCGTCACGCCGGTGGTGGAGTGGCAGTGCACGTTGATCTGGACGTCGCCGTAGGTGTCCTTGATGCCCTTGACGATGTCGTAGGCCTGCTGCGGCTGCAGGAGCGCGGCCATGTCCTTCAGGGCGATGGACTCGGCGCCCATGTCCAGGAGCTGGCCGGCCAGGCGGATGTAGCCCTCAACCGTGTGGACGGGAGAGACGGTGTAGCAGATGGTGCCCTGCGCGTGCTTGCCGACGTTCTTGACGGCCTGCATCGCCTTGGCCATGTTGCGGGGGTCGTTGAGGGCGTCGAACACGCGGAACACGTCCATGCCGTTCTCGGCGGACTTCTCCACGAACTTGTCGACGACCATGTCCTCGTAGTGGCGGTACCCCAGGAGGTTCTGGCCGCGCAGCAGCATCTGCAGCTGGGAGTTGGGCATCAGCTCGCGGAAGGTCCGCAGCCGCTTCCAGGGGTCTTCGTTCAGGAAGCGGATGCACGCGTCGAACGTCGCTCCGCCCCAGCATTCAACCGACCAGTAGCCTGCCTGATCGATGTCTTCGCACGCATCCACCATGTCTTCCATGGCCATGCGAGTCGCCATCAAACTCTGATGTGCGTCGCGGAGCACGAGCTCCGTCACGCCGATCTTTCGCGCTGTCATGGCAACTATCCAATCATGGCCGCCGCGCGCTCCATGAGGCACCCCCGAGAAAGCCGGGTGCCGGGGGAAAGTAGTCTGTTGTGTCGTCCGTTCGCGGACGCTCCGGGTACGCGGAGACAGCAAACGGGACCACCCGCGAGGGATGGTCCCGTTTGGTTCAGGGCCGTGTGGCCGGACCGTCGTCAGTGACGACGGTCGTCGGTGACGGAATCCTTGAAGTCCTCAACCTTGTCGGCGACGGTGCCTGAGGCATCGCCCACCTTCTCGTCGACCTTGTGGCCGACTTCCGAGACGTTTGCCTCGATGCGGTCCTTCTGACCACTACGGCGGAGTTCTTCGTTGTCGGTTGCGTCGCCGATGCCTTCCTTGGCCTTACCGACGGTTTCCTTCATCTTGTCGCCGAGTCCCATAGGCTGCCTCCTAGCGGTCGGTGGATAGGACTTCCCAATGTACCCGCAGGGTTGGGGTCAACCAAGGGTTTCGTAAAATCCCCGCCATAGGGGTGGGATCTGCGCACTCGACCTCAGGGGAGGACGTCGCCCAGACGGGCGAAAGTGAGGCCCCGGTCAAGCAGCTCGGGGATCGCCCGACGGATGCCTTCTGCGGTGCCGGAGCCCGGTCTGTTGAAGTGACCGAGGCAGATGGATCCCGCCCGGGCCTGCAGGGTGGCGGCTCTCACCTGCGACGCCGAGAAGGTGGCGCCGGCGTCGGTGTTGACATCGAAGTTGATGCACTGAAGCCCCAGGGTCTGGGCGATGGCCACCGCCACGTCGTCGTAGTGCGCCGTGCCTGAGCGGAAGAAGCGGGGCGCCTCGCCCAGGAGGCCGGTGAGCAGTTCCTGGGCCCCCATCACCTCGTCGTACACCTCGGCGACCGACCCGGTGCCGGGGATGCCGTAGGCCTCCTCCCCCTCGACCGACAAGGGCAGGTGGCGGGTGCCGTGGTTGGCCAGCTCGAACAGCGGCTCGGCGATGAGGTCGCGGACCGTGCCGGGGTTCGCCTCCACCCAGCGGGCGTTGACGAAGAGGGTGGCCGGTGTGCCGGTGTCAGAGAGCGCGGCCAGCAGGTCCTCGTCGACGCCGGAGCCGTGACGGCCGCCGCAGGCGTCGAACGTGAGGACGACCGGTGCCTGTTCGTGGCGGAGCACCACGCCGTCGACCTCCAGTCCCCACTGGGTGGGGCTCTGGCCCTGGAAGCGGGCCACGATGTCGCCGCGGCCGGGGCGGCTCGGGGTCGGCGACGGCGAGGGTGCTGGAGTCGTTGGCGCGGTGTGCGCGGGGGTGGCGGCCGGCTCCGCCGGCGTCGGCCGGAGGCTGGGCGACGGCTGCGGCGCGGGCGGGGCTACAGGGGGTCGCGCAGGGTTCATGATGGGAGCGCAGCCGACGACGGCGAGCGCACCCAACGAGAGCGCGGCCCGTCGTCGGATGGTCATGGCAGTCATCCTCGCAGAGCCGCACCACCTTCCCGTTACGGCGCCCACAGCGCCCGGCTCTCCCAGGCACCCGACGACGGATCGTGCCGCGGATCGTGCCGACTGTGCATCGGCCCCGACGCCCTGCCCCGCCCTCGTGGTCGACTGTGGGACGACCCTTCCCGGGCCGTCCGCACCGGATCCGGGGGACGCGAATCAATGGAGATACCCATGACCCAGGAACTCACGACGCTTGAGAAGGCCGCCCTGCTGAGCGGCAAGAACGTCTGGCAGTCACGCGACCTGCCCAGGCACGGCGTCCCGTCGTTCTTCATGGCGGACGGCCCGCACGGCGTCCGCAAGCAGGTGGGCTCCGGCGACCACCTCGGCCTCAACGCCTCCGAACCGGCCACCTGCTTCCCCACCTCGGCGACGGTGGCCTGCAGCTGGGACGTCGACTTGGCCGAGGAGGTGGGGCACGCGCTCGGGCGCGAGGCCGCCGCGCTGGGCGTCAACGTCCTGCTGGGCCCCGGCCTCAACCTGAAGCGCAGCCCCCTGGGCGGGCGCAACTTCGAGTACTTCTCCGAGGACCCCTACCTCAGCGGCAAGCTGGCCGCCGGCTACGTGCGGGGCATCCAGGCCGAAGGTGTCGCGGCCACTCCCAAGCATTTCGCGGTCAACAGCCAGGAACTGCGCCGGATGGCGTCAGATTCCGTCGTCGACGAGCGCACGCTGCGCGAGGTGTACCTCACCGCCTTCGAGATCGTGGTCCGCGAGGCCGCGCCGCGTGCACTGATGAGCTCCTACAACCTCGTCAACGGCACGTATGCCCATGAGAACCGCCACCTGCTCACGGACATCCTGCGCGGTGAATGGGGCTTCGACGGCGTGGTGATCAGCGACTGGGGCGGCAGCAACGACCCCGTCGCCGCCGTCGCCGCCGGCGCCAACCTGGAGATGCCGGCCCCGGGGCTGGATTCGGTGCGCCAACTGGTCGAGGCCGTCCGCGACGGGCGCCTGTCCGAGGCCGACCTCACAGCCCGGGCCGCCGAAGTCGTCAGGCTCGCCCTCGCCGGTGCCGACGCCGAGCGCCCCACCGTCGACCACGACGCCCACCATGCACTCGCCCGCCGCGCCGCGGAGGAGTCGATGGTGCTGGTGCGCAACGAGGATGACATCCTCCCCCTCTCCCCCGGCACCCGCGTGGCGCTCATCGGCGACATGGCTGACACGCCGCGCTACCAGGGGGCCGGCTCGTCCCAGGTCAACCCCACCCGGCTGAGCTCCGCCCGCGAGGCCATCGCCGACAGCGGCCTGGAGCTCACCGCGTTCGCGCAGGGCTACCGTCGCCACTCCGGCATCGACGGCGACCTCGAGGCGCAGGCGGTATCCGCCGCGCGCGCCGCCGACGTGGCGCTGGTCTACCTGGGCCTCGACGAGATCAGCGAATCCGAGGGCGTCGATCGCCGCCACATCGACCTCCCTGACGCCCAGCTTTCCCTGCTGCGCGCCGTGGCCGCCGTCAACCGGAATGTGGTGGTGGTGCTCAGCGCGGGCTCCGTCGTGGACCTGGCGTGGGCGGAACAGACCCGGGCCGTGCTGCACGGCTACCTGTCCGGGCAGGCCGGCGCCGAGGCGGCCCTGCGGGTGCTGACCGGCGAGGTATCGCCGTCGGGCAAGCTCGCGGAGACCTACCCGGTGTCGCTGGTGGAGACCCCCACGTTCGGGCGCTTCCCCGCCGAGGGCCGCGCGAGCGTCTACCGCGAGGGTCTGTTCGTCGGCTACCGCCACGCCGAGGCAGCCGGGCGCTCGGTCCGCTACCCGTTCGGCCACGGGCTGAGCTACACCGACTTCACCTACTCGGATCTCCACCTCACCGAGGCCGGCGCCGAATTCACGATCACCAACACCGGCCCGGTGGCCGGCGCGGAGATCGCCCAGCTCTACGTCTCGACGCCCGCCAGCGCCGTCGTCCGGCCGGTCAAGGAACTCAAGGGCTTCGTGAAGGTGCACCTCGCCGCGGGCGACTCCGCCAGCGTGACGATCCCCTTCGACCGCTACACCTGGCGCCACTTCGACGCCACCTCCGGCGTCTGGGAGACCGAGGGCGGGCTGCGCCGCGTCCTCGTGGGCGCCAGCTCCGCCGACCTGCGGCTGAGCGGGGAGCTGCAGGTCCCGGGAGTCGACGTCGACCCGACCGTGGCGCCTGAGACCGTGCGCAGGGCAATGCTGCGCGGCCTCGCCGACGACGAGTTCAGCGACCTGTTCGGCATCACCGTGCCCAGGGACGCCACCTCCGGCGCGCTGGACCGCAACGACCCGCTCGGCGACCTCAGCCGCGCCCGCAGCCCCCTGGGCCGGTTGGCGCACTGGATCCTCGTCACCCTGCGCCGTCGAAGCGAGGCCAAGGGCGAGCCGGACCTCAACATCCAGTTCCTGTACAACATGCCGTTCCGGGCCATCGCGAAGATGTCCAACGGCATGGTCAGCGACGAGATGGTCGACGGCATCGTCGCGCTCGTGAACGGCCACCACTTCCGTGGGCTGCGCACCATCGTCAGCGGCTTCTTCCGCAACCGGCGCCTGGGCAGGGACCTGTCCCGCCAGCTCAACGCACACTGAAATCACCAAGGAGCAGACCCGCCCATGTTCACCAAGATCCGCACCGCGTGGGGCCGTTACAGCGAGCGCCACCCGGAACTGTCGAAGTTCCTGATGTTCTTCATCCTCAGCAACGGGGTCACCGTGCTGCAGATCATCGTCATGCCGCTGTTCCGCGCCATCTTCGCGCGCACCTCACTGATCGACACCAACTTCCAGGTGTGGCCGGTGGGCGCCAACGTTGACGGCTCCCAGTACTTCATCTTCGACTACGCCGCCGGCGCCCTGCCCGACGGAGGGGGCGGCCTGGCCTACTTCCTCGCCGTCCAACTCGCCATCGGCATCGCGCAGATCATCAACTTCTTCGCACAGCGCAACATCACGTTCAAGTCGAACACCAGCATCTGGCGGGCCGCGTTCTGGTACCTGGTGGCCTACGTCGTCATCACCGTCGTGGCGGCGGCCGCACAGGGCTTCTACAAGGCGCCGATCTACACCTTCCTGATCAACACCCTCGGCTGGGGACAAACCGGCGAGACCGTCGCAGACGTCGTCACGATGATCATCAACGCGGCCATCTCGTTCTGGGTGTTCTACCCCATCTTCAAGCTCATCTTCCGTCAGGAGCCCGTGCCCGCCGAAGACGTCGCTGAGCAGACGGTCTGAGGACCGGACATGACGACCCTGACCCTGGCCGTGCCGAGCTACAACTCGGCCGCCTACCTCCACCGCTGCCTCGACTCCCTGATGCCGCTCGACGACGACCTCGAGGTCATCGTCGTCAACGACGGCTCCAGCGACGACACCTCGGCCATCGCGCACCGCTACGCGGAGGCGCACCCCGGGCAGGTGCGCGTGGTGGACAAGGCCAATGGCGGCCACGGGTCGGCGGTCAACGCCGGCCTGGACGCCGCCACGGGGCGCTACTTCCGGGTGGTGGACAGCGACGACTGGCTCGACCGCGAGGCGCTCACGGCGCTGCTCGGCGTGCTGCGCGGCCAGGACCGGCTGGACCTCGTCGTGACGAACTTCGTCTACGAGAAGGAGGGCCGCACGCACCGGCACGCCATGCGCTACCGCTCCACCCTCCCCACGGGGCGCGAGTTCGGTTGGGACGAGGTGGGCCGGTTCCGCGCCGACCAGGGGATGCTGATGCACGCGCTGACCTACCGCACGGCGGTGCTGCGCAACTCCGGCATGCGCCTGCCGGAGCACACCTTCTACGTCGACAACCTCTACGCCTTCGTGCCCCTGCCCTACGTGCAGCGGCTGTTCTACCTGGACGTGGACCTGTACCGGTACCACATCGGCCGCGCCGACCAGTCGGTCAACGAGGCCGTCATGCTGAAGCGCCTGGACCAGCAGCTGCGCGTCAACCGCCTGATGATCGGCGCGCTACCGTCGCCCGGTTCGACGCCGGATGCCCTGCACCGCTACCAGGTGCACTACCTGGGGCTGGTGTGCGCCGTCTCCTCGATCATGCTGATCCGCGCCGGAGGGCCGGAGCAGTTGCAGCAGAAGCGCGAGTTGTGGCGCGACCTTCGCGCCGCCCACGCGCCGGCGCACAGGCAGCTACGACGCAGCGGCATGGGCCAGCTGGTCAACCTGCCCGGCCGCACCGGACGCAGCGTCTCGGTGCTTGCCTACCGCGTGGCGCAGTCGGTCGTCGGGTTCAACTGAGCGGGAGTAGCACCGTCAGGGTGAACCAGTTCTCGCGGCCGACGAAGGTGGCCTCGCCGCCGTACTTCTCGGCCGCCTGCTTGATGCTCTTCACTCCCAGGCCGTGCGTGCCCCCCACCTTCCGGGTGGCGAGTTCGCCCTCCTCGTAGCGCAGCTCGCCGTCGAAGTAGTTCTCGAACTTCAGCACGACGAAGCGGGCCTGGTTGAACACGGCCACCCGGATCAGTCGCTGCTCCGGCTCGGGCAGGCGCATCACGGATTCGATGGCGTTGTCCAGCGCGTTGCCGCAGATGCTGGCCAGGTCCATCACGTCGACGAACCCCAGGGCGCCGCCGTCAGCCACGGCCGTGAAGTTGATGCCCCTGGATCGGCAGTAGCGGGCCTTGGACGTCAGCACGGTGTCCAGCACCGGGTTGCCGGTGTCGAACGCGGCGCCGAACTCGTTGAGCGACTCCTCCAGGGCATCGAGGTGCTTGCCCCGCTGCTCCGGATCCCGCTCGGACCGGATCACGGCGAGGTGGTGCTTGAGGTCGTGGGAGGCGCGGCTGACCTGTTCGATGTCGCGCTTGGCCGCCAGGTACTGGTCGTGCTGGGTGCGCAGGATGGCGTCCATGGCAGCCACCTCCAGGTCTGCACGCTGCTTGCGCAGCTGCTCGTGCTGGGCGTACAGCGCGATGTAGCCGGCCAGATCCACCAGCGTGCGGATGTAGAAAACCTCCAGGGAGATCTCGCCGCTGAACGGCGTGTTGGGGGTCACGAAGCTGAGGTTGCTCAGGCCGAATGTGCCCACCGCCATGGCGATGGCGATCGCCAGCATCCGCGGCTCGACGGCCGGCGCCATCCCGTCGAAATGCCGCCGCTCCAGCACGTGCGCGACCCCGAAGGCGGCCGCATACAGCGCCAGCAGCACGAGCGTGGGGAACAGTGCGGTGATTCCTGGCTCGGGGTGGAAGTAGAAGGCGTGGATCTGCCACTCCAGCGACGCGACCAGCTCCGCCAGCACGAACGCCCGGGCGGTCACGTAGCCGGCGTCGCGGGCGTTGACCGTGGTGGCGATACCGACGAAGGCAAGCATGCACGCGGCCGCCAGCCCCATCCCGAGCGTCCACAGGTACTGCGGCAGCGTGCCGGCGAACAGCTGCACGCCGACCAGTAGCCCCAGGCCCCCGGCCAGGGCGGCCACCGTGCCGGCCACGCCCCACCGTCGGGGCAGGACGAGGATGTAGACGACGCAGGCGAGCCACTCCGCCAACCCCGTGAATTCCCGCGGGATGTTGGGCAAGATCTCGGTCACGCGGGGTTCCCGCCGAAGTAGGCGGACAGGGCCTCCAGGAACGGCTTCTTCCGCGCGCGGCTGACCGGCAGGGAGACACCGCCGGTGTGCTTGGATTCGCTGCCGCTGAACCCCTCCACATGGCGCAGGTTCACCAGCAGGAAGCTGTTGGAGCGGTAGAAGCCGCGCGGCTCGAGTTGGGTGGCCATCTCCTTGAGCGTGCCGATCATCGACAGCTTCTCATCCACCATGTGGAAGACGAGCCGGTGCTTGATGCTCTCGATGTAGATGACGTCAGCCAGGTCCACGCGCAGCATCTCGCCGCCGACGCCGAGCATGATGTGCTCGTCGCGGGCCTTGTCGAGACGCTCCAGCGACCTCTTCAACTCCTGCGAGAACGCGAAGTACGGAACGGGCTTCAACAGGTAGCTCAGGGCGTCCACCTCGTAGCCCTTGATGGCGAACTGCGCCATGTTCGTGACGAAGATCAGGATGACGCCCGGGTCCACCTCGCGGATCAGGCGGGCGGTGGCGAAGCCGTCCAGGTTGTCCATCTGGACGTCGAGGAAGATGATGTCGAACCGGGGGCGGTAGGAGGCGGTCAGTTCCGAACCGTCGGCGAACTCCTCCACCTTGAACTGGACGCCGCTTTCGAACTCGTACTGGGCCAGATAGCCCTGCAGGAGGTGGCGGCTCTCCGGCTGGTCGTCAACGACGCCGATGGTGATCATCAGTCCCTCCTCGCTCGCACTCACATTACCAATCTGGCCCCTGTCCACGCTGGTAGCCTTACCCGGGAGCCGCAGCCGGGAGGGAACATGGATCTGTTGGTCGTAGGGTCCGGGCTCTTCGGGCTGACCATCGCGGAGAGGGCCGCCACCGAACTGGGCCTTCAGGTGACGGTCGTGGAGTCCCGCAACCACATCGGGGGCAACGCCTGGAGCACGGTCGACGAGGCCACGGGCATCGAGGAACACCGCTACGGCGCGCACATCTTCCACACCTCCAACGACAACGTGTGGGGCTACGTCAACCGGTTCACCCGGTTCACTCCCTACGAGCACCGGGTCTACGCCCGTCACCGCGGCGAGGTGTTCCCGCTGCCCATCAACCTGGGCACCATCAACCAGTTCTTCCGTCGCGGCATGAGCCCCGACGAGGCTCGCGGTCTCATCGCGGAGCAGGCAGCTGAGCTGGGCGGGCGCGAACCGGGCAACCTTGAGGAGAAGGCGATCTCACTGATCGGCCGGCCCCTGTACGAGGCGTTCATCCGCGGCTACACGGCCAAGCAGTGGCAGACGGACCCGCGCGAACTCGCGTCGAGCATCATCACCCGGCTCCCGGTGCGCTTCACCTACGACAACCGCTACTTCAACGACACCTACCAGGGCATGCCCCGCGACGGCTACGCCGCCTGGCTGCAGCGCATGGCGGACCATCCCCGCATAGACGTCCGGTTGGGCGTGGATTTCCTGGAGCCCGGGCACGAATTCAGCCGCGGCTCCGCCGTCGGCCAGGTGCCCGTGGTCTACACCGGCCCGCTGGATCGCTACTTCGGGCACCGCTACGGGGCCCTCGGCTGGCGGACGGTGGATTTCGACCGTCGCGTGCTCGACGTCGATGACCATCAGGGCACCGCAGTCATCAACGAGTGCGACGAGGACGTCCCCTACACGCGCACGCTGGAGTTCAAACACTTCCACCCCGAGCGCACCCACCGTTCCGGCACCGTCGTGGTGCGGGAGTTCTCCCGCTTCGCGCAGGCGGCAGACGAGCCGTTCTACCCCGTCAACACCTCCGAGGACCGGGCCGTCCTGGAGCAGTACCGGCAGGCCGCCTCGGACGAACCACGCGTGCTGTTCGGCGGGCGGCTGGGCACCTACCAGTACCTCGACATGCACATGGCGATCGGCTCGGCGCTCAGCCGCTTCGACAGCGTCGTGCGCGCCTGGTTCTGACGCCGGACACACAGCTGCGGGGCCCGCTCGGAAGCGGGCCCCGCAGTTGTCGTCAACCGTCGGTGTGGGTCAGGCTGCGCTGACCTCACCGGAGTGCCTGCGCACCCGGCGCCACACCAGGAACGCGCCCAGCAGGACCAGGGCGCCCAGCACGGCGGTGACCGCGTACTGGATGTAGACCCAGGTGGGGGGCGTGTAGTCCACCGTCGCGCCCGGGGCCAGCCCGTTCATCGCGTTGGAGTTGGCCACCGTGAACAGGATGTTGTGGGTGGCGTTGCGGATGTCCGTGACGGCCTTCGCCGACGTCGTGTCCACGAAGGACTTCGAAGGCTGGAACGTCAGCGTCAGGTCCGTGCCCGCGCTGATGCTCTGGTTGGGGTTCATGTACGGGTACAGGTTGAAGTCCGAGATCGCGAAGCCCTGGAAGCCCCATTCGTTCCGCAGCACGTTGGTCATCAGCGCCTCGGAGCCGCCGGCCCACGTGGAGCCGATGCGGTTGAAGGAGCTCATGATGCCCGCCGCGCCGATGGTGGTGTCGGTGCGGGTGCCATCGGCACCCGAAATGTAGGACACGTCCATCGAGATGTTCTTGACGGCCATCTCGAAGGGCTTCAGGTACAGCTCGCGGATCGTCTGCTCGGTCGCCCACGTGGCGATGCCGTTGTTGACGCGGTTGGTCTCCTGCTCATTGAGCGCGAAGTGCTTGAGCATCGTGTAGACGCCCTTCTCGGCGACACCGTTGGCCACAGAGGTCAGCAGCGCACCCGACAGCAGCGGATCTTCCGAGTAGTACTCGAAGTTGCGGCCGCCGAACGGCGAGCGGTGCAGGTTGGCCGCCGGGGCGTACCAGCCGTTGATGCCCTTGTGGAGCGCCTCGTTGCCGAGCATGCGGCCCATCTCGGTGCCCAGGTCGACGTCCCACGTCTGCGCGATGAGGAACTGCGACGGGTAGGCAACGCCGTTGATGGACGAGTTGATGAACGACGAGAAGCCCGCGGGGCCGTCCGGCTCCAGGGTCTGCGGCTTGGCGATCGAGCCGATGCCTGCGGTCTGGTAGGCGCCGTTGAGCAGCAGGTCGGACATCTCGGAGACCGTCAGCGAATCCAGCAGTTCGGCCCACTGGGGATCATCCTTGGCCAGGCCGCGCATGTCGATAAGGGTCAGGTCCGACCCCTTGCCGGTGGCAGGCTTGTCGCCGTCGAACTCGTCGGCCGCAGCCTCGTGGTCCCACGGTGCGAAGCCGGCGACGATGGCGTCGCCCGCCACGTACTGATCCTCCGACGGGGCGGTCGGGAAGGTGCCCGCGAAGTCGGCGCGCGACATCGAGACGACCTTGCCGTCCTGGGGCGCGGCCGCGAATTGCTCGGAGACGCCGTCGAACTGGTTGGTGACCTCGGTGAGATCGGTGGAGCGGTGGTTGTCGCCGGAGTACACCACGGTCTCGTCCACGGTGTAGGCGATCGGCTCCACGCCGTCGGCGAGGGTGTGCGAGTCCGTTCGCAGGCTGATCTCGTAGTCGCCGGCCTCCAGGACGTAGGCGCGGTTCTCCAGGTGGTCGTAGGACGCCATGTCCTCGACCGCGAACTCGAGCGTGAGGGTCTCTGAGGCGCCCGGTTCGATCATGTCCGTCTTGGCGAAGGCCCCCAGGACCACCTCTGCCTTCTCGATGCCGCCCGGCGTGTAGGGCGCCGAGTAGTACAGCTCGACGACGTCGCGGCCGGCGACGGCACCGGTGTTGGTGACCTCCACCTCCACCGAGATGGCGCCGTCCACGGCACCCGCCTCGGAGGACACGACGCGCCAGGCGAAGTCGGTGTAGCTGAGGCCGTGGCCGAACGGGTAGACCACCGCGTCGTCGTAGTCGATGAAGCCCTCAGCGGCCGCCGTCTCGTAGTAGCGGTAGCCGATGTAGATGCCCTCCGCGTAGTTCACGAACGGGGCGTCGGAGGTCAGCGTCGCGTTGGAGGTGGCGCGCTCCACGGCCGAGACCGGGAAGGAGGCTTCGATGTTGTTGTAGATGAAGTCGCCGAAGTTCGCGTAGGTGGGGTCCTTCGTGAAGTCGGCGGCCCAGACGTCGGCGGTGCGGCCCGAGGGGTTCACGTCGCCGGCGAGGATACCGCCGAGCGCAGAGAATCCGCTGGCGCCGGGCGAGCCGGCCAGCAGGATGGCGTCGACCCCGGCGTCGTCCTGGAGATCGCCCAGTTCCATGGTGGTGGAGGCGTTGACGACGACCACCACGGTGTCGAACGACGACTTCGCGAGCTCGATGAGGTCGCGCTCGTCCTGGTTCAGTTCCAGCTGGTGCTGACCATCGACGGCGTTCTCGTCCCAGCCGGCCATGTCACGGGTGAGGTCGCCGCCCTCGCCGCCGGGGCGGCCGATGAAGACGATGCCCGCATCCGCGAAGTCCTGGAACGAGCCCTGGAGGGCCTCGTACTGTGCGACGGGGAGCTCACCGATGGTGTAGCTGGAGGCCTCGGGGTTGTCCATCTCGATGTGGCCCCGACGGTTCTCGGCGGCGAACGCCTCGATGGCCGTGTAGACCTCTTCGTTGATCTCGAACCCGGCGCCCTCGAGCCCGCCGCGGGCGGTCACCGCGGAGCGGGTCTCGACGGAGCCGGAGCCGGCGCCGCCGAAGACGGGGTCCGCGGCCGCGCGGCCCAACATGGTGACCCGCCGGGCCGAGGCGAGCGGCAGGGCCGCGCCGTCGTTCTTGGCCAGCACGATGCCGCCGGCGGCGATCTCCTCGACGAGTTCCTTGGCCGCCGCGTCGACATCATCGATGGTGGCGAAATCGGCCGTGTAGTACTCGGTGTCCCACCCCTCGGATTCCTCCGAGTTGGTGAAGGTGTAGGTACCAGAACCGAGCTGGGAGGCGACCCAGCCGCCACCGACCACGAGCGCCACATTGGCGGCGATGATCAGGGCGGTCACCGTCACGAGGACGGGGACCCAGATCCACAGGAACCTCTTGTTCGGCATTGGCGCCTTCCGGCGATCAGAGACCTTCTTCGGTCTGGCGTTCACTACTTGTCTCCTTCGAGCACAGGTTCAATGATGAGGTGTGGGGGCGGTTACTCGGAAACTTCGGAGATTTCGCCGTCCTGGTCGATCTGCCAGGTCTTGTCGTCGGCGGCGGAATCGGCTTCGATGGTGAACTTGCCGTCCTTGATCTCGATGGTCCCCTGCACGCGGGAGGTCTTCTCCGAGTAGGTGTAGGGCATCACGAGGAGGCCGTACTTCACGGTGGGGGCGTCGACGTCGCTGGCCAGCATGACCTGGTTCCAGTCGTCGTCCTTGAGTGCTTCGAGCACGGTCTGGCGGGCGTTCTCCAGGTCTTCGGCCACGTCCACCTCGCTGGCGGCGGGCGCGCTAACGGCGGGGGCGGCGGCGTCGTCCCCGGCGGAGCAGGCGGTGACGCCCAGGGCGCCGGTCAGCGCGAACAGGAGGCCGAGTCCGGTGGTCAGAATCTTGTTGGTCTTCACTTCTTGTTCCTTATCGTCTGTGGCTCCGGGCGGGTCCCGGTGCCGGGAACGGGTGGCGGGCCGAAGTGGATCGGCCCGCCACCCGGGCGGTGTGGTTGGTCAGCCGGCGATGGGGCCGGCGTAGTTCAGGCCGAAGCCGTAGTCGTAGACGTTGCCGTTGGCGTCTGTGTAGGGCGTCACGTCCTTGGCGACGTCCTCGAACTGCTTCTCGACGGTGTCCATGTCCGCGGGGAACTGGATGGGCAGGCGGCCCTTGGGCTCGTACAGGCCCAGGGAGACCTCGATCAGCGCCTGGTCGCTCGTGCCGAAGCCGACGACGATGGCATCGGATTTCGCCTCGAACTCCGCCGGGATGACCGGGTTGGCCGCCTTGAGGACGGTCACGACGGGGATGTCCTTGCCGCTGGCTTCGACGGCCGCGACGGCCCGCTCGAACGAATCCAGGTCGGCCTCGTTGGAGATGCGCGAGGTGTTGCCGAAGTAGGAGCGGTTCTGCTTGGTGCCGTCCTCGAGAAGGTCGCCCGAGATCGACACCTTGCGGACGTTCTCGCCGTCGGCGGTGTAGGGACGGTACTGCAAGGACAGCGGGTACCACTCGCCGGTCGCGGCGTCGAAGCCCGAGTTGCCGAACACGGCGCCGGCCACGGGGCTGTCCATGCCGACGAGCACGAGGTCGACATCGCTCAGGTCTGGCGCGGTGTAGCCGACGACCTTTCCGTCAGCATCCTTCTCCACCTCGTCGGTGACGACCTTGGAGAAGTACTTGGCAGCGACGTCGAGGTCCATGGTCGGGCCCTCGGTGTAGGCCGGTTCGCCGAAGATGCTCGCCGTGCCGACGTCGTAGGACTGGGGGATGTACACGGTCTTGTCGGACCACTGTGCTGCCTCGGCCGCGGCGATGGTGCCGTCGTCGTTCTTCAGCATGACCACCGAATCGAGTTGGGCGGCGTAGCCGGCCTCCACCTTGTCCTCGCTCGCCAGGGTCTCGGCCGACTGCTCGGGGTCGAGGAAGGCGCTCTCGTAGAGGCCGGGGTTGAAGAACATGGTGAGGATGCGGGCGCCGGACTCCTGGAAGCGGGTCTCCGCGTCCACGTCGAGTTCGCCGGCCTCGTGCTTGGTCTGCCACAGCTCGGCCGCCTCGAGGAGGAAGGTGGCGTCGTTCACGCCGCCGAACATGTCGTGGCCGGTGCCCAGCACCTCGACGTATCGCTCCGCCGGGCTGAGCTCCTCCGCGCCCCACGCGGTGCCGATGAAGGCGCCCTCGTCCTTGGCCCCCGTCATGACTCCCCAGTCGGTGACGATGACGCCCTGGTAGGAGTTGTCCTCCCGAAGGATCGCCATGCGGCTGGCGTCGTACGCCGTGCCCATGCGGTCCTCGAACAGTGGCTCGCCGTCGGCGTCCAGCGCGATCGAGTAGGCCGTCATGACTGCTGCGGAGTCGAGCGCACCCTGGAAGACCGAGACGTGCTCGGCCAGGTTGTCGCCCGGGTAGACGCCGTACTTGCCGGCGTCGGTGTGGGCCTCGCGGCCACCCTCGCCCGGCCCGTCGCCGGCGAAGTGCTTGATCATGGCGTTGACGGATTCCGTCCCCCAAGCGTCTTCGCCCCCGGTGCCCTGGAAGCCGTCGACGTAGGCGGCGGCCAGTTCGGCCGCCTGGGCTGCGTCCTCACCGAAGGTGCCGCCGACGCGCAGCCAGCGGGGTTCGGTGGCGAGGTCGATCTGGGGGCTCAGCGCGGTGGAGATGCCCAGCGCACGGTATTCAGCAGAGGCCATCTCGCCGAAGTTCTGGGTGTGCTCCGCGTTGAACGTTGCCGCCAGGCCCAAGTTGGAGGGCCAGCGGGAGATGTCGGCGCCATCGGCGTTGTAGCCGCCGGAGCCGGCGGTCGACCGCGGGTCGGAAGCGAAGTTGACCGGCACGTAGGGGGTGTCCTCCGTGGACAGGGTCTCGACGAACGCCTGCATCTCGTTGACCCACGGCACGGTGACCTTGGCGTCGCTGCCGGCCGCGTTGAGGACGGCGCGCAGGTTGGACTCGGACAGGTAGGTCTTCTGCGCGTCGGTGAGGCCGTCCGCAGGGGTGCGCTCGTGCGAGCTGAACAGCATGAGGCCGGCGATCTGCTCGATCGACATCTGGCCGGCGAGGTCGGCGGCGCGCTCGGTGGCTTCGACCCGCCAGTCCTCCCACACGTCGAGTTCGCCGTTGGCGTTCATGTCCTTGAACGCGTACGTGGCGCCGTCGATCTCCTCCTCGAGCAGCGTGACGCCGCTCTCGGCGCCGTAGGACAGTGTGGGGCCGTCCCCGGGGTTGTCGACGACCATGAAGGTCGTGGTGCCGTCGGTGACCTCACGCTCGGTGTAGTCGCCGGTGGTGGTGGTCTCGCTGACCGATTGCGCAGCCGAAGGAGATGGGGACTCGGTCCCCTGCTGCGCCGGGGCTGCGGTGCAACCCGAAAGAGCCATGGCCGCCACGCCGGCGAAAGCCAGGACACGCACGGCGGAGCGCTTCATCGGATGGCCCCCTGCACCCTCACGCTGAAGTACCTTCATCTAATTCTCCTCGTCGAGTGGGACGCGGCCGGGTGGCCGCGTGATACCGCGAGCAACTCAATCAGCCGTCCGGAGAGGCGCTCGCCGCCTGAGCACAACCTGTCGGTCTGTGCGCACAATCGGCCGGGAGGGGGCGCATAAACGCGCCGGAGCGGCAGCCGTCAGGCTGCCGCTCCGGGTGTCGTCGGTGCGGGGTGGATCAGGTGAACTGGACGATGTTGTTGAAGAGCCACTTGTCGACAACCCGGTAGGTGGTGGCGCCGGCCGACACCGGTTCAGCCACCTTCGCCATCGCGTACGCGCGGCAACCGTTACGACCCGAGGTGGCGGTGTCGCACTCGACGCGCCACTTCCGGCCGTCCGTCGCCGTCCACTCGCCCTTGTAGCCGACGGTGCCGTTGCCGCCCACCGGGTTGCCCTTCCAGAGGGAACGCGGCGACGGCTTGTAGGTCAGGTTGTTGAACGCCCAGCCGTCGAGCCGGTTGAACATGCCCGCCTGGTACAGGATCTGGGTGGCCCAGATCTCCGTGCGGCACCGCTCCGTGGCGGAGTACGCCTCGCAGGAGGTCTTCCACTTTCGGCCGTTGAGGTCCCACGTGCCGGGGGTGGTGTAGACGTTGAACAGCTTGCTGTCCATGGCGAGCTTCCAGTCCATGAACTGCTGCGGCGTGCCGACAGGGGTGAGGCCGGTCTCGGCGTGGGTGACGTTGACCACCCGCATCTCGTAGCGACCGGAGACCAGCCCCACGGGCAGCTGGCCGCGGAGCTTCGTGATGCCGGCGCCGGCGCCTTGGACTGGCCCGTTGACGTCGAGCGGGACCCACTTCGTGCCCTGCTTGAGCTGCACGCTGTAGCGCCCCGAGCTCGACGCGTTGTACAGCAGGCGCGTGAACGCACCGTCCTTCGTGGGGGCTGCCTCGAAGCCGCGGTCGCGGGGCCGCTTGCTCACCAGGGAGACGCGGTCCATTCCTGCGTACCGGTCTGCCGAGTTGAGCACCATTCCCCGTACGGGCCGCCAGTCGCTGGGCTGCACCGCGATCGTCGCCTGGGAGGTGTACTCGCCAGGCAGCGCGCGCGTCTTGAGGCTGGCCCGCGCGACGCCGACGGTGTCGGTCGCCTTGACCTTCTTGGGGGTGACCATGACCGGGTCCGAGAGGGGGGCGAACATCACCCGGTTGTCGGCGTCGCGCACCTCGTAGACGATCGCGCTCAGCGAGACGGTCACGTTGGGGACGCCGCGCACCGAAACGTGCAGCGTGACGCCCTCCTCCGGGCTGGTGGTGAGGAATTGGGAGTCCACCGCGATGGAGCAGGTGGAGCCGTCGGTGGGGACGCCTCCGCACAGCTTGATGGTCTCCTCCCCCGCCGTCGCCTGCGCTGCCGGGGAGCTGAAAGCGAGACCAGTCACGGCCAGGGCCGCGGCGATGACCGCTCCCAGCCAGGTTTTCGTGGACTTCATGGGCATCCTGTCTGCGGCACTCATCAGCTGAACTGGACGATGTTGTTGAAGAGCCACTTGTCCACCACGCGGTAGGTGGCGGCACCCGGCGACACCGGCTCGGCCACCTTCGCCATCGCGTACGCGCGGCAACCGTTACGACCCGAGGTGGCGGTGTCGCACTCGACGCGCCACTTCCGGCCGTCCGTCGCCGTCCACTCGCCCTTGTAGCCGACGGTGCCGTTGCCGCCCACCGGGTTGCCCTTCCACAGCGCACGCGGCGACGGCTTGTACGTCAGGTTGTTGAACGCCCAGCCGTCGAGCCGGTTGAACGTGCCCGCCTGGTACAGGATCTGGGTGGCCCAGATCTCCGTGCGGCACCGCTCCGTGGCGGAGTACGCCTCGCAGGAGGTCTTCCACTTGCGGCCGTTGTAGTCCCACACACCGGGGGTGGTGTAGACGTTGAAGCCGGGATCTGTGGGTTTCGGAGGAGTGGCGTTCAGGGTCCACGTGAAGTACGCAAACTCGGCGTCGGGGGTCAGGTCCGTGAGGTTCCTGGTGATGTTGACGATCCGGGTGCGGTACTTGCCGGTGGGCAGGTCCGCGGGCACCTTGGCCTGGATGGACGCGGTGCCGAGGTCGCCGACGGTGGCCGGGCCACGGTTGTCGATGGTGACCCACTTGCCGCTGCGCAGCATCTGGACCGAGTAGCGCTGGCCAGGGATGGCGGCGTCGACCCGACGGTGGAAGATGTCGGTGAAGGTCTCCTCGTGGAAGCCGATGTCGCGGCCGCGGGCCGACAACACCTGCGTGATGCTCACCTTCGTGGCGTCGGTGGCGCCGCTGTCTGCGGGCACCAGGCCCAGGGTGGGGGTCCAGTCGGCGGTCTGGACGATGACCTCACCGCCGTTGTAGCCGGCGGGGATCTGGCCGATCGTGACCTCCACGCGCACCTGGCCGTAACCGTCGCCCGACGGGCCGGTGGGGGTGGCGGAGACACTGTTGGAGATGGCGACCGCGGCGAGCTTGCCGTCCGCCGTCCGCTTGGCGGCGTAGGCCCGCACCTGTACGGCGCGGTTCTTCTGGCCCAGCACGTTGACGCGCATGGGTGCGCCTTCACGATAGGCGCCGGCGCCGTAGGCGATCGGGGTGGAGATGCCGCAGCGCGTCGCGTAGCAGAGCACCTCGCTCATCGGGCTGAGTGGGAGCGCAAGCGCGTACGACCCGGCCCTCGCGCCGTCGAGCGCCGAGACCCCCGCTACCGGCTGGGTCGAGCCGTCGGCCTGAGCCTGCGGCGCGTAGACGGCTGCGCCCCCCAGGGCCAGCACCGCGGCTGCTGCGGCGCTGAGAAACTTCTTCACCATGGATCTTCCCTCTCGTTAGCGGATCCGAGGGCATTCTGTCTGGGTCCGGGGTCACCTGGGGCGCCCTGTCCAGACTGTCCACAGGCCGACGCCCGGCTTTCGCCGTTTCACCCTCTAGGCTTCTTCGCATGACCAATCAGATCGCCGAACAGCACTCCGCTCTCGCCGGCAAGCTCGCCGCCATTGCGGCCAACGTCACCGACTGGGACGCACCCACCCCCGTGCAGGAATGGCGCGCCCGCGACGTGCTGGCCCACCTCATGGGCTGGCTCCCCGGCATGCTCAACGGCGCCGGAGTGGAACTGCCCACCGTGGAGGTCGGGGACGACGTGCTCGCCGCATGGTGGAAGCACACCGCCAACGTGCAGAACCTCGTGGAGGACGACGAGCAGGTGGCCCGCATCATCGACGTCGGCCAGGGCGACCAGACGCTCGGCCAGGTGCTCGAGCAGTTCTACCTCGCAGACCTGTTCATGCACCGCTGGGACCTGGCGAAGGCCTCCGGCCAGGACGCCGAATGGGAGCCCGAGGTGGCCGCCGGGATGGTCGAGGGCATGGCGCCCATCGCCGAGGCGCTGGGCGCTTCGGGCGAGTTCGGCACCCCCGTCGTGCTGGACGAGTCACACACCCCTGAGGAGCGTCTCGCGGCGCTGATCGGGCGCGATCCGAACTGGGCGCCCATCGTTCACTGAGCCCGCGGCAGGCCAGGGTTCTTTTCGAGTGCGGAGGGCCGCCACCTGGGTTGCCGCTCCACAAGGCTCGTCATTGGTGTTGTGCCAGCCGTAACGGAGCGTGCGGCTGTCGTCGTCCACGATGTTGGCGTTGTCGCGGCGCATGTCGCGGGACCAGTTACCGTGGTCACGCTTACCGTCCAGTTCGAGGATGAGGCGGTATTCCTCGTACCTGCTGTCGACGCGGCCCGCCTCGCGCTGGACCTGCCTGTCAGGCAGCGGCAATCCGTGGGCCTGCAGCACCTTCCGGTGGAACTGCCACTCGAGGGCCGACTCGATGCCCCTCCCAGCGGCCGTCGACAATTCCTCCAGCACAGCCCTGTGCCGGACGGCCCTCCGCTTCCCGACCGTCGCCAGGACGCGCCCCGGTGTCGTCTTCTTCTGCGCGAAGGCACGAGCCACGGCCGAGACGGCCTCGTTCTCGTCTGCTTCGTCAGCGATGTCCAGCAGCGTCTCTTCGACGCTGGTGCGCCGCGGGGTGAGACGCCCGCGACGGCTGGACCTCCGGAACCGCACGCTCCACTCGCCGACGGCGAACCCCAGGTGCTCGCGCGGCGCCCAGATGGTCACGTCCGAGGGCTCGTCGCGGACCACGCCGTGCAGGAATCCGGCCGCCCGGCTACCGACCGCCGCGTCAGCGCCGCCCCGGAGAACGCCCGCCCAGGCCGCGCCGAGGAACGACGGCGGGTCGAGCAGGTACAGACCTTGGGCGATGCGGTGCCAGTCTCGCGCCATGCGCGAGATCACATCCTGGCTGAGCCCACCGTCGGTCAGTTGCGCGGTGGTGAGTACGCCCGATTGGTCGTCAGCGAGGCGCCGGAGGGGTGGGGGTAGAGACTGTCGGGGTCGCATACGCCCACCTTGAGCGCGCCGTCGGAGCAACGGCCAGCGTTTCGAGCGAACGGACAACACCCGACCGGGAACGGACAACACCTCAGCGTCCTCAGACAACACCGCTCACCGAGAGAGACCCTCGTCAAGTGCGGAGTTCCTGGGCGTGTATGCCCAGGAACTCCGCAGTCCAAAATGCGGTTAGCCGCTCAGCCCAGCCAGCCACCGGTGGATTCGCTCCACCTGGTACCCGCCGCCGCCCTCGTGGCCGTTGAACGGGTAGACCTCGATGGATTTGTCGCCCGCGTAGTGGTGGTAGGCGGCGTACACCGTCGACGGCGGGGTGATCTGGTCCATCAGCGCCACCGAGAACAGCCCAGGCGACTCCGCCCGCGCGGCCATCGACATCATGTCGAAGTACGACAGCGTGCGCATCACCTGCTCGGCCCGCTGCGGGTAGGCCGCCAGGTAGTCGGCGACCTCCTTGTACGGGTAGGCGTCGGTCAGCCCGATGGCCCGGCGGAAGTGCGACATGAACGGCACGTCGGCCGCGCACCCGGCGATCCGCACGCCCCGGTGCCGAGCCAGCCCGGCCACCGCCAGCGCCATGGCGCCGCCCTGGCTGCCGCCGGTGATGAACAACCGGTCGGCATCCACCCGCTCGTGGCCGGCGGCGGCCTCGGCCAACCGCACGGCGTCGACGAACAGGCGACGGTAGTAGTAGCCCTCCGGATCCAGGACGCCGGCGGTCATGAAGCCGGGCACGCTGCCCGACGTCCGCAGCCCCGGGTCCTCGCTGCCCGGCTTGGGGCTGCCGTTGCGCCATCCCTGACCGCGCGCGTCGATCACGAACTGCGCGTACCCTCCGACGGCGAAGTGGATGTTCTCGAACGGCATGCCGCGGCCCATGGAGTACCCGGTGTACTGCACTACGGCGGGCAGCGGCCCCTCGATGCCCCGGGGCAGCGCGAGCCACCCGTAGACGCGGTGGCCGTCGAATCCGAGCCAGCTCACCTCGAACGCGTCCAGCACCGCGAGGTGCGTCTCGACGGGTTCGCAGGTGAAGTCGAGCGGGCCGGAGCCGTGCTCCTCGAAGGTGCGGGCCCAGAACTGGTCGAAATCGGCGGGCTCGTCGAGTGCCGGCGCGTAGGTGGCCAGCTCGGCGGGAGTGAGGTCGAAGAATGCCATGGGATCAGCCTAGGGAGATCGACGGGACCAGCACACGGCCCTCGCCCACTTCGCGCACCGCGCCTGTGAGGGTGAAGGCGCCGACGAGCGGCGTGTCCTCGCTGCTCGCACCCACCTTGACCTCCATGGCGCCGGGCTCGACGATGCGGGTCTTGGCCAGCCCCGTGAAGCTCATCAGATCCGCGTGCAGGCCGAACGTGACCGTCCGCGACTCCCCCGCCTCCAGCGGGACCTTCGCATAGGCGACCAACTGCTTCAGGGGGCGCACCACCTGGCCGGTGAGGTCCGAGAGGTACACCTGGACGACCTCGGCGCCCGCCCTGTCGCCGGTGTTGGCGACGGTGGCGGTGACGGTGAGTTCGCCGTCGACGGGCACCTCGCTGGCGGAGAGCTGGAGATCGGAGATCTCGAAGGACGTGTAGGAGCTGCCGTGGGCGAACGGGAACAGCGGCCGCGGGTCCAGGTTGGACACGCCATCGGAGAACCACCCCAGCGGGGGCGCGATGTAGGTGCCGGGCTGGCCGCCCGGATGGTTCGGGATGCCGACGGGCAGCTTGCCGGTGGGATTCACGCGGCCGGACAGCACCCCTGCCATCGCCATGCCGCCCTCGGCGCCGGGCATGAAGGCCTGGACGATGGCGGCCGCCCGGTCCGCGAACGCGCCGAGCGAGTAGGGGCGACCCGAGACCACCAGCAGCACCGTCGGGGTGCCGGTGGCGAGGACGGCCTCGACGAGGTCGGCCTGGGCGCCGGGGAGGCGGAGGTCGACGGCGTCGCAGCCCTCGCCGGAGGTGCCGTGGCCGAACATGCCGGCCTTGTCGCCGACCGCCACGACGGCGACCTCGGCGTTCCTGGCCGCCTCCACCGCCGCCGCGATCCCGGAGGTGTCGGGCTCGAGGATGGGCACACCCTTCTCGACGGCGACCTCAGCCCCCGCGAACTCCGCGCGCAGGGCGTCGGCCAACGACAGCATGTCCAGTCCCATCTCCATGTCGGGATGGCGCTGCATGACGTGGTTCGGGAAGGAGTAGCAGCCGAGGAAGGTCAGCGCGTCGTCGGCGGTGGGGCCGACCAACGCGATGCTCTTCGCCTGGAGCGGCAGCAGGTTCTGGTCGTTGGCGAGCAGCACGATGGATTCTTCCGCCACGCGGCGGGCGATGTCGCGGTTGCGCCGGCTGTCGAGGTCGACGGCAGCGCCGGCCGTGGCCGGGTCCCAGCCCTCGTCGAGCAGACCCAGCTGGATCTTCTGGCGCAACACGCGGCGGGCGGCCTGGCGGATGTCCGATTCGGTGAGGATGCCGCGCTCGACGGCTTCCTCGAGGTGCCCGAACGCGCCGGTCTCGGGCAGTTCCACGTCCATGCCCGCGTGCAGGCTGAGCGCGCCGGCCTCGGTCAGGTCGTCGACGACGCGGTGCATCGCCTTGAGGAAGCTCACGGACCAGTAGTCGGACACGACGGTGCCCTCGAAGCCCCAGCGTTCGCGCAGCACGTGCGTCAGCAGGTGGCGGCTGGCGGCGGCGGGCACCCCGTCGAGGTCCGAGTAGGAGTTCATCACGCTGGCCACCTTGCCCTCGCGGACCGCCATCTCGAACGGGGGCAGCAGGATGTCCTCGATCTCACGCGTGCCGATGCTGACCGGCGCGTGGTTGCGGCCGGCGCGGGAGGCGGAGTAGCCCACGAAGTGCTTGAGCGTGGCGAGGACGCCCGCGCCCTGCAAACCCTTCACGTAGGCGGTGCCGACGGTGCCCACCAGCATGGGGTCTTCGCCGATGGTCTCCTCGACGCGGCCCCAGCGGTAGTCGCGCACCACGTCGAGCAGCGGCGACAGGCCCTGGTGGACCCCGAGCGCGGCCATGTCCTGCCCGATGGCCGAGGCCATCTCCTCGATGAGCGCCGGGTCGAACGTCGCGCCCCATGCGATGGCCGCGGGGTAGACGGTGGCGCGCCACGCGGTGAGCCCGGTCAGGCACTCCTCGTGCGCGATGGCGGGGATGTCGAAGCGGGAGTGCTCGACGACCCGGCTCTGGAAGCTGGCCAGGTTCCCCACCCCCTCCTCCACTGAGACGGGCGCGCTGCCGAACACGCGGGTGAGGTGGCCCAGGCCGTCGCGGCTGACCTCCTCGAACTCGCCGCTCGACATCACAGACTCCATGGGGGCGACCTCGCCGCCGCCCTCCGCGCGCTCCTTCGGGCGCGGCCAGAAGGCGCCGAGCTGGCCGGCCATCTCGGCGAGCGTCATCTCGTCGAGCAGGGCGTCCACCCGCTCGTCAAGGGGGTGTTCGGTGTTGGCCCAGGGATTCATGTGCTGCTCCATCGTCATCGAGTGAGTGGGTCGGTTACGAAAACGTTACCGAAAACGTTTGACATCGTGCACTTAGCTTGCCAGGATTAGTCTCACGGCACAACTAAATGCCATCAAAGTCAATGCTGACTGGGAGGAACCACACATGAAGAAGGCCCTCATCGGAACCGCGATCGCGGCTCTCCTGCTGAGCGCGTGCGGCGGGGCAACTGAGCCCGGCGAGACCACAGCGCCCAGCGATGCGGCAAGCTCAGCTGCCGGCGGCGAACCCGTCACCCTGAGCTTCTGGCACAACTCCACCACAGGCCCCGGTAAGGCCTACTGGGAGGACACCACCGCGGCATTCACCGCGGAGAACCCCAACGTCACCTTCGAGATCCAGGTGATCCAGAACGAAGACATGGACGGACGCCTGCAGACGGCGCTCAACTCCGGCGACGCGCCCGACATCTTCATGGCGCGTGGCGGCGGCAAGCTGGCCGACATGGTCGAGGCCCAGCAGATCATGGACATCACCGACGCCATCTCCGACGAGACCAAGGAGGCTTACGGCGACGCGATCGTCAACACCTTCAACGTGGACGGCAAGATCTACGGCCTCCCCACCTCGCTCCTGCCCGGCGGCATCTACTATTCGAAGGACCTCTTCGAGGCGGCCGGCATCGAGGGCACGCCCGAGAACATGGACGAGCTGAACGACGCCGTCGCCAAGCTCAAGGAATCGGGCGTCGAGCCCATCGCACTGGGCGGCAAGGACGCCTGGCCGGCAGCTCACTGGTACTACTTCTTCGTGCTGCGCCAGTGCAGCGAGGACACCATCAACAAGGCCGCAGAGCTCGACTTCTCCGACCAGTGCTGGCTCGACGCGGGCAAGGAACTGCAGAAGTTCGCCGACACCGAGCCGTTCAACCAGGGCTTCCTCACCACCTCCGCCCAGCAGGGCGCGGGTAGCTCCGCCGGCCTCGTCGCCAACCACCTGGCCGGTATGGAACTGATGGGCGCCTGGAACCCCGGCGTCATCGCCTCCCTCACCCCCGACGAGAAGCCGCTGCCTGACCTCGGCTGGTTCCCCTTCCCGGCCGTCGAGGGCGGCGAAGGCGACCCGACGGCGATGATGGGCGGCGCCGACGGCTACGCCTGCCACATCGATTCCCCCGCCGAGTGCGCCGACTTCCTGAACTTCTACGCCAGCAAGGCGAACCAGGAGGCGTACGCCACGGCGTTCAACACCCTCCCCGCCAACGGCGACGCGGCAGACGCGGTGGAGGACCCCGCGCTGAAGGACATCCTCGGCGCCTACTCCAACGCGGCCTACATGACGGTCTGGCTCGACACCCTGCTGGGCCAGAACGTGGGCAACGCGCTCAACGCCGGCGTCGTCAACATGCTCGCCGGCCAGGGCACGCCTGAGGACATCGTGTCCGCAGTCGAGTCCGCCGCCGCCAAGGGCTGACACGGAGGCCGGTCGTGACTGTCACCACCACCACTACTGCTCGGGTCGGCGCCTCCACGGCGCCGGCCCGGGCCGGCCGGCCGCGCCGAGCACGGGCTGACTGGCTCAAGCGCGCGGAGATCTTGCTCCTCGCGGGCCCTGCGATCGTGATGTTCGTAGGCTTCGTCATCTTCCCCGTGTTCATGGCGGCCTACTACGGCTTCTTCCGCTGGCGCGGCTTCGGCCCGCCTACCGAGTTCATCGGGCTGCAGAATTACGTCACCATCTTCACCGACGGTCTCTTCCTCTCCGCGGTGCAGCACAACGGTTTCATCGTCATTGCGTCCCTCGTCATGCAGGGGCCGATCGCGATCGGATTCGCCCTCCTCCTCAACCAACAGGTCCGGGGCCGCTCCCTCATCCGGGTGCTGATCTTCGTCCCCTACGTCATCGCCGAAGTCATCGTCGGCACCGGGTGGTCCCTGATGCTGCAGAGCACCGGCGCCCTCAACGACTTCCTCGGCAAGATCGGCCTGGACGTGCTCCAGCAGGACTGGATCGCGAACCCGAAGATCGCCATCTGGACCCTGATGGTCATCATCTCCTGGAAGTACATCGGCTTCGCGGTGATCCTCATGCTCGCGGGTATGCAGGGCATCCCCGATGAGCTGTACGAGGCGGCCGCCGTCGACGGTGCGTCCTACTGGCAGATCCAGCGCGCCATCACGCTGCCGCTGCTGGGCCCCACCATCCGCATCTGGGCGTTCCTGTCGATCATCGGCTCCCTGCAGCTGTTCGACCTCGTCTACATCATCTGGGGTCAGTACGTGGCAGACACCGCCGGCACCTCGACGATGGCCACCTACATGGTCCGCGAGGGCCGCCTCGCCGGTAACTACGGCTACGGCAACGCCGTCGCCGTCGTCATCTTCCTGATCTCGCTGGTCATCGCTCTGACCTATCAGCGCTTCGTGCTGCGCCGCGACACCGAGGGCGCCCTCACGGAGAAGCCCGGAAAGGACAAGAACTGATGTCCCAGGCCGCCCTCACCCAACGTAGCCGGGCCGCTCGCCGCCCCTATGGGGGCAAGAAGCAGAGCAAATCCAGCGTCCCCTGGGGTAGCCCCAGCCTCTACCTGCTCGCCACGGTGCTGATCGCGCTGTGCATCGGGCCGGTGCTGTACATCATCCTCGGCGGCTTCCGCAGCAACTCGCAGATCACGACGGACCCGTCCGGCCTGCCGAGTCCCTGGGTCCTCGAGAACTACACCGACGTGCTGACCTCCAGCACCTTCTGGATCCAGTTCGGCAACTCGACGATCTCCGCCACCCTGACGACGGTGGGCTGCGTCGCGCTGGCCCTGGCAGCGAGCTACGTCATCGCGCGCTACCAGTTCCGGGGCCGCAACGCCCTGTTCTCGCTGTTCGCCGCAGGGCTGATGTTCCCGCTGACGGTCGCCATCACGCCCCTGTACATCCTGATCCGGACCCTGGGGCTCACCGACAGCCTGGCCGGCATCATCCTGCCGCAGATCGCGTTCGCGCTGCCGGTCACCGTGATCATCCTGGTGCCGTTCCTGCGTGCCATCCCCAAGGAGATCGAAGAGGCAGCGATGATCGACGGCTCCGGCCGCGTCGGCTTCTTCTTCCGGATGGTGTTGCCGCTGTCGCTGCCGGGCGTCATCACGACGGGCATCCTGGCGTTCATCGGCGCCTGGAACAACTACATGCTGCCGCTGTTCATCCTGAGTTCCCCGGAGAAGTACACTCTCCCCCTGGGCGTCCAGGCGTTCGCGTCGCAGCACTCGGTGAACACCGCCGCGGTGTTGGCGTTCACGTCGCTGTCCATGCTCCCCGCACTGCTGTTCTTCAGCATCTTCGAGCGTCGGATCGTGGGCGGCCTCAGCGGCGCCGTCAAGGGCTGATGAGGCTGACATGCATGCGTACGGACTGTGGAGGGAGGGTTCATGCGTCGAGTGACGATCACTGATGTCGCCCGCGCCGCGGGCGTGTCGGTATCGACGATCTCGAAGGTCATGAACGGGCGCGACGGCATCGCCGCAGACACCCAGCAGCGCGTGCAGCAGGTCATCGATGAGCTCGGCTATGTCGGCAACATCGGGGCCCAGTCGCTGCGCGCCCGCCGCACGGGGGTCGTCGGGGTGCTGGTGAGCCAGTTCGAGCCCTACTCCGCCGAGATCCTCAAGGGCGTCGGCGCCGCCGCCGAGGGCACCGATCTGGAGATCATGGCCTGGGCCGGCGCCTCCCACAACCCGCACGCCCCCACCGGCTGGGAGCAGAAGCTGCTGGGCCGCCTGGCCGGCAGCCTGATCGACGGCGCCATCATCGTGACGCCCAGCGTCGAGGCGACCTCCGGGAACTTCCCGGTGGTGGCCGTGGACCCGCAGCGGCTGGACCTCACCCGGCCCGCCGTCTCGGTCAACGACGAGGGCGGCACGCGCTCCGCCGTCAACCACCTGCTGGGGCTGGGGCACCGCCGGATCGGCTACCTGGGTGGCCGCGACGACCTGGCCTCCGCCGTCTCACGCGAGGCCGGCCTGCGCAAGGCCCTGGCAGCTGCCAAGGTGCCCCTCGACGAGCGGCACGTGCTGTCCGGCGACTACACCGCCGTCGGCGCTGCCGAACCCGCCGCCCGGCTGCTCGACGACCCTGACCGCCCGACGGCGATCGTCGCGGCCAACGACGTGTCGGCGCTGCAGGTGATCGCCGCGGCCCACGCTCGCGGCCTGAGGGTCCCCGAAGACCTGTCCGTGGTGGGCTTCGACGACGTGCCTGAGGCGGCTAGGCAGGGTCTGACCACCGTCGCCCAGCCGTTGCAGGCGATCGGCGCGATGGCGTTGAGCATGCTGCTCGACCTGCTGGCCGGGCGCGAGATGACTGACCCGCACCGTCAGTTGCCGACGCAGCTCATCCTGCGGGGCACCACCGCCGTGGTCGCCTCCTGACACGGGGCTGTGTGGTCGGCTGCTGGACCGCATGATCCCGCTCGACGTGTCGGGCCTGGCACGGCCAACACCCGTGAGCTTGGTGGGCGGACTGCCGACCACTGCTGGCTTTGATGCCGTCCTTGGACACAAAGCCAGCACTGGCGTCGACCGCTCGGCCTCAGTGCTGGGTTTGGCGCCATACACGGGCTCAAACTCAGCGGTGAAACCCGGCGGCGAACTGAGGTCGCTTGGCGGGCCGGGGGCGGCGCCCGCCTCCGCGTTTGCTGCCGCTTTCAGTGCGACCGGGATTCGGCCGCAACTCCCCCGCCCCTCCGAAGCCGCCGGGGCTGGGGCACTCGGGGGGGGACGTGAGCTCGTCTCGGGTCACGCGCTGAGAGCCGAGGCCCCGTCACCTGCGCTGGGCAGGGCAGCAACCGCATGATCCACGCTGGGCCTGAACCCGGCAGGCGACTGCAGGTCACTGCTGGCTTTGATGCCGTCCATGGACACAAACCCAGCACTGGCGTCGACCGCTCGGCCTCAGTGCTGAGTTTGGCGCCATAGACGGACTCAAACTCAGCGGTGAAACCCGACGGCGAACTGAGGTCGCCTGGCGGGCCGGGGCAGCACCCACCTGCGCGTTTGCTGCCTCGTTCAGCGCAACCCGATTCGGCCGCAACTTGCCCACCCGACGCAGGCCGTCAGGGGCTGAAGAGCCCGGGCGGACATGAGCTCGTCCCGGGTCAGGCGCTGGCGGCCGAGGCGCCGTCACCTGCGCTGGGCAAGGCAGCAACCGCATGATCCCCGCTGGGCCTGAACCCGGCAGGCGACTTGCGCCCGCCAGCGGTCAGGCCCTGCAAGCCGAGGCTGCCGTCACCTGCTCTGGCCAAAGCAGCAATCGCGCGATCCCCGCTCAGACTGAGCCCGGCAGGCGACTGCAGGTCACTGCTGGCTTTGATGCCGTCCATGGACACAAACCCAGCACTGGCGTCGACCGCTCGGCCTCAGTGCTGGGTTTGGCGCCATAGACGGGCTCAAACTCAGCGGTGAAACCCGACGGCGAACTGAGGTCGCCTGGCGGGCTCAGGCCACACAGGGTGTTGTCCAACCCGCGCCAAGTGTTGTCCCGGAGGACCTTCGTGTTGTCAGTTGCCCCTGAGGTGTTGTCCGTTGCCGCCAGCCCCTCCCCATCGCACCCACGCGAGCACAGACTGGCGCCGTGCGACATCGACAACATCTCTCTTCATCCCTCGAGAAGCTGGCCGCAGACCAGGCCGGGGTGCTCAGCACGCGGCAACTCCTCGACGGCGGGCTGAGCCGCAAGGTCATCTCACGCATGGCGCAGGGCTGGCGGCCGGTGGCTCAAGGGCTGTACCTCCTCGGGGCGCCGTCGTTCACAGCGGCCGCCTGGGCGGGAATCCTCCGTGGGGGGAAGGAGGCGGCGGTCGGCGGCCGCGCGGCGGGCCACGTGTACGACATCGTCCGCGAGGCTCCTACCGACGTGACCATCTGGGTCCCCACCGACCATCAGGACTTCACCCTCGACGAGTGGCGCATCACCTTCCGCAGAGGCGAGCGCAGGCGCCTGTACACGCTGCCGCGGACGTCGGTGGAGGAGGCGCTGCTCGACATCGCCGACACTGGGGACGAGAACGAAACCGTCAGCGCAGTGGCCAGGGCACTGGCGAAGGACAAGACGACGACCCAGCGGATCAGCGAGGCGGTCGACGGCCGGTCGCGCGTCGGGCACCGTGCTGTCCTGGCCCAGCTCTGCACCGAAGCAGCGAATGGCATCGAGAGCGCGCTGGAGTGGCGGTTCCACACCAACGTCCTGATCCCTCATGGCCTCCCCATCCCGGAGCGCCAGGTGCGCCGCGAGGCCGGACGTGTGGATGGGATCTACCGCGACTACAAGCTCATCCTCGAACTCGACGGGCTGGCCGACCATCAGGACGCCACGCGCGACATGGACCGGGACAACCTCAATGTCGTGCAGGACGACAGCCGGACCCTGCGCTACGGCTGGACCGGCGCGAATCAGGAAGCATGCGCCGCCGCCCGCCAGATGGCGACCGTCCTGGGGAGGGGCGGCTGGCCGGATCAGCTCCGAAGCGCACTGTGCTGCCGGACATCCTGAGCCCACCAGTGCTGGATGTGGCGCCAAGCGCCTGCCTTGCGACGACCGATTGTGCCGCCGAGGCGTCCGATCATGCAGCGGCTCTCCGTCCTGCACCCCACGAGGCCGGGTAATGATCATGTCCGCCACGACCTCCACGACGAGGCCCACGGCGGATGCGTTGGACAAATCCCAGCCCCAGACGAAGGAGTCTCGGAATGATGCAACCCCTCACACGACGTGCCCTGCTCGGTTCGGCCGCAGCAATCCCGGCAGTGGCCACCCTCCCGCAGGTGGCCTCGGCGTCCACCTCGGTGGGCTTCGACCTGAACGCCACAGTGCTCGACGGCGGCGAGCAGGTGACGTCGCTGACCATCCGGGCCGGCGTGCTCGGACAGTTCGACCCCTCGAGCCTGACCCTCGAGACCTTCTCGGTGCTTGCCCGGGCGGAGAGCCCGCTCCCCGCCTCCTCGAACCAACTCACCCTCGGCACCTACGACGTCCACCGCGACGTGACTGCGGCCCGCGTCGACAACCGGGGCAACATCACCCTCGAACTGGCAACCGCCGAGGGCGTTCCAGGGGGCGCCACCCTGGGTTACACCGTCCCGGCCGGGCGCAACGTCGAATTCAACCTCACCTACACGATCACGCAGAACGCCCCGCTCCGGCTGCGCAACCAGCGCCAGGTGACGATCGCCCGATTCGTCCAAGGTGAACTGACGAACCCCGAGGTGGACGCCTTCAGCTACGGGACCTCCATCTCCGGGCTGAACTACCGCCTGTTCAGCCCCAGGAACAACGGCCACGGCAAGGGCGGCAAGCACCCGCTGATCGTCTGGCTGCACGGAGGCGGCGAAGGCGGCATGGGCGCGCGCCAGACGAACGAGGCACAACTGCGCGGCAACCGTGGCGCAGTCGGTTTCGTCACGCCGGAGGCGCAGCAGATCTTCGGGGGCGCGTACGTCGTCGCCCCGCAGTCGCCCAGCGCGTGGATGACCGACGGCGACGGTTTCGCGCCGAAGATCGCCGCGCTCGTCGACGAGCTGCTCGCGTCGAACCACAAGATCGACCCGCAACGGGTGCACGTCTTGGGCTGCAGCAACGGCGGCTACATGTCGCTCAAGATGGCGGTCGAGTACCCGGAGAAGTTCGCCTCCGTCGTCCCCATCTGTCCCGGTGCGACCCCCAACTTCTTCACGGACGCCGAGTTGCAGAGCGTCGGCTCGACCCCGACGTGGCTGGTGCACTCGAAGGACGACACCGTCCTGCCCTGGGAGCCCAACAGCGGGCGGGCGGCGGCGCTGATCGACGACGCCATCGTCACGCTGTACGACACGGTGACGTGGCAGGGCCACCAGTTCATGGGGCACTGGTCGTGGATCTACGTCGCCCGCAACGACCCCCAGCACAACGGTCAGCACATCTGGCAGTGGATGGCCCAGCAGCACCGCTGACCTCCACACACCGGCCCGGGACGAGGGCCCGGCGGCTGACGGGTGTCAGCGCCGGGCCCTCCTGCGGGTTGAGCTCTGGAAGCCGAGGTTGCCTCCGCCTGCGCTGGGCAAGGCAGCCAGCGCGTCAGGCCGCAGCGCCTGAGTCCGGCAGGCGGCTTTCGGCTCACTGCTGAGTTTGGTGCCGTCCTTGGGCACGAACTCAGCACTGAGTGCAGGCGCTCGACTCCAGTGCTGAGTTTCGCTCCATAGACGGGCTCAAACCCAGCAGTGAATTGCGACGGAGTGCTGGGGTCGCCTGCCGAGTCTGGGGTGCGCCGGCCTCCGCGGTTGCTGCCTTGTCCAGCCTCACCCGGCACTCCCGAAGCCTCAGCGCAGCGTCAGGTCCTCAGGCTGGGCGTCGGCGAGGTCGAAGTCCACGGCGACCCCGTCGGCCACAGCCCGGTAGCGCCCCTTCCACCCCTCGACGGCGACCCGACCCTCGGCGTCCGTCCGCAGCGTGGCCGGCGGCGTCCACCACTCCTCCTTCACCAGGCGACGCAGCGCGTGGTAGGCCGGCTTCGGGGTGCCGTCGAGCCGCACCAGCCCGGCGGGGGCGCCGAGCCAGGCGTCGACGTCGGAGATCCGCCAGTACGTGGCCGACACGACGCTGGGGTGCTGCCACAGCAGCCGCAGGTGCGCCTCGAGCTCCTCGGCCTGGCGGGCCTCGTCGCCGCCAGCACGCCGTCGCAATTCACTGCTGAGGTTGGCTCCGTCCATGGCACTAGACCCAGCACTGAAACATCGCGCCCAGCTCAAGTGCTGGATTCATGCCCAAAGACGGCACCAAACCCAGTAGCAATCCGAGAGCCGCCTGCCCTGACCAGCCCCCACGAGCTCACGCGCCAGCTGCCCAGCGCAGGCGGCGACGACCTCAGCTTCATCCAACAGAACGCAATCGCGGTCCGCCGGGCTTGACCCGACGGACCGCGACGACGAACTCACCCAGCCCTAGCTGCTCAGCATGACCTGACCGCCGGTGACCGGGATGGCCTGGCCCGTTTCGTAGGCCTGCTCGACGATGTAGTACACCGCGCGCATCACGTCGGCGCCGTACGTGCCGCGACGCAGCGGCACCTTGGCCTCGTAGAAGTCGCGGACCTCCTGGACGGTGGTCGCGCCAGGTACCTTGCCGGAGCGCAGGTACTGCACGAACAGGCCCCGGTCCGGGTCCGACCACAGCGGGCCGTCGTAGAAGTTGCCCGGGCAGATCGCGTTGACCTTGACGCCGTGCTCCACCATCTCCAACGCGAACGACTGCACCAGCCCGATGCCGCCGAACTTCGAGCCCGCGTAGGCGCCGTTCTTGTTCGAGCCGACGAGGCCGGACTTGGAGTTGATCTGGATGATGTCGGTGGTCCACTCGGGCGCGGTGAGGTGCTGGGCCGCGAGCAGGCGACCCAGGTGCTTGGTGACGAGGAAGAACGCCGTGTAGTTGATGTCGGTGGTGAAGGCGAAGTCCTTCAACTCCTGCTCCAACACCGGGCCGGCGCGCACGACGCCGGCGTTGGAGACGACCAGGTCGAGACCACCGGTGCGCCGGGCGATCTCCTCAGCCATCGCGGCGACGGAGTCCTCGTCGCCGACGTTGACCTTGATGGCCGCGGTGCGGTCCGTGCCCAGCTCCTGGGAGAGGGCGGTGGCGCCGTCGATGTTGAGGTCGGCGATGTAGACGAACGCGCCGGAGTCGACGAGGCCGTGCACGATCTCAGCGCCGAAGCCCTGCGCGCCGCCGGTCACGACGGCGACCTTGCCGGCCACCACCTCGGAGCGGAACGCCGCGGAACGCGCCTCGGCCGATTTCGCGTCGGGCAGGACGGAGACGTCGCCGAGGGTCTCGACGGCGAACGAGTAGCTCTCCCCCGCCACCTCGACGGCGAGCTGAGCGGGGAGGGGGAGTTCGGCGCCCTGGAGTGCGTCGGGCAGCTCGTCGATCGAGGCCGCCTGAAGGCTGACGGGCCCGGCGGGCTCTGCCGGGTCGCTCAGCGTGAGGACGACGGGGACGCCGTGCCGGGCGAGGTACGCGCCCCGCACCATCGGGGCGATAGTGGTGATGGTCATGGGTTTCTCCTTAACGGTTCCTGAGCCGGGCGGCTGGCTCAGGGGATGAGCCGCGCCGCGGCTTCGGCGACGGACAGGCCGTCCTGGACCATTTCCCGGCCGACTGCGGAGTAGCGGGCAACGCGCTCCTTCAGCGGCAGCCCGGCGAAGGGCGAGTTTTCGGCGAACAGGCCGAGCGAACGGTCGTGCTCGGCGAGCCGCTCATGGGCGACCATCGCCCACGTCGCGTCGTTCAGGTGGTCCAGCTCCGGGCGCTGCAGCTCGGGGCAGTTGAACACCTGACGCGGCGTGTTGATGTCCACACCGCTCACCTCGAGCAGGCCGTTGCGGTCCGCCAGGTCAGCGATGCGCGCCATCTGCGCGGATGTGTTGCGCGGCGGCATGTACGTGATGGCCGGCATCCCGATCTCGCCGAGGAACTCGACGAGTTCGTCGAGGAAGTCGTCCTCGAACTTCTCCGCCTTCTTGTCCCCCGTCGGCGACGCCGTGACGTCACCCAGGTACGCGTAGCACGGGATGGCCCCGATCGACTTGGCGAAGGCGATCACCTCAGCCATCGTCGGGCATTCGCCGCCGTCCTCGAACCGCCCGGGGATGACGTAGATCTGGTCGAGGAACTCGGCCTTCATCACGCCCAGGAGGTCGAAGGTGAGGTGCGGGTTGTCGACGTCGGCCAGCTGCGCCTTGACCTTGTCGGACAGGCTCAGCCCCAGCTGCGCCAGCCCGTCGACCAGCGACTCGCCGCGCCCGAAGTGCGCGATCAGCTTGTCCGCCATCGCGGCCAGGAGGTGACGCTCGGTGACCGTGCCACCGAGCAGGAACTGCGAGCGCCCGACGATGTCGGTCTCCACATCGATCAACGGGGCGCCGAGCTTCTCCAGGATCGCGTTGGCGTTCTCCACCATGGTGGCGGTGCGCTTCAGCCGCGCCTCGCGGATGGGCTTGAGGAACTCCGCGGCCGCGTCGCGCGACGACGCGGGGATGCCCTGCACCGTCATGTAGACGATGCCGGCGGTGTCCGGGTTGTTGAGCTTCCGGTCGTGGAACGGGGCGCGACCCGCCGCCACGTCGTCGGCGGAGTGCACGTAGACGCGGCACTCGAAGCCGGTGACCGAGCCGAGCCCGACGGCCTCAGCGGCCGCCGTCATCTCCGCGGCGCCGGCGGCCGAATCGTGGTCCACGGAGCCGACGACGGTCAGCCCGGCCTCGCGGGCCCGCAACGCCGCCATGGCGGGCGTGTACGGGCTGAAGCTGTAGATGGTGTGGACGTGGTTGTTGGATTCCGTCACGAAGGGCGGGAAATCCGGGTTGGTTGCGAGGTGCTCCCGCAGCGCGTCGAGTCGCTCGACCGGGGTGGCACTGGGGTCGTTGATCGTGGTGGTCATGCTTCTCCTTTTCACTGCATCGCTGCGCACTTCGCAGACTTCGGCCGAACGTCGCAGACCTCCGTCGGACGTCGCAGACCTCGGCCGACGTCGCAGCCAGAGGACTGTCTGCGACCCCGCAGGCCGTCTGCGACGTCACGCCCAGGTCTGCGACGTCACGGGCGGTCTGCGAGATGGTGGGCCGGGCGACACCGAAGCGACGCCCGGCCCACCGTCGTCAGAGGCCCAGCTTCGCCCGGCGGACGATTTCGCCGTCGGTCTGGTTCGACTCGGGCGTGTGGCCCTTCAGCGGGAGCATCCGCTCGTGGATGGCGTCGACGATCCACTCAGGCTGCGGGAAGAACAACTTCTCCAGCTCAGCGGCGGGCGTGATGATGTTGCGCGAACCCACCACGGTGACCGGAGCGTCGAGGCTGTCGAACGCCAGGGTCTGCACCCGGGAGGCGACATCGTGGAGGAACGAGCCACGATCCACGGCGTCCGACGACAGCAGCAGGCGGCCGGTCTTCTTCACCGACTCCAACACCACCGTCAGATCCAGCGGGGCGATGAAGCGCAGGTCGATGACCTCAGCGGACACCCCGTACTCGGACTCCAGCGTCTCAGCTGCCTCCATCGCGCGGTACAGCGTGGGGCCGAGCGTCGCGATGGTCACATCGGTGCCTTCGCGGCGGACGACGGGCTGACCCTCTTCCACCTCGTAGTACTCCACCGGCACGCCGTCCTCGACGAACTGCTCAGCCACGTCGTACAGCAGCTGCGACTCGAAGAACACCACCGGATCAGTGCCGCGCAGCGCCAGGTTCATCATGCCCTTGGCGTCGAACGGGGTGGAGGGGTAATAGACCTTCAGGCCGGGCATGTGCGCCACGAGCGCGGACCAGTCCTGCGAGTGCTGGGCGCCGTACTTGGAGCCCACGGACACGCGCATCACCAGCGGCATCTTGAGCAGGCCGCCGGACATGGACTGCCACTTGGGCGCCTGGTTGAAGATCTCGTCGCCCGCGCGGCCGAGGAAGTCGCAGTACATCAGTTCGACGATGGCGCGGCCGCCCGAGAGCGCGTAGCCGACACCGGCGCCGATGATGGCGGCCTCGGAGATGGGCGAGTTGAACAGGCGGTGGTGCGGCAGCAGTTCGGTGAGGCCGCGGTAGACGGCGAACGCGCCGCCCCAGTCGCGGTTCTCCTCGCCCCAGCCGGCGAGCGTCGGGTCCGTGGCGAAACCGTGCGCGACGGCCTCGAACAGCGCGTCGCGGTAGTTGTAGGCCTTGGCCTTGGAGACCGTCTTGCCGGAGGCGTCCTTGTAGAAGCGGCTCTTGGCGAGCAGCGACTTGGCGCGGGCGTTCTCCGCCAGCGGCTGGAGGAGTTCCGGCTCGCGGGTGGTGTCCAGCGAGGGCTCGTTGCCGTCGGAGTACATGACCGATTCGATGAACGCGGTGTCGACGCGGGGGCTGGAGCCGTCGTCCTTCGTGGCGATGGCGATGATCTTGGTCAGGCGCTCGTCGAACGTGGCCTGGATCCCGTCCACCTCGTCCTGGGTGAGGACCTTGTTGTCGACGAGGTACTTGGCGTAGTTCGTGAGGCCGTCGTGGGCCTGCCACAGCTCCACCTCTTCGGGCGTGCGGTAGGACGAGGCGTCCGACGGCGAGTGGCCGGAGAAGCGGTAGGTGATGGTGTCGGTGAGCACCGGGCCGTGGCCGTTCTCCAGGATCTCGCGCTTGCGGGCGACCGCATCGGCGACGGCGAGCGGGTTCAGGCCGTCGACGCGCTCGGCGTGCATGGCCTCGGGGTTCACGCCCATGCCCACGCGGGCGAGGATGTCGTAGCCCATGGTCTCGCCGGCGGTCTGGCCGCCCATGCCGTAGAAGTTGTTGAAGAAGTTGAACCAGATGGGCGGGTTGCCGTCGACGCCGTCCTTCCACAGGGTGCGGTACTGGTCCATGGCGGACATCATCATGGCTTCCCACACCGGGCCACAGCCCATGGAGGCGTCGCCGATGTTGGCGATCACGATGCCGTTCTGCCGGTTGATGCGCTTGAACAGCGCGGAACCGGTGGCGATGTCTGCGGAGCCGCCGACGATGGCGTTGTTCGGCATGGAGCCGAACGGCGCGAAGAAGGCGTGCATGGAGCCGCCGAGGCCGCGGTTGAAGCCGGCGGAGCGGGCGAAGGTCTCAGCGACGGTGCCGTAGAGGATGAAGTTCTCGGCCAGGTCTGCGAGGTTTTCGAAGCCCACCTTCTCGGCGAACCCGAGGGTCTCGCCGTCGAGGAACTGCTTCATGATGTTCTCGAGCTGGTCTTCGGGCAGCTTGCGGGCCGCGGAGTAGCACTTGGCGAGGATCTCGCCGTGCGAGCGGTGCGAGCCGAAGACGTAGTCGTCGGGGTTCAGCTGCGAGGCCTGGCCCACGACGGCGGATTCCTGGCCGATGGACAGGTGCGCGGGGCCGCGGTGGTTGTACTCGACACCGTTCCAGGAGCCGGTCTTCTTGATGGAATCCAGCATGGTCTCGAACTGCCGCACGGCGATCATGTCGTGGAGGATGTCGACGAGGCCCTGCTTGCCGTACTTGGCGAGTTCCGCGTCGAAATCCGGCTTGTACTGGTTGACGGGAACCTTCGGTGATTCGATGTACGACGCCGAACGTACGTTGCTCGGGTCGACGATGAGTGACTTGGTCATGGGTGTGTATCTCCTGGTGTCAGATCTTCGCGGCCCAAGCCGCTTCTCGGATCAGTTCGCTGACGGTTGGGTGGGGGAAGACGACCTGGCGCAGGTCGGTGATGCTGAGTTCGGTCTCGAGCACGACGGAGGCGCCCCAGACCATTTCGGAGGCGTAGCTGCCGAGCACGTGGACGCCGAGCACGGTGAGGCTGTCGGCGTCGTAGACGAGCTTGCAGGCGCCGGGTGCCTTGACGCCCTCTTCGGCGACGAAGCGGCCGGACAGGTAGGCCGGGACCGTTACCTTGCCCACCGTGTAGCCGGCCGCTGCGGCCTGCTTCTCGGTGAGGCCGATGCCTGCCGCCTCAGGGGCCGAATACACGGCCCACGGGATGGTGTTCCAGCGCATGATCTCGCCGCGGCGGTGCGCCTCGGGGTCGAGGATGTTGGCGACGGCGATCTCACCCATGCGGTAGGCCGCGTGGGCCAGCAGCGAGCGGCCGGTGACGTCACCCACGGCCCACACGTTGGGCAGGTTGGTGCGCATCCGGTCGTCGACGACAATGCCCTTGCCGGAGAACTCCAGGCCCGAGTTCTCCGCGCCCCAGCCCTGCACGAGGGGGCGCCTGCCAACGGCCATCAGCACGACGTCGGCCTCGACGGATTCCTCCGCGCCGGCCAACGTCACGTACTTGACGGTGCCGCCGTCGATGGCGGTGACCTTGCATTCGAGCTTGAACTTCACGTCGGCGAGGCCCTTGCGCAGCTGCGCGGCGAGCTCGTCGTCCATGAACGGCACGATCTCCGGCAGCATCTCCACGACGGTGACCTCGGAGCCCAGCATGGCGAACAGGCTGGCGAACTCGAGGCCGATCACGCCGCCGCCGATGACGGCGAGGCGCGCCGGGATCTCCTCGATGGCGAGCATGCCGGTGGAGTCCACCACCTTCGGGTTGTCCTTGGCGCCGGGGATGGGCGGCATGACGGGGACCGAGCCGGTGGCGAGGATCACGTGCTTGCCGGTGTACTGCGTGCCGTCGACGGTGACCTTGCCCGGGCCGTCGAACGTGCCGTGGCCCTTGACGACGGTGACGCCGGCCTTCTTCTCGGCCTGACCGACGCCGCCCACGAGGGTGTCGACGGTCTGCTTCTTCCACTTCTGCATGGTGGGCCAGTCCACCGAGATGTCGCCGGCGTTGACGCCCAGCTTCGCGCCGTGCTTGGCGTGGGCGTAGGTCTTGGCCGCGTTGAGGAGCGCCTTGGTGGGGATGCAGCCCACGTTCAGGCAGGTGCCGCCCAGCGCGTCGGCCTCCACCAGGAGGACCTTCTTCTTCGCGTGGCCGAGGCGCTCGGCGGCGATGTAGCCGCCGGGGCCGCCGCCCAGCACGATGACGTCGAATTCGTTCATTCCGCTCTTCCCTCTCAGCCCAGGACCGTGATGTCGATGTTTTCGATGTAGCGCACGAGGTCCTGCAGGAAGCGGGCCGCGTCGGCGCCGTCGATCACGCGGTGGTCCGCGGTGAGCGAGAAGCCGATGCGCTGTTCCGCCCCGACGGTGCCGTCGTCATTGATGACGGCCCTGGGGAAGATGGCGTCGACGCCCAGGATGGCCACCTGCGGGACGTTCAGCAGCGGGGTGAAGCTCTCGATGCCGAAGCCGCCCAGGTTGGAGACCGTGAACGTGGCGCCGGCGAGCAGATCGGGGTTGATCTTGCCGTCGATGGCCTGGAACGCGAGGTCCTTGCTGGTGGTGGAGAACTCGCGCAGGCTCATCTGCGACGCGTTGCGCACCGTGGGCACGAGGAGGCCGCGCGGGGTGTCCACCGCCATGCCCAGGTGCACGTTCTGATACGTGGTGAAGACGCCGTCCTCGAGGTGGCCGTTGTGGTTGGTGTTCTTGGCCGCGGCCTTGACGGCGGCGAAGCCGACGAGGTCGCCGATGGTGACCTTGTTGAGGCCCAGTTCCTCGGGCGAGCCCTTGAGCTTCTTGCGCAGGGACAGCAGGCCGGCGGCCTTCGCCGTCGACGTGTAGGTGAGCTGTGCGGAGCTGGCCAGCGAGTGCATCATGCGCTCGGCGATGACCTTGCGGATGCCCTTCACCGGGGTGGCGGTGGAGGGGCCGGGGTACTCGCGGGCGCCGGACGTGAGGAACGGCGCGGCCTGCGGGGCTTCTGCCGCAGTTTCCTTGCCGAGGTCCGCGGTGGCGACGCGGCCGCCGAGGCCGGTGCCCTGGCCGGGGAGCGCACCCGCGCGGGCTGCGGCGAGCGTGGTGCCGCCGGCCGCGAGGACGGCCTGCACGTCGCGCTCGATCACGCGGCCGCCGGGGCCGGAGCCCTGCGGGACGGCGTTGATGTCGATGTTGCTGGAACTGGCGAGGTTGCGAGCCCGGGGGCTCGTCCCGGCGTTTCCTGAGCCAGCCGCCTGCGGCTGGTCGGAGGACGCGGGAGCCGACGTGGCAGGTTCATCCGCAGGCGCCTCGACAGGCGCAGCAGCCGACTCAGCTTCCTCAGCTTCGCCGTCCTTGCCCTTCCAGCCGGCGGCGTCGAGCGCGGGCTGGGGGTCTTCCCCCGCCGCGCCGACGACCACCAGCGGCTCCTTGACGGGGACGTCGTCGCCCTCGTCCCAGAGGATGGCCAGGACGGTGCCGGCCTCGGTGGACGGTACCTCCATGGAGGCCTTGTCTGTCTCGACCTCACACAGCACGCCGTCGACAGCGACCTCGTCGCCGACCTTGACCTGCCAGGAAATGATCAAGCACGACTCGACGCTGTTGCCGAGTTGCGGCATGACTACAACGGTTGCCATTGCGGTTTCCTTCTTTGTTAGACGACGCACACCTGGGTGTGCTCTTGCAGCGCTTCCAACGCCCCGTCGGGCAGGCCGGAATCCGTGATGATCCCGGTGATGCCGCGCAGGGGCAGAAAACTGACGAACCCGGCCTGGCCGAACTTCGTGGAATCGGCCACGAGCCAGGTCTCTTCGGCGCGGTCGCGCATGGTGGAGGCCACCTGTGCGCCCTCGACGAACCGGGTGGTGAGGCCGCGCTCCGGGGAGAACCCGTCGGTGCCGAGGAACGCGATGCGGGCGTTGAACTCTCCGATTGCCCGTTCCGCGAGCGGGCCGACGAACGACTCGGACTCGCGACGGAAGACGCCCCCGGTGAGGATGACGTTGACGTTGGCGTTGATGCGCGCGTTGTTGAAGACGAGCGCCGAGTTGGTGACCACCTGGACGCCGCGTCGGGCACTGAGGTTGCGCACCACCATGGCGCACGTGGTGCCGGCCTCGATCATGACGGCGTCGTCGTCGCGGATCATGGCGGCCGCGGCCGCGGCGATGCGCGTCTTGGTCTCGACGTTGAGTTGTTCGCGTTGGAGGATCGATTTGAGCGTGGTGGGCCTGGCGCCGCCGCGTGTGCGCACGAGCATCCCCTGCTGCTCCAGCGCCCGGAGGTCGCCTCGGATGGTGACTTCCGACACCCCCAGATCCGCCGCGAGAGAGGACACCGTGAGCGCGCCGTCATCGCTGAGGCGCGACATGATCTCGCTCTCGCGGCCTGCGCGTTCGACGGTCACTGTCGATCACATCGCTTTCGTTGGGGTTACGAATCGCTTTCGATACCGCCACTATACGCGCCCTTTCGAGCCTTCGCATCAGGGGGGTCACCGATCGTCCAGAACACCTTTTCGCCCATTGACCTGGCCACCTCTCCAGCGGTGGGTCTCGGCGCGATCTCGGGCTCCGCCGCTACCGCCTGCACCCATCAGGTGACGTTGACTGTGGCAAACGCTCCGTGTCCTTTCCCATTCAGCCGACCAGCGGCCAGATCAACCACAACGACACCAGCACCACTCCCACCCCGGCAGCCAACCCGGGCGACGGCGCCCGGTAGCTCCGCCCGGTGCCGGGCGACTGGAAGATCATCAACCTCACCCGCTCAGCCGCCTGCTCCGCGGTGAGGTCCTCCCCCGGCGCCACCACGTCGACGCCCAGGTTGATGAGTTCGTCCGGCCGCTCGAACCGCACCGCCACGGAGTGATCCACCGGCACCACGACGGTGGCCCGGTCCCGCCCGTACACCTCGTCCAGGAACGCCCCGTGCGTCCGCAGCCCCGCCGGGGCGGCCGAGATGCGGCCCTCCGACCACTGGGTCGCCGACCACGGCGCCGACGCGGCCATCAGCACCAGGAACACCACCGGCCACTCCACGGGCTCGCCCCAGAGGAACAGCGCCAACGCCAGGACGGCCACCAGCCCCGCACCGCACGCCAACGCCCAGCGCAGCCACCCGGCGTTGCGGTGCGCCCAGACGGGCAGCGCCCTCATGGTGCGGTCGACGGCCCGATGCTTTACCGACGGCACTCCCGCCTCGACGACGGCGCGGCGATCCGTGATGGGCCGCCCGGCCGCGACCTCCGCGAACCAGACCTCGCCGCTCTCGCGCAGCAGGGCGACGGTGGAGCCCTGCGCCCACCTGCCCACGAGGATGAACGGCTCGCCGTTGGCGGCGCTCTGCGGCCCGAGGAAGGCCTCAAGGTTGGCCCGCTCCTCGGCCGTGAACTCGTCGTCGAACTCGTCGGCCTCCTGCTCCCGGATGAACTGTGCGATCTCGAACGCGCCGACCGGCAGTTCTGGGCCATCGTCGTCGTCGGACGCGGGCCCATCATCCGTGGGGTGTGTCGAAGGACGGTCCTCTTCCACGTCCTCTTCCCCCAAGTCCAGCTCCCGCAACCCGGTGAGGTTGATCAGCCGCAGCGTGCGCACGGTGTCATCCACCGGCAGCGCGAGCGCATCGAACTCCTCGAGCCACAGCAGCCGCACCGTCGCAGAAGGCCCGCCCCGCTCCAGCAGTGCGCGACGCCGCGACCGACGCGTGCCCAAACGCAGGCCGATGGCCGCGCCCAGCAGCGGCGCGACGGCGGTGATCCCCAGCACGAACGCCGGGTTCCCCTGCCCCTGGCCCACCGGCGTGGCCCTGTCGCCGTCGATCAGCACCTCGATGGCCTCGCCCGGCTGGGGCTCGTCCTGCTCCTCGTCGGTGTAGAACCGCTCGAACGTGAACTCCCGCCCGCCAACCCCCACCACCATCTCGTAGGGGTCCTCGATCAACTCCACGACGGTGCCCGACGCCAGCTCGGCCCGGGCCTCGAAGGCCGCGACGTCGCTGAGCATGAAGTAGTGCACGCCCAACCCGATCAGCGTGAGCAGCGCGAACGCCCCGGCGACGAGGGCGCCGACCTTGGCGTCGATCCGCGCGTCGTCGGCCGCCCAGGAGCCCTCCCACTGCGTCCCGTTGGCCGGCACGACGTGCGGGCCGTGGGGCGTGCTGCGGGAGTCGCGCCAGAGGAACCAGACGAGCCCCGCGACGGCGAACACGGCGGCCGCCCAGCCGAGGCCCCGCACGTCATCGTGCACCGGCGCGGCCTCGAACAGGACGCCGAGCAGAGCCCCGAAGGCGAACGTCAGCCGCGGAGCCCAGTGAAGCGTGATCACGGTGCCGAGCCAGGCCGGGAACAGCCCCATCAGCACGTAACCGGTGGAGCCGAGCGGCTGGCGCACCACGTCGTCGCCCAACTGCATGGCGCCCAGCGCGAGGCCGCAGAGGATGGCGAGCACGAACCAGCCCGCCCACCAGGCCCACAGGTAGGTGCGGCTGCGGCGCAAGTCCTGGGCGAAGAGTCGGTGCATCGGCACAGGATAGGAGACTGAGCCCGTCTCCTGCGCAGAGCCGCTGAGAGCGTCTGCAGGACGGGCGCAGAAAGGCGCCTCCCTTGACGCCGCCCTTCTGGTTGGGTGGCCTGTCCTCAGTAGTCGGCGCGTCCGCCTGACAGATCAAAGACAAAGCCGGTGGTGAAGGAACACTCCTCAGACGCCATGAACTCGAGGACGTTGGCCGCATCATCGGTGGTGCCGAAACGCCCCATGGGGACGAGAGACCGTTGCACATTGCGACGAGCTTCGGACATCTCCGCGATCATCGGCGTCTCTATCGAAGCAGGAGCCAAAGCATTCACCAGCAACCCAGTGGCCGCATACTCCTTTGCCAGCGCCTTCACCAGACCGATGACCCCGGCCTTGCTTGCGCTGTAGGCAGCCATCTGGGGATTGCCTTCCTTGCCCGCGATGGAGGCGATGTGGACCAACCGCGGAGCATGACCCGCTAGGAGGAGCGGAATCGCAACCTGCGAGACAATGAAGGCACCGCGCAGGTTGACGCCCACCACCCTGTCGAAGTGTTCCAACGGGTAGTCCTCGCTCGGTGCGACCGGGCCCAGAATGCCCGCGCAGTTGATCACTGCGTCGACACGCCCAAATTGGTCTGAGGCACTCTGGAACAGTTGGCGGACCGAGGCGGGATCAGTGACGTCGACCTCAACGACCGTGCCCCCAGAGTCATCCGTCACGGCGGACATGTCGCCTCGAAGGACATGAGCCCCCCGATGCTCGAGGCGGTCAGCTATGGCCTTGCCAACTCCTCTCGCCGCTCCTGTGACGACCACGCGCCGGCTGTGCCACGAAGACACCATCAGGACCGCCCTTCTCTCACCCAAGTGCGTGCGACTTCAATCCGGTGGCTCAGCGACGCGAGGTCTCCGAGATCGGATGGAGGAAGTTGTGCTCCGCCCTCCTTCAGAAGGCCCACGTCCTTCAACAAAAGCTCATAGTGGAAGTTCGTGAAGTTGTCGCTCATCCAACTCTGTCCTGACGACTCCCCGACGATGTCCAGCAGAGTCGGCAACGACACGCCCTGGCTGCGGGCCAGGTCCAGCATGTTCACCAAGGTCGCCGCGTTGAACGCGCCGATGCAGTTGTTCAGAAGCTTGTACGTGGCTGGCTGGCCGTATTCTTCACAGAAGTAAACGCGGTTCGAGATGTCCGCAAGCAGCGCTTCGTCCTCGGGCTCCAGCGCCGGTCCGGCGTGGAGCACCGTGAGTGTCCCGTCAACGCAGGCCTGTGGACCTCCCGAAACAGGTACCTCATGCAGCGCCCATCCGGAAGGTACGACTGCGCCACCGGCAGGAGCCTCCTGAATGCCGAGCGTCGAGAAGACGAAAACCGAGATGTTTCGGCCGGCGATGTGACGAGTCAGTTCCTCCAGCGCCGCACGAACGTGCTCGCCGAGCCGGACCGCGATGGCGACCGTGTGGATGTCATTCCACGGGACAGAGTCGAAATCGACCCATGCGGTTGCCCCGCTCTCCTCCTGCCATGCGGCTGCCCGGCGTTCGTCCCTCTCCAGGCCGACGACCTGTCGCCCGACCGCGACCCAACGGGACGCGATCCCCGCCCCCATGGCCCCTAGTCCGATCATGCAAATCATGCTGGTAACCACCCTCCGTTGACGTCGAGCACCGCTCCGGTGCAGTAGGCAGCGTCCGGCCCCATAAGGAAGTCGACCGCAGCGGCCACGTCCTCAGGGCGTCCAGCACGTCCCCAGGGAACCTGTCGCAGAACTCTCGACCGCTCGTCGTCGGAGATCGTGCGCGTCATGTCTGTCGCGATGAACCCCGGGGCCACTCCGTTGACGCGTACGCGACGCGACGCGAACTCGCGGGCCATCGTGGTCTGCAGATTGTGCAGCGCCGCCTTCGATGCACCGTAGTGGGAGGCGGACGAGATCAGGGGTGGAAACTGGGCTGTCCGAAGGCCCCCCGAGGCCATGCGTGTGGTGATTGAGAGGATGTTCACGATGGACGCAGAGCCGTCATCCGGCATTCGTCGGAACGCCAGCTTGCTCAACAGGAACGGCGCCAACGCATTCACCGCCATCACGCGCATGAAATCCTCGGCGGAGATCTCGCCGATCTCCAGTTTTCCGTCGGGATGCTTCGGCGAGATGCCCAACCCGTTGACCACACCTACCAAAGTCCCTCGGGCGACCGCATGGTCCACGAGGGCGGCGTTGGTATCCTCTGATGTCAGGTCGCCGCCGAAGAAACTGTGACGTTCCCCCAGCCCTTCAGCAGTCATTTTGGCCTGTGACGTGTTGGCATCGGCAACTACTAGGGTGAATCCGCGGTCTGCAAGTCGACGGCAGATCACCGAACCGATGCTGCCAGCGCCTCCCGTAACGATGATCACACGCGAATCAGCTGCAGACTCGTTCTCAGCTACAGAATGCCCCGTCATGGCATGGTGTCCCCACCGTTGGGCGAGAACGTCTGGCCCGTGTAGAAGGCGCCGCGCTCTCCCAGGAGGAACAGCACCGTCCCGGTAACGTCCTGTTCGCTCGAAAAGCGTCCTAGAGGGATGCGCGCCTTCTGGATGGCCAGATGTTCCTCCGGCATCTTCTTCACGCGCTCGGTCAGTACGACGATCGGAGCTACGCAGTTGACCGTGATGTTGGACCGCGCCAATTCGGTTGCAAGCGCACGGGTGAGGCCGACCACGCCCGCCTTCGCTGCGGAGTAGTGGACGTCATAGTCGGCCCCGCGGATGCCGAAGATCGACGACGTGTTGACGATCCTGGCATCGCCGGCCGTCATATGGGGAACCACCGCCCGACATAGGTAGAAGGCCGACGTGAGGTTGGCGTCGATGATGAACCGCCAGTCGTCATCGGTGATCTGGCCCAGGGGTTGCAGCTTGTTCGTGCCCGCAAGATTGACGAGGCCGAATATCTCTCCCCGATCCGCTACGGCTCGGTCTACGGCATCCGCCACCTGGTCGCTGTCCGTGACATCGCACGCAACCCGGGACACGCTTGGGAACTCCGACGCCAGCTCGTCGAGACGTTCACCGCTCATGTCCATGGCCGTGACGGCGAAGCCTTCGTCCACGAGGTCACGAACCATCCATCGGCCGATGCCACCTGCGGCACCAGTGACGACAACATGTTTGGCTGTCATCACACCCCCAGGTACTTGTCGAGGATGATCGGATCGGTCATCTCGGCAATGGAGCCGTGCGCCACGATGCCTCCCTTTTCGATGATGTAGGCATCAGTGCCCAGCCTGCTCGCGAACAACGCGTTCTGCTCAGACAGGAGGATCGCGAGACCCCCCTGCAACAGGTCCGTCAACCATTCGCGCATCTGGTCGACCACGACGGGCGCGACCCCTTGCGTCGGCTCGTCCAGAAGGATGAGCTTCGGTTGGGTCAACAGAGCCATGCCCAGTTTGAGCATCTGCCGCTCCCCACCCGAAAGGACGCCCGCCCGTCGGTTGATCAGCTGCTTGAGCTTGGGGAAGAACTCAAATACGCGGTCGCGATTCCAGTCCCCGGCCGGATGCGCGCCGGCAGCGAGCGCCAGGTTCTGCATGACCGTGAGCTTCGCGAAGATCGACGAATCGCTGGCCACGTAGGCGAGGCCGCGCTTGGATCGTTGGTGCGACGCCAGGCCTGTGATGTTCTGGCCATCCCACTGGATCTCTCCCGAGCGGGCCGCCAGTTCCCCGATGATCGTACGAAGCGTAGTGGTCTTCCCGGCACCGTTTCGGCCAAGGAGCACCGTGCAACTGCCGCTGGGGACCGTGAGGGTGACGTCATGGAGAGCTTGGCTCTCACCGTAATAGGCGTCTACGTTCCGCAACTCGAGCATCATGCATCAACTCCCAGATAAACTTCGCGGACCTGCTTGTTCCCGGCGATCTCGCTCGGGAGCCCCTCGACGAGGACCTTTCCCTGGTGCATGACAGTCACCACGTCGCTCACTCGGAAGACGGTGGGGACGTCATGTTCGCAGAACAGGACAGTGACGCCCGCCCGATCCACCAGGTCGCGGATCAGGTCGATGATCTTGTCCGTCTCGCTTCTCGCCATTCCCGCCGTCGGCTCGTCCAGCAGGATGATGGTGGGATCGGCTGCCAGTGCCAGCGCGATCTCCAATGCTCGCTGGTCCCCGTGTGACAGGTTCTTGGCAAAAGCATTTCGGTTGCCCGTCAGTCCCGTCATCTCGAGGACCTCGTCCACCCGGTCGCGGACTTCCGGCGTGGAGTACGGGATCATCCGGTTCGAGTGTTTCTTCGCCACGTTCACAGCCAGATCGATTGACTCGATCACCGTGAACTCCGGAAAAATGTTCGTGATCTGGAATGCCCGGCTCATACCGCGCCGCGCGATCTGGTGCAGTTTCTGCCCGGTCAGATCCTGGCCTTCCAAGACCACCGATCCGTCAGTCGGCTTGATGAGGCCGCTGATGAGGTTGAAGAGTGTCGACTTCCCCGCGCCATTGGGGCCGATGACGGAATGTACGGAACCCCTCCGCACGTCGAGGTCTACGCCGTCCACGGCGCGGAACCCCTGGAAGGAGACCGCCAGCCCACGCACTCGGAGGGCGACGTCGGCGGTCGGTGCGCCATTCGGTGTCTCAAGCATCATTTCACCTGTGCTTCCGTCTTGATAGCGCCCTCGGCGTCATCAGCGTCGCCGTGAGCCGCAACTTTGTCCTTGCTCGTACGACGGGCCGTCAGGTCACCCCAGAGGCCCGCCAAACCGCCAGGTGCAAAGAGCACGAAGAGCAGAATGATCGAACCGAAGAAGAGCTGCCAGTGATCGGTGTAGGTGACGAGCAGTTGGCGACCCACAAGGAACACGGCTGCGCCGATCGCGGGGCCTATGAAGGAGTTCATGCCGCCGATCAGCGCCATGAACAGCGGCAGGCCCGCCGTCTGCCAGTCGAGGAGGGTCGGATAGGCAGCCTGCTGACCGATCGTGAACAGCACTCCCGCGATACCCGAGAACAGCCCCGAGATCGTGAACGCGAGCAACTCCTGCCGATACACCGAGATACCAAGTGCCCGCGCTCGCTGCGCGTTGTCCTTGATGGCGCGGAGCGTCTGTCCATAGGGCGAGAAGGAGATGACCCACAAGATGCCCAGACAGAGCGCCACGGTGATGACAGTCACCGTGAAGGCGGTCCCAGGGTCGGCCAGCCACTTCGGGACCATGCCGCCGAACAGCCCGGTGTCTCCGCCCGTCAAGTCATAGAACTGACGAGACAAAGAGAAGAAGAGCTGTGTGAAGGCGAGGGTGAGGAGCCCGAAGTAGAACTTCCGGGTGCGGAGGGCGCCTAGACCAATCAGTAAGGCCAACAGGCCGGGCACTAACGCTCCGAGCAGGACCACCAGGGCGAATGGCAGCTCACTGTCCCTACCCAGGATCGCGACGGTGTAGGCCCCTGTGCCGAAGAAGACGGCTTGGCCGAACGACAGCAAGCCTGTCCATCCCAGCAGCAGGTTGGTTGCGGTGGCGAAGAGCATGTACACCACTGCGAGCTGCAGCAGAAGCACGACGTTCGCCTTGAAGAACGGCGCGGCAATCAGGAGCGCTACGGCCGTCATGCCAATGATGACGAGGTGGGAGTAGGGCAAGCTGCGGCGCTTGGGAGATTTTCTTGTGAAGAGCATGTGATCACCGCTCCGGAGTTCCGAATAGGCCCCAGGGCCGAACCCCGAGCGCCACGATCATGATGATGTACACGAGGCTTGAGGAAAGGTCGGGGGCGAAGAGAAGTACGATGCCTTCAAGAAGGCCGATGAGAAGCGCGATGACAGCGGCGCCGTAGATCGAGCCCAACCCGCCCACGACCGCTACAACGAACGCCTCGATGAGGATCGCATTGTCCAAGCCGGGGGCCACGGCGCCGGTTGGCGCATAGATGGCGCCGCCCAGCCCCGCCAGTGCCCCGCCGAGGCCGAAGATGAGAGTGTTGAGAAGGGGAACGTTGTAGCCGATCGCCTGAAGCGTCGAAGGGTTCTCACTGCCAGCACGGATCATCCATCCGAGCCGGGTCTTTGTGAGGAGGGCCCACAGCACCACGCCGACCACCACAGCGGTGAGGATCACGAGGGACCGGTAGGCCGGGAGTTGGACGCCGAAGAAGCTCCAACTCCCACTCACTGGCGGTGTCACCGAGCGAGCTGTGGTGCCCCAGATCAGGAGTGCCAGGTCCGCGAAGATCAGCACCAGTGCATACGTCGCCAGCAGCTGAAGGAGGTGCTCCTTGCCGTAGGTTCGCCGCATGATCGCCCACTCGACGAGCATGGCGAGCAGGTAGACGGCACCGGCGGCCAGCGGGATCGCAACGACCACGGGGACCCCGAGACGGGTCGAGATCTCGTAGATCCCGTACGCACCAAGCATGTAGAAACTGCCGTGGGCGAGGTTAATGACGCGCATGGCCCCGAAGATGAGGGACATCCCTGCGCCCACCAGGAAGAGCAGAGAGGCGGTGCTGATACCGGTGAACAGGCTGAGCACAATATCTGACATCAGTGTCTCCTTCCGAGAGGGGGCGCCCCGTGCTGTGTGCGTCGGGGCGCCCTGTCCGACTCAGCGATTCTCTTCGGCCTGCTCGCAGGTCAACATGACGCTGTCCGCCTCGACGACCATCACATCCTCGAAGGTCTTGAATCCGTAGTCCGGGTTGACTTCGGGGCTCAGCTTGCCCACGTATTCGGGGAGTGAAGCTTGGTGATCACACTCGCGGAAACTGATGTCGCCCAGGAGGGTGTCCGCAGTGATCCCGGCGAGCGAGTCGCGCACCGCCTGCGGTTCGACAGAGCCGGCCTCTTCCACTGCTTGGGCCCAGAGTTGCGCACCGCTGTAGCCAAGAAGCGACCAGTCGGTGGGCCACTCTTCGTACTTCTCGTGGTACTTCTGGGCAAACTCCTGGACAGCGGCGTCGTCCATGGCATGGAAGGGAGCGCGGGCGTACGTCACGACGCCGTCGGGAATGTCCTCCCCGAGCACTTCCAGGAGGTTCCAGCCGTAGGGCGCGACGACTTCCGCCTGATCGAACAACCCATAGGACTCGGCCTGACGGGTCCAGGTCACGAGGTCCGCACCTGAGATGACCGCGAAGACAATGTCCGGGTCCGAGGAGAGGATCGCGGTGATCTCGGAACTGAAATCCGTGGTGCCGAGTGCCGGGAACTGGGAGTTGACGACTTCGCCCACCCCTGCCTCCTCGATCCGCGCACCGAACTCGCCGACCGTCGTGCGGCCCTGGTTGTAGTCGGGCGCGATGGTGGCGACCTTCAGGCCAGTCTTGCCCTCGTTGGCCTTGATGACGTACTCCGCCACCGCCGTGGCTTCCATATGCGTGTTGGGCACGAACTGGAAGACCCAGTCGGAGTAGTCGGTGGTCGTGAGCGCGATGTCGTTTGCGATGGTGTTGATCAGCGGGATCTCCATCTGCGTGGCGAGCGTGGATTGAGCCACACCCGTTGCGCTCGACACGGGGCCGAACAGCCCGACGACCTCGTCGTCGGTGATCAGGTTGCGAACGTTGGTGGTCGCGGTGGCGGGATCGGCCGCGTTGTCGCGGGTGATGAGTTCAACCTGCCGGTCCAGCACGCCTCCGCCGTCATTGAGTTCCTCAAGGAAGAGCTCGATGCCGCGCTGGTTCTGTTCACCCAGTTCACCGATCGCCCCTGAGAGAGCGGTGTCGAGCCCCATGACGATCGGGCCGTCGCCAGAGTCACCCGTGGCTCCGCCTGCACAGGCGGAGAGCGCGAGAGCCGCCACAGTCGCCATAGCGACCAGGGGGGCCCCCGGAATCTTGGAAAGCTTCATAAAAAACTCCTCACTACTTTGTGTTGAAGTTCACACCGCTGCCTGTGGATCACCTGGCTTGCTGGTGCGGATGGTGCAGCTTTGCACACTGTTTCCACTAGGCAACAGCACCGAACTCTGCATTTTCGCTCTGCGGGAAGCGAATTCCCGCTCTACGGAAAGCTGAGTTTGTGATTGTCGCTCAGCGACAACTTGTAGTAGCGATCAAACCCGATGTGAGCGGCCTAAAGGGTACTCTAGGGGCACTTCCGAGGAGCCGCTGAGGGCCGGCCCGTCAGCGCCGCAGGCCCGGTGCAAGGGCCAGAGCGGCCCCGGCGAGGAGAAGAGCGCCACCCACCGCTGCGAAGAACGTGGGAACCTCCCCGTGAACGAGCCAGGCCGCCAGCATGCCGACGACGGGCACGAGAAGTGAGAAGGGAGCGACCCGACTGGAAGGATTCCTTGCCAGCAGTCCAGTCCAGAGAATGTAGGCGACGCCGCTTGCGCCGAACGCGGTGAACAGGAGTCCGATGTTTGCGGGCACAGCAGCCACCGTCAGGGCAGAATCCCAGGCCCGGTGGATGGCAGCAGTGCCCTCGAACAACACGGACAGGACAAGAAGGGGGACCGGCGGAACGACTGTCATCCACATCGCGAGGTGCAGCGGCCGCACCTCTCGCGCCATGCGTCCCACGACGTTGCCACCGGCCCAACTTGCTGCACCGGCTACCACGAGGATCAGAGGCAGCGCAGCCCCTGCTGACATACGATCCCAGGCAATCACGCCGATGCCACCGAGCGCCACGCCCGTGCCGACGAGCGCCAGACGGCTCAGCGGCTCGTTCAGGAGCAGTGAGGCCAAGAGCACCGTCAGGGGGGCCGAGATCTGGACCACGACGGACGCCAATCCAGGTGGCACCCCCATCGCCATACCGACATACAGGAGGCCGAACTGCCCCGTTCCGATCCACAGTCCATACTGGACAACCCACCTCCAGGAGCCCCGCGGCTTCGGCAGAAACACCATCGCCAGCAGAGCCAGCGGTACGAACCTGAGCGCTGCGCCGAGCAACGGTGGGTAGAAGTCTGAGACGGACGACACTGCGAGGAAATTGATCCCCCAAATGATCACCACCACCATGGCAGCCGCGACGTCACGGCCACTCAAAGCCAGGCCCGCCCATCGCGGTGGGCCTCAGACTGCTGCACTGATCTGACCCGCCGCTTTGTGAAGCAAGGCGAGGTGCTTCTGCTCGACGGGCGTCAAGGATTTCCGCTGCCGCGGGTTGAACCTCGAAGTCGGTCCGCTGACCGACAGGGAGAAGACCGGGAGTTCACTCCCGAAGAACAAAGGGACGGCGAGCGCTGCGATACCTTCCTCGACCTCGGAGTGCTGCCGGCCGTAGCCGTTCTTCCGACATTCCCTCAATTGCTCCAGGAGCGTCTTGACATCGACGATGGTGTTCTGGGTCAGCTTGGGCAGCCCTCCCCTCCCGTAGAGGCGGATGATCTCCTCCTCCGGGCGATACGCGAGGAGGCACTTGCCCACCGCGGTGGAGTAAGCCGGTAGCCGTTTGCCGACGTGGCTTGTCGTCCTCATCATGTGCGGGGACTCGGCCAGTGCGAGGTAGTAGATGCTCCTTCCCCCGAGCAGGCAGAGGTGGACGGTTTCGCCCGACTCGTCGCGCACGCGGGCCATGATGGGAAAGGCGAACTCGATCACGGAGCTGATCTCGACCCCGGTGATGGGCGCCGTCCCCCCGCCAAAAGTGAGCCGGTACTTCCGGTCTGCGGAACGACGGATGAAGGACGACTCTTCGAGTGTTGCCAGAAGCCGATGGGCGCGCGAGGAACTGATGCCCAGGCGTTTCGCCACCTCTGCCAGGCCATAGGTCTCCCCGTCCTCCAGGAGTCGAAGGACGTCAAGTGCCTTGGCGACTGAATCTAGCGTCTCTGCCATGCGGCGATGCTAGCAACCAAGAGCTCGGAACAAGCGATTCTGCGCGGGGCTTTCCGCTGTGCGGAAGTTTCCCCCCTAGTACTTCTGCTGCTCGGGACCCCGTGGCACCATGGTCGCACTCGGGGGGAGCACCCCTGGACCACCGAACAAGGAGGCTCTGTGGATCCAACAAACACTCCAATTTCCGACGGCAGTGCGGTCGTTGAAGAGAGGACCTACGTCTTGCACACCGGGTCCTCACTCAGGGATTACCTGTCAACCTACGAGCGACTGGGACTCCCCGTTCAGCTCCGGATCCTCGAAGGCTTCTTGGGCTACTTCGTGACGGAGTTCGGCACCCAGAATCAGCTGGTCCACCTGTGGACGTACTCCGATCTGGAGGACCGGCGGCGAAGACGCGCGCTCTTGGCCAAGGACCCGCAATGGCTGGAGTGCCTGTCCATCATCCGCCCAATGATCGCCACCATGGAGAACCGGATCATGTACCCGACGCGGTTCTCCCCACTCCCCGACAGTCTTCGCGCAAACGCGTCAACCACCAAGAGATAGGACCAGCACATGACAGAAGAACTCCGATGGGACGACGTCCCGCAGGTCACGCGAGCCGGGCAGGAGGACACGCAGACCCTGCAGTCCGGTGACTGCATCCGAGTATCGGGTGTCGGTCCGCAGCACACGCCGGCGACCAAGCTGTGGTTCGGCAAGGTCACCAACAAGCCCGGCTACCGGTCGCTCCCGCACCATCATGGGGAAGCCGAGACCGGAGGCTATGTCTTGAAGGGCAAGGGACGCATCTACTACGGACCCGATTACGCCCAGTACGTGGACATGGAGGAGGGAGACTGGGTCTGGGTACCGCCGTTCATGCCGCATGTCGAATGCAACATGTCCACCACAGATGATCTCATTTGGCTCACCACCCGGACCCCCGAGAACCTGGTGTTCAACCTGGACGACGTCGAGGATTCTGACCTGGACGGGTACCGACGCTCGTGAGCGCCGGCCGCACGGCTCTCGTCGTGGGCGGTTCAGCGGGTATCGGGCTCGCGACCGCCCACCACCTGGCGCAGCGCTGCGCCGTCGTGGTCCTGGCCGGCAGGGATGCTGACCGACTGCGGCACGCGGCCGAGCAATTTCAGGAGGCGGCAGCCACCGTCGACACTCTCCTACTTGACGTCGGCGATGCCGCAGCCGTCAGCGAAGGATGGGCAGCCCTGCAAGCGCGTTACGGTTCCATCGACATCCTGGTCAACTCGGCCGGAAGCGCGCAGTCCGGCGAGATCGGGGACATCAGCGACGATCAGTGGCTTGGCGCCTTCCAGACCAAGGTTCTCGGGGCCGTGCGCATGATGCGGGCTGTCCTCCCAGGCATGGAGGCCAACGGCTTCGGGCGCATCATCAACGTGGCAGGAACCGCGGGCAAGGAACCGGATCCCTGGATGGTCGTCCCAGGCACGGTGAACGCTGCCCTCATCGCCGTGAGCCAGGCCACGTCCCGAAGCGCCGCGGCCAGCGGTGTCACCGTCAATGCCGTCTGTCCCGGCCCAACCCAGACAGGGCGCTGGGACGGGCTGGTCGCCGCGCATGCGGCCAGGACCGGTGCCGACCTGGACAGAGCCCGTCATGAACTGATCTCGGCAATCCCGACAGGCCATCCCGCATCAGTGGATGATGTCGCGGCGTTGATCGGCTTCCTGGCCTCTGAGCAGGCTCGGCACATCACCGGCACCGCAATCAACATCGACGGTGGTCAAGCCCGGGGCTACTAGCCACCCCTCAACTGGAAGAGCGTGAAAGGAACACAAATGTTTACCCGTGATGGCGAACCCGACGATTCTCCCCCGTTCGACGAGGACGAAGCTGCGCTCGAGGATCTCTACGAGAGTTTCGCCGAGAACGATCTGATCCCCTTGTGGACGCAGATCGCAGACCTCATGCCCATGGAACCGCGACCCAAAGCCCGGCCCCACATATGGAGGTGGGCGACTCTCTATCCGCTTGCCCAGCGCTCGGGGGACCTCGTCCCAGTTGGCCGCGGCGGAGAGCGCCGAGCCATCGGGCTTGCGAACCCCGGGATGGAAGGGAAGGCGTACCTGTCCCCGACGCTCTGGTGCGCCGTGCAGTACTTGGGGCCGCGGGAAACGGCACCTGAACACCGGCACGCCCAGAACGCCTTCCGGTTCGTGATCGAAGGCGAAGGGGTATGGACCGTCGTCAACGGGGATCCGGTGAGGATGTCCCGCGGGGACTTCCTGATTACCCCAGGCTGGAACTTCCACGGGCACTACAACAGCTCCGATCAGCCCATGGCTTGGCTTGATGGCCTGGACATCCCGTTCTCGTACCACAACGACGTCGGCTTCTTCGAGTACGGCTCCGAGCGGGTGACCGACGAATCCTCACCGCGCTTCTCACGTGGCGAACGGCTCTGGGCTCACCCTGGGGTCCGGCCCGTGTCTGCCCTCGAAGAGACCATTTCCTCGCCCCTGGCTGCTTACCGATGGGAGCACACGGATCGGGCGCTGACCGAGCAGTTGCTGCTCGAGGAGGAGGGCCAGCCCGCCACCGTGGCGCCCGGGCATGCCGCGATCCGGTACATCAACCCCACCACCGGGGGTGACGTGATGCCGACCATCCGGGCAGAATTCCATCGCCTGCGGCCCGGGACGACGACGGCAGTCAAAAGGGAAGTCGGCACGAGTGCCTTCCAGGTGTTCGAAGGATCCGGGACCATCCTGATGGACGGTGAGACAAGGAATCTCGAGAAGGGCGACATCTTCGTGATCCCGTCGTGGGTGCCCTGGTCGCTCCACGCCGACACCACTCTCGACCTGTTCCGCTTTTCCGATGCGCCCATCATGGAGCGCCTTCACTTTGCACGAACCCACATCGAAGGAACCGAACGATGAAACTGGCAACACTCCGCCTCGGAGATGAAACCCGAGCTGTGCGCATCCAAGGAGAGGAGGTCATCGAAGTGCCCGGCAGTCATGCTGACGTCGCGTCCCTGATCGTCAGCGGCGTTGCTCTAGACACCGATGGGGGCGTCACCGAACGCGTCCACGACCTACGCAGTGCCCAGTTGGCCCCGCCGATCCTCAAGCCGGGCAAGGTCATCTGCGTCGGCCTCAACTACCGCACGCACATCCTGGAGATGGGCCGAGAGTTGCCCGAGTTCCCCACCCTTTTCACCAAGGTCCCCGAGGCCCTCATCGGGCCGAAGGACCCGATCCAGGTGCCCCCAGAATCGTCGTCGATCGATTGGGAGGGGGAACTTGTGGTGGTCGTCGGAAAACAGGTGCGCCGCGCCTGCCGCGACGAGGCCGAGGACGCCATCTTCGGCTACACGATCATGAACGACATCACTATGCGGGACTACCAATACCGGACGCCCCAGTGGTTCCAAGGCAAGACCTGGGAGAACAGCACGCCGATCGGCCCCGTCATCGTCACGGCGGACGAGCTGTCTCCTCACGCATCGCTCGTTACACGCGTCGACGGCGAAGAGGTTCAGAGGGCGTCGATCGACGACCTCGTTTTCGACGCTGCCGCCCTCGTCCAGTACATCTCAACGATCTTCACACTCAATCCCGGGGATCTGATTGCGACTGGGACGCCCGGCGGCGTGGGTCACGCTCACAAGCCGGCCCGCTACCTGGTTCCGGGTCAGCAGGTCAGCGTCGCCATCGACGGGATCGGGGAGCTCACGAACCAAGTCGTTGCGGAAGACTCGGGACGTTGACGATGCCTGTGCAGGGTCGCGATGACCTGTCCGACGCGCTGGCGGAACTGCGGCTTCGGCAGGGCCAAGGGGCACGAGCCGACTCGGACGCGGCGCCCCACGATGCGCTGCGGTGGGCGCGAGTCGGGACGGCATACTTCGCGCGCCTGCTCCGCAGTCTCCGGGACGCCGACCTGGCCCAGCCGTCGTTGTTGCCCGGCTGGTCAAGGGCGCACGTGGTGGCACACGTGGGCTACAACGCCAGGGCGCTTGCCCGCCTTTGCGAATGGGCCGAGACGGGCGTGGAGACTCCGATGTATTCCTCCCCCGAGGCGCGCAATCACGAGATCGACCGTGGCGCCACCCTCCCCAGCCGCGCGCTTCGCCACCTGTTCGATCACTCCGCCGTGCATCTCAATGTGATGTGGCGCGATCTGGCCGACGCCGCATGGGAGCGCCCTGTTCGCACGGCTCGGGGCCGCCAGGTGCCGGTCACCGAGACGGCCTTCATGCGGGCACGAGAGGTGTGGGTTCACGCCGTGGACCTGGACAACGGCGGATCCTTTCTGGACTTCCCCACCGACTTCCTTGAGGCACTGTTGCGAGACGTAATCGACTCGTGGGAACGACGCGGACCAGAGCCAGCGTTCACCCTCCAACTCCAGGAGACGGGCAGGACCTTCACCATTGGGTCGGGTGAGGGTCCAATTGTCAGCGGCACACTGCCAGACGCCGTGCGCTGGATGACGGGCCGAGGTGATCGGCGGCTGGCGGCGGCGGGCGGTGCTCTGCCGACGCTGCCGGAGTGGTTGTAGACGAAGATGAGGAGGACCCCCTTTCGAGGGGGTCCTCCTGTCTGTAGCCCCGCCGGGAGTGAACCCCGCTCCCGTGTGGGCTCCAAGTTGGGCAACTGCCCACCACCCGCTCACCTGCGAAGCCGCGGGCCGCGTGGTTGGATATCCCCAGGGCCCCCCTCACCCGAAAGGCACAGTCATGGACATCCTGTTCGACACGGCCAACCTGGACGACATCGAGCGGCTCACGCCGATCTACCCTGTCACCGGGGTGACCACCAACCCGTCGATCCTCAAGAGCGAGGGCAAGATCGACTTCTACGCGCACTTCCGCCAGATCCGCTCGATCATCGGCCCCAACCGCACCCTCCACGTGCAGGTGCTGTCCAAGGAAACCCAGGGCATGGTCGACGAGGCCCACCGCCTGCTGGACAAGATTGACGCCAACGTCTACCCCAAGATCCCCCTCACCGAGGCCGGTCTCCACGCCATGCGCATCCTCAAGAGCGAAGGCGTGAAGGTGACCGCCACCGCCATCTACTCCAAGACACAGGGCTTCCTGGCCATCGCCTCGGGTGTCGACTACCTGGCGCCGTACTACAACCGGATGCAGTCGATCGACATCAACACCCGCGAGACCATCGAGGCCTTGGCCGGCTTCATCAAGCGATTCGACGCCCCGAGCAAGATCATGGCGGCCAGCTTCAAGAACATCGCTCAGGTGTCGCACGCACTGCAGAGCGGCGCCGACGCGGTGACGCTGTCGCCGCAGCTGTTGCAGCAGGCGCTGTCCGCGCCCGACATCATCACCGCGGTGGACCGCTTCGTCGACGACTGGGAAGAGATTCACGGCACCACCGAACTGCCTTTCGAGTAGACACCCGGCTCCGCAGAGCGCCTCGCGGTGAAACCAATTTGCCCTGCGGAACAATCGTTTGCTCAAACTGGTTGACAACCCTGGAAGACGTGTCCTAACGTTGGCGTCACGACGTTGCGCAAACGTTTGTGCAACTGGACGAAGTTGTCCCAAGTCGGACGAATCAAAGGAGATCACGTCGTGGAAAGAATCCGGATCCCAGCCAGCGAATACGCTGATCGGGCCAAGCGTGCCGGAGAGTTGATGCGAGAGCGGAACCTGGATGCCTTGCTCCTCTACGGAAACGAGGCCGATTACGCCAACGCCCGGTACTTCAGTGGTTTTTGGCCGGTCTTCGAGCGCGCCGGCGTCGCCATCAACCCCGATGGCAAGACCGCGCTCCTTGTGGGCCCTGAGTCGGACATCTTCGCCAAGGACACCGCCGCAATCCAGGACATCTTCGTCTTGGCGGAGTACCGCGAAGCCGCAGACCCCGCCTACCCGCACCTCAGCCTCCAGACGTTCCAGGACGTCTTCGGCCACCTCGGCATCAGTGGCCAGCAGCTGCGGATCGGCGTGTGCTCCATTCTCGACACCAACGTGGTGGTCTGGAACTCCCTCCAGAGCAATTTCCCCGGTGCGGAACTCGTCGATGCCCGCGACATCATGGTTGAGCTACGTTCGGTCAAGTCCGACGCGGAGGTGGCCTGTCTCAGGGAGGCCGGCCGCATCACCGATCTCGCCGTCCAAGACGTCATCGCCGCCATCCGCCCGGGAATGACCGAGCTCCAACTCGTCGGCGTGGCGCAGAAGTCGATGTACGAGAACGGTGCGGAGTACGAGGGTCTCCCCCAGTACTGCTTCGCCGAGGAGAGCACCAAGCACGCTATCTCCCGCTCCGGCTATCGGGTCCTCAAGCCGGGCGACATCATCCAGCTCAACCTGTCTGCCGCGGTGGATGGTTACAGCCCCGCCATCGGGCTGCCCGTCTCCCTCGGCCCGCTCAAGGGCGAGAAGAAGGACATCGTGGACTTCATCCTCGAGATGCACATGTGGACGGAGCGTGAGTTCGCGGCCGGCCGCGTCGCCGGCGAGATCGCCCGCGACTACGAGCAGAAGTTCCTGGACGCCGGCCGTAAGGACGCCTACGTCTACGGCCCTGCTCACGGCCTCGGCCTCACCGAGGTAGAGGCACCGTGGATGGAGACCAGCTCCGAGTACACCCTGAAGCCCAACATGACCTTCCAGCTCGACACGTTCGGCATCGGATCCAACTTCGGCGTTCGCTGGGAGAAGCCGGTCGTGGTCCGTGAGGGCGGAGTGGACTTCCTCGCCAACCAGATCGGCACGATCTACGAAGTCGGTATCTGAGCCCGCTGGTGTGCGGCCGCCCTCCCCCAGGCCGCACACCAGCCCCATCGCCCGCATCTGAGAAGGTGCACCACCCAAGCTCCTTGCAGAGCAATGCAGCACCGCAAGGCACAACGCCCGACACATCGAAGGGCACCTAGCCAGGTCCGCAAGGACCGCACGTAACGGACGAGGAAGCCTGCCAACGACGGCGGTCCGATCGTTCCCCGACCGGAAACCTCCTGTCGCACCCAGACCGTGGGAGCACCTTCCACGGCCACTACCTCTGGGTTGGTCCGAAGCCGACCCGCCACCCATTTCATGAATGGAGCAGTTATGCGACTCAAGTCTGCAGCAGTGGCCATGCTGGCCGCTGGAGCCCTAACCCTCACGGCCTGCGGAAACGCGACAAGCGACCCCACGGCCACCGAACCCGCCAACGGCACGACGACCAGCACCACCGAGGCAGCAGGCTCGGACGGGCACGTCTTCGGCGAGGACGAGACCCTCATCGGCGGCAGCATCTTCACCCTCCAGTACGCCTGGTTCCTGGGCGCTCAGGAAGGCATGGAGAAGTGGGCCGAGGAGAACCCTGAGGCGAAGGTCCGTTTCCAGTTCGAAGACAGCCAGCAGGATATCCAGACCAACATCTCCAACCTGGAGAATCTTGTTGCCGCAGGCGCCAAGGGCATCGTCGTCTTCCCCACCGACTCCCGCGCAATCATCCCCACCATGGTTGACCTGCACAAGCGCAACGGCACCCAGTTCGTGGTGGGTGACTACCCGCAGCAGCCCGACGACCCGGCAGACGCCGTCTGGAACACCTTCGTGGGCCACGACATGGTGGCGCTGGGCGAAACGGCAGGCCAGGTCGCCGTCGACTACTTCGAGAGCGCCGGCAAGAAGGACCCGACCATCGTCTACATCTCCGTCCCCACCTCCGGCGAGGTGAGCATCGACCGCTTCGAGGGCTTCAGCAAGGTGGTTCTCGAGGCCTTCCCGGACGCCAAGATCATCGAGGAAGGCGACACCGGCGGTGGCGACCGCAACTCTGCGCAGAGCCTCATGGAGAACGTTCTGCAGCGCGAGCCTGTCATTGACCTGGTGGCCGGCCACAACGACGCAGAGGTCATCGGTGCTTACAACGCTGCCGTTGGCGCCAACCGGGCAGCCGAGATCAAGTTCGTGGGTATCGCGGGCGATAAGGAAGTCCTCCAGTACATCCAGGACGGCAACGAGTCGTGGATCGGGGAGGTTCTCCAGGATCCCGTCGTGTTGGGCTACACCGCGATGGACGCCCTGTGGAAGTCCATGGCCGAGGGCGAAGAGATGCCCGAGCAGTACGACCTCCCCAAGCCTGAGGCCATCACGCCGGCCAACGTCGCCGACTACGACTGGCAGAACTGGAGCTGGCTGGGCTGACCGGCCGCCGTGTGGGCGGGCGGGATTCCCGCGAATCCCGCCCGCCACCCTCCCATCCATGAAAGGTTTCCCGCCATGATCAGCATCCTGCCCGAGCCCAAACACCTCATTCACCACGACGGTTCCACGCGAGCTTTCACCCATCTGCGGCTGACGGCCGACGATGTGGACGCGCTGACGCCCGACGAGGTCCGGGATCTCGCGGTGCTCCGCTTCCACAACTACCCGGGCATCTTCGCCGACGCCCCTGACGCGTTCCCCGTGCACGTGCACCAGGGCAGTATCGAGGACGCGGCAGTGAATCTGGCCAAGCCGGAGATGTTCGCGGAGCAGGGTTACGTTCTGGACATCCGGGACGACGGAGTCAGGCTCTCGGCCCAGGCAAGAGACGGACTGATCAATGGCCTCACCTCACTGAAGCAGCTCCTCGCCGAGCGCGAGGTGCGCGGTGACAACCCGCCCGGCACTCTCTCGCTGCCCACCTGCCTCATGGTCGATTACCCCTCCATCCCCGTGCGCGCCGTCGCTCCCACCTTCAGCTGGTACGCCGGCTACGGACGGATCGGGTTCGACATGCAGCTGTGGGGCTACGACGAATGGGAATTGTTCCTGCATCAGTGCGTCGACCAGAAGATCAACCAGCTGAACATGGTGATGTACGGCTATTGGCCCTTCGAGTTCCCTGAGTATCCCGAAACCTCGTTCACCGACATCCCCGTCGAGGTGTGGAACCAGGAGAACGGGCGCTTCATCAAGGTCAAGTACTCCCACCCCAACGTTGCCGACAACTACTTGCCGCGTTTCATCGAACTCGCCCATCGCATGGGTGTGAAGATCATGGCCTACGTGGGCCTCAACTCCTACAACGGCGGATGGACCATCGCGCACCCCGAGAAGCGGATGGTCCCCCCGGCCGGCAGCGACTTCCTGAACGATTTCGATTCGGTGTGCCTCTCGGACAAGGAGTCCGTCAGCTACATCCTCACCGCGATGCGCCGCATCGCCGAACTCGGCTTCGACGGCTACACCTTGGAGGAAAGCGAGGAGGGCTTCTGGTTCTGCACCTGCCAACGCTGCACCGAGCGGTGGGGGCAGCACGCGGACACGCCCGGCGAAGCGAAGCACCAGGCGAACCTGGAGCTGCTGATGAAGATCCGGGAGGAGGTGCGACAGGTCAACCCGGACATCATCATCGGGATCCGGGCCTTCCGCCAGCCACCCCTCGAGAAGGACCCCGCGTGGCTCCAGGCCACCGCCGATGCCCTGCCGGACGACATCGTGCTGTTCTGGGCCCCTGCGCTCTACGTGCCCCCGACGGAGTTCCAGAAGTGGGTCAAGGCGTTCGGCAAGCACCGGATCTGGGCGCGAGACACGGAGTCCAACTCCATCACCTCGACGATGGGCCGCCTGTACCGCACCTTCGAGTCCAACATGATCCGCTACGGGGATGAGCCCAACGTCCAGGTCATCGAACGAGACATCGAGCAGCACATCGGCAGCGTGGAAGCGGACGTCCACGGCATCAACGGCTACATCTTCGAATGGTTCGGCCTGTTCCTGCATCTCTTCGCGCACGGCAACTACGGTTGGGGCTCACGGCTGGAACAGGACGAGTTCTTCGCCCGCGTGGGCACCACTACCTTCGGCCCGGCTCTAGGTGCCCGCGTGCTACGGGTGATGCGGGAGATTCTCACCATCCACGAGAGCCAGATCCCCCTCTACACGACGCCGTTCCCGTTCCAGTCGAACAAGATGACCGACGCGGACATCCCCCGCATCGAGCAGGCCGTCGCCAACCACGAGCCGCTCTTGACCGAGATCCGGGCGATCCGGGCCGAGCTGCAGGTTAACCCGCGCCTGAAGGTGTGGTCGAAGCACTTCGATCGCCTGGAGAACGCCGAGCGTCGCAACCGGGTCATCTATGACCTCGTCCTGGCGGCGTTGGCCTACGAACGCGAGCGCGAGCCCGAGAAGAGAGACCTTCTCCTGGACGAGGTGCTCCATCTCAACGAGCGCGATTTCGACATCGCCAAAGAGATGTTCTTCGACCTCATGCCGGTGGGATGGACCGGGGTCCGCAGCTGCATGATGCCGTATCACGAGATGAAGCGGCTGATCCACAACCTGCGTCACCCGGAGGACACGGACAACGACATCATCTGCTCCGGCATCGAAGCGCTGGGGTGGCTCTGGCTCTCAGACAAGGACGCATCATGAGCGCGGTCGCACAGGAAGTGACACCCCAGGAGATCACCACCACGCCACTGGTCGAGATCCGCAACGCCCGCATGGAGTTTCCCGGGGTACTGGCCCTCGACGGCGTCTCGTTCGACCTGCGCCCCGGCGAATGCCACGCGCTGGTGGGCGAGAACGGCGCGGGTAAGTCCACCCTGGCCAAGTGCATCATCGGCGAGAACACCCTCACCTCGGGCGAGCTGTTCGTGGGAGGCCAGAGGGTCCCGAAGCACTATGACGTGCGGGACTCGCAGGCCCTCGGGATCGCCGTGGTCCATCAGGAGTTCCAACTGATGGAGGAGATGACCGCGCTGGAGAACATCTACGTCGGCAACTACTCGAAGCGTGGGCCGTTCATCGACCGACGCGCCCAGCGTGCCCGCGCGGCTGAACTGCTCACCTACCTGGGCGTCGACATCCACCTCGACGTGCCGGTCAAGTACCTCCGCACCGCCGAGAAACAACTCGTGCAGTTGGCGAGGGCGCTGTCCCAGGAAGCCCAGGTGATCATCCTGGACGAGCTGACCGCCGTGCTGCCCGAGAACGACATCGAGAACATCTTCCGCATCGTCGAGCTCCTCAAACGAGACGGCAAGGGCATCATCTACATCTCCCACCGTTTGGATGAGATCTTCAGCGTCTGTGATCGCTACACGGTGCTGATGGACGGCCGCCACATCAGGACCGGGGACGTGACCGAGTTGACGAAGCCCAAGCTCGTCGAACTGATCGCGGGGCGCGAATTAAGCCAGGTCTACCCCACCCTCAACCCCCCGGACGACGACGTGGTGTTGCAGGTGGAAGGGCTCACCAGCGACGCGTTCTTCGACGTGGATCTGGAAGTGCGCCGGGGCGAGGTTGTGGGCATTGCCGGCCTTGTGGGAGCCGGTAAGTCCGAGTTGCTGCTGGCGATTTTCGGAGACTACAAGGTCAAGAAGGGCACCATCCGTGTCAACGGCGAAGCGGTCTCCATGACGTCCCCGCGCAAAGCCATCCAGCATGGGCTTGGCCTCATCCCTGACGAACGCAAGCGCCTGGGCCTGAACAGCGCGCTGGATGTCAGGAAGAATGCCACCCTTCCTTCGATGCGCAAGTTCAAGAAGTGGGGTGTGTTCATGGACGACGAGGCTGAGCTGCGAAAGTCCTACGACACCTTGGAGTCGCTTCAGCTCCGCTACTCCAACCTATGGCAGCCCACGACAAAGTTGTCCGGGGGAAACCAACAGAAGATCGTCATCGGGAAGTGGCTGATCGCCGACACAGAGATCTTCCTGATGGATGAGCCCACCCGGGGAATTGATGTCGGGGCGAAGAGCGAGATCTACAGACTCATCGCGGCTCTCACCGCCGAGGGAAAGTCGGTGATCCTCGTCTCGCCCGAGATTGAGGAACTGCTCGGCTTATCGCACCGCATATACGTCCTCTACGAAGGGCGGATCCGTGACTCCTTCGAAGGAGACCGGTTGAACCAATCTGAAGTAATGACCAGTCTGTTGGGAGCAGAGAGATGACTACCGCAACCGCAACCTACGCCGCGAAGAGCACCCGCTTCTCTGGAGGCGTGAGGGCCTTCGTCAACGAGTGGATGATCCTCTTCCTCTTCCTGGCGTTGTTCGCCATCTGCTCCGTGACCATCGACCGGTTCTTGGAACTCGGCAACCTCATGAACATCGCGCGCCAGATCTCGTTCCTGTCGATCGTGGCGTTGGGGCAGTTCTTCGTCATCCTCATCGGTCACCTGGATCTGTCGATCGGCTCGGCCATCGGGCTCCAATCGGTTCTCCTGGCCGGTCTCGTCGCGAACCAGGGGCTCAGCATCTGGGTGGCGCTCCTCATGGTCATGCTGAGTTCGATCGTCCTGGGGATGGTGAACGGGCTGTTCGTCATTTACGGCAAGGTTCCCTCCTTCATTGCAACGCTCGTCACCATGAACGTTCTGACGGGCATCGCGTTCCTGTACTCGCGCGGGCTTCCCATCAGTGGTCTGCCGAGCTGGCTCAACTATCTGGGCATGGGGTACCTGTTCTCGGTGCCTGTGCCCGTCTACCTGATGGTGCTGGTCACGGCGGCATGCTACGTCTTCACGCAGCACACCGAGCTGGGGCGGAGCTTCTACGCGGTTGGCGGTAACGCAGACGCGGCGCGGCTGTCGGGGATCAACGTGAAGTTCATCGGCATGGTGGCCTTCATCATCTGTTCGTTCCTGGCCACGCTGGGCAGCATCGGCCTGACGGCCCGCACAATGTCGGGCTCCGCCACGCTGGGCGACGCGATGCTGTTCGAGGTAATGACCGTCGTCGTCCTCGGTGGAACCTCGCTATTCGGCGGCCGCGGAAACGTCCTCGGAGTTGTGTTGGGCGCCTTCCTCATCGGTGTCATCTCCAACGCGATGGTGCTCATCGGCGTGAACACCTATTTCCAGTGGATCGTCAAGGGCCTCATCCTCATTACGGTGGTGCTCATCGACGTGAACTCCAAGCGCAAGTAGAGCAGCAGGTGCATTACCAAGGCGGTGAGAGATGCCCACTCTGAGAGACATAGCCAACGAACTCGGCGTCAGCGAGTCCACCATCTCGCGGGTCCTGAACGGCAAGGGGAGGGTGAGCGAAGAGACTCGCGAGAAGGTCCTGGCCTATGCGGGCAAGATTCACTACTTGCCGAATCAGATGGCCCAGGCCCTGAAAATGCAGCGGGTGAACTCACTTGGCGTAGTGGTACCAGACATCAGCAACGAGTTCTACGCCCTCCTCTTCAAGTCCATCGACCGGTTGGTGAGCCACGCCGGGTACACCCCGATGCTGTTCAACATTGGTGAGGACGCGGCACGCGAGGAGGCCTTCGTCACGCATCTCCGCTCGTCGACTGTGGGCGGGCTGGTAGTCGCCACCGCAGGGGCCGACGTATATTCGTCGCTGCCCGAATCGCTCCTGCAGCAGATCGTCTTCGTTGACAACCTGCCGAAGGGGGACTTCGGCTGCAACTTCGTGGGTGCCGACAACGTGGGGTCCTCCTACAGCCTGACGCAGCACCTCATCGACCGTGGCCACCGCCGGATCGCCACCGTGGTGGGGCCGGCCGGCGAATCCTCCGCTCGTGAGCGTCTCGACGGGTTCGAGGGGTGCCTGGTGGCCAATGGCCTGGCGCTCAATCCGGAGTGGATCGTGCGCACCAACTTCCAGTACGCCGACGGGTACGCCAAAGTGGGCGCCATCATGGAGGGCGATGATCGCCCGACTGCCGTGATCGCGCAGAACAACGTTCTGGCGTATGCCACTGTCCGGATGGCCCGCCAACGGGGAATGACGGTCCCCCGCGACCTCGCCGTCGCTTGTTTCGACCACATCGACACGTACGGATTCATGCGACCCGTCATCACCACGATGGTTCAGCCCGTGGACCAGATCGCCGAAAAGGCCTGGGAACTCCTCCAGGACGGCATGGACGGCCACTACAGCGGCGAGACGCACCTCTTCGATGCCGAGTTCCATCTCGGCGAAACCACCTGAGCAGCATGCAGAACGAAGCAAGACAGAAAGACAATCACATGAATCAGAACCCCATCACCGTGGTCATCGGCACCGACATGGAGACCGACGTCGGAAGCTTCACGCCCTATTACGAGGGCCTGACGAAGGGCACGCCGCTCCTCCTGGATCTCTTCGAGGAGACCGACGTGACCACCACCTTCCTGTTCACCGGGGATTCGGTGGAGGCACATCCCGAGGTGGCCCGTGAGTGCCTCGCCCGGGGCCACGAGGTGGGATCCCACTCGCTTCAGCACGAGACCGTCGGCGACCCGCTCTTCGACCTGCCCGGCACCAAGCCGATCCTAGAACACGAGGTGCTGCCCCGCCTCAGGCTCAACACCGAGCTGATCGAGCAGGCCACCGGGGTCCGCCCGGTCTCGTTCCGCTGCCCCCGGCTGTGGGGCTCCACCGCAGTGGTGAGGGCCCTGGACGAACTGGGCTACGTAGCGGATCTCACCTACCCCATGTACTTCCACCGCGAGCAGTTCGCGCCGTACTTCTCCAGCCTCGAGGACTGGACCCAGCGGGGCGATTCCTCGGTCCTGCAGATCCCGAACTTCGCCGACATGGTGATGGAGTCCAACGACCCTGGCCTGGAGCGAGATCGAGATCAATGGCCCCTGTTCCGCACCAAGGGCGGGCGGTACATGCTGGAGCGCTCGATGGCGTTCAAGCAGTTCTGCGACGGCAAGCAGATCGACACCTACCTCTGCTTCTACATCCATCCCTGGGAGTTCTGGCCCATGGAGAAGAGCTACAACTTCGGCGAGGCCACGGTGATCCCGGAGTCATTCATCACCGAGAACGTGGGTCCGGGCGCCATCGACGAACTGCGCATCCTCATCGAGGGCCTCAAGGCCGAGGGCGCGGTCTTCATGCAGGCGAAGGACGTCCCCGCTCTTGTCAGGGAGCGGCAGTCACAGCGGGTGGGTGTGTGATGGCGGGCAAGAAGACCTGGTACTTCCCCGACGGGGAACTGCCGCCCCCGGGCGACGGGGACCCGCAGGGGCACGAGTCCATCATCATCCTCAATCCCAACTCGGAGGAAGCCCGGGTGGAGGTGGCCCTGTACTGGGCGGACAAAGCACCTGACAGGTTCACCGTCGACGTCGAACCGGAGCGGGTGCGGTGCCTGCGCACCAACGTGACTACCGACATGGGCGGGTTCGAACTCCCGCGCGAGGTCCAGTACGGCATCCGGCTCACCTCCGACGTGGGCATCGTCGCCCAGTACGGGCGCCTTGATGTGCGGCAGCCGAACATGGCGTTCTACACCACTCCCGGATATCACGAAGACTGAGCCAGAAGGAGACGTCATGGAGACACCGCTGCGCAGCATCCTCCTGCGGGAGGCCATGTTCGAGGCCCACGAGCAGCCCCTGCTGGACTCCCCCGGCGCGGCGGTGTCCACCTTCCGCTACGCCTCCGGCGTAGCCGCGCTGCGGCTCGTCACCGAGCGTGTCGAACTCATCGTGTTGCCATTCCGCGGGCAGCAGGTGTGGCGCTACACCGTCGATGGCGAGCCGCTGACCATGATCAGCACGTTCGACGAGCCTTCGGCGTCAACCGCGTTCGGCGAGACCTACGGCGGCTTCCTCCTGCATTGCGGGCTCTCGGGCCTGGGCGCGCCCGGGCCGGAGGACACTCACCCGCACCACGGCGAACTGCCCAACGGCCTCTTCGGTGACGCTCGCCTCCTCCTCGGTGACGGATGGGTCGGGGTTACCGGGCAGTTCCGACACCGCGTGAGCCATACGGCCGACGTCACGTTCCAGCCAACGCTCACGCTCCGCGAGGACGGCACGGGCCTCGAACTCAACGTCCAGATCTCGAATCATCGCAGCAACCCGTTCGGCTACACGTACCTCTGCCACGTGAACTGGCCGCTCTTCGAGGGTGGACGGCTCGTCCAAACGGTCCCGTTCGACGATCAGCACTTCGAGCTTGCTCCACACCCCGCGCAGGAGCCCGCGACGGCCGCTTATCTGGAGGGCATCGGCTCTGACCTGCGCAAGGGGGACTCCGTCGACCCCCAACGCCGGATCGTTCCCGAGTACTGCGCGATCCTCCGGCCGACACCAGACGCCGACGGATGGGCTCACTTCATGCAGACCAGGCCTGACGGGCGGGCGGCGTGCGTGAGCTACGAAACCGAACATCTGCCGTTGGCGATCAGGTGGATCTCGAACACGGGCGAGGAGCAGGCTGCCGGCTTCTGCCTGCCCGCCAGCGCCCACCATCGCGGCAGGGCGGCAGCGGACAGGGACGGTCTGATCCGCTGGATCCCGGGCGGATCCAGCGTCGCCTTCAACATTGAGGTGGACTTCTTCGACCCTGATGAGACTGCCGCCCCGCTCCTGTGACCACCCCGGCGGGCACTCGCGGCCGGCACCTCCTCGCGACGGTAGCAATCGACGATTAGGCGCAGTACTACGGATGCAGTTGATCGACATCACGCCGCTGCGCCCACGATCGGAAAGAGATCCACGACACCACCGAACTACCGTTTGGATAGGCGCCGGTTCCCGTGACCACCTGATATATCACACAAACAGATGGGCACAAGGCAGGGGGCCGATTAGCAGCAAATGCGGTCCAGCTAGGGGCTCTCCTGATGGTGGCTGTGGGCGTGTTTGCGGCCGAGGCGTCCCGAGCAGCCAACCCTCCTCCAGAAATGCAGCGCCGGCAGGGGGCTGCACACCCCGTACGGAGTCCTGCTCACAGAGTGCAGCGCAGTAATCCCCCCGCGCGGCTAAACCTGTAACTATCCGCCCCCTGCGCGAGCAACAGCGAACACCGCCCACCTCTCGAGGTGGGCGGGGTTCTTGTGCGTTTGATACCGCTAACGGTTGAATCGGAGGCTCAACCTGCCTCCCGCTGACGCACACGCTGGCGGCTCATCGTCTCGGCCCCAGAGATCCCCTCATCCATGAGATGCTCGGGCCAGACGACGTCTGGACGCATGACACGGACGCCTTCGACGTCGTGGCCAAGAGGGAAGGCCTCGTCGTGCGTCATTAGGAAGTCGCATTTGAGACGAATGGCGGCGGCAAGATGCGTGGCATCCGCTCCGCCGAGCTTGCCGTCGGGGTTCGCCATATACGGCTTCCACTCCTTGGCGAGCCGGCCAGCCTCTCTCGCCAAGAAGCGGTCGACCTCTGTCCACTCTGTCGCCGGAGCGCGGAACCACTCGCGAACCCTCTCCAGATTGTGATGCTTGTTCCTCACGTCACCAAGGCACAAGACCTCAGCCTCGATGAGTGAGGAAGCGCAGAGAATGATCCGATCATCGTTCACCGCATCGAAGACCTTCTTCGCAATAATCCAGCGATGCTGGCCACTGTCCTTGTCGCGCTCCTTGTTCTTGCCGAGCAAATCACAGTAGATGTTCGAGTCGACATAGATGCGCACGCGTTCACTCACGAATCTGCTCCAGGAACTGGTCAACCGTCATGTCTGTGAACCACTCGGCACCGATACCGAGCAGCTCGTCCGTCGAGGGACGAAGGGAGTTGTCTTCGGGCATCTGCTCGAGGTGTTCCACGTCAATAAGGAGGGGTTGTCCTTGAGCGTTCCGGCGAATCCGGCCGAGAACCGAGACGCGATGCCGCCACAGCGATCGGAGACGATCCGCCAACTGCTCAGGGACGAGGCCTTTCACGACGAGGTTAGTGGAGGTCTTGACGCCCACCTTTACGGCACCCTTCTGCTTGGCGTCAGACAAAGTCGTCAGGTACCCGGTCACAGTTCCGTGGGCCACCTCGAAGGGCCTCACAGCCGCGGCTGCGTTGGCTCTCACTGCCTCATCGAGCGCGACGGGCCGATTGGCCGAGCCGTTGTATGTTGCCAGCGTCACGTGCTGGACGCCGTCTTTAGGTTCGGCCAAACCACCGAGCCTCTGCACTGTCCTCGGCGCAAATAGAGGCGGCACCTCGGGTAGCTCCCGAAGAACCCGCGCCCCAGCTACCAGCGCCTCGGCTGGCACCAGCAAATCGGCCATCTCTCGACGCCGCTGGTGGCGGGCCTCAAGCCTTATCACCAGGACCTGATCCACCCGATCCATGTCAGCCATAACCCACGTCGGCCGAACGGCCCGGAGCAGGTACATCTGGTCGATCTCATGCAGGGACGCAAGGACCTGGTCGACCGTATTGGTGACACGCTTCGCCTCCGCGCGTTCACGCCCTTCGTGAACACGCACCTCGAGACCCGTCGCGGTCGCCATGCGGGTTAGCGTAGCTAGTATCCCGAGAACTCGTGCAGCAACGGACTAGCCTCAGCTCCCCGCGCCTACTGAAGCCTCGATGACTGCATCGTAGGCAGAGTGCACGCGACTCACGCCGCAGAACAAAAAGCGTAGTGAATCACCTATTGTGCGCAGGTTCGAGGCCGGTGTGGTGGGCGGGGAAGGCGAGAAGGTCCGCCCACTCACTGGCGACCATCTGCAACGACTTCCCCGCACCGTGACCGGCTGAGGTCTCCACCCGGAGCCACGCCTCGGCGGGCGACACGGCCTGCAGGGCCGCCGCGAACTTGAAGCTGTGCAGCGGCACCACCCGGTCGTCGTGGTCAGCGGTGAGGATCATCGTCGGCGGGTACTGGGTGCCCTCCTGGATGCGGTGCAGCGGCGAGTAGGCGAAGGCCGCATCGAAGCCCTCGGGGGTGTCGGGGTCGCCGAAGTCACTGATCCACGCCGAGCCGATCGTGAACTTGTGGAACCTCAGCACGTCCAGCACGCCGACGGTGGGCAGCGCCGCGGCGAACAGGTCCGGGCGCTGCGTGAGCGCGGCGCCGACGAGGAGGCCGCCGTTGGAGCGGCCGTAGATCGCCAGCTGCTTCGAGGTGGTGACGCCCGTGGAGATGAGGTGTTCGGCCACCCCGATGAAGTCGTCGAACACGCGCTGCTTGTTGGCTACGCGGCCGTCATCGTACCAGCGGGTGCCGAACTCGCCGCCGCCGCGGAGGTTGGCGAGCGCGAGCGCTCCCCCGGCCGCCAGCCACGCGGACCAGCCGGGGCGGTAGTCGGCGAGGACGGGGATCTTGAAGCCGCCGTAGCCGTAGAGGAGCGTGGGGCGGGGGCCTGAGTGGTCGTCGTCGGGGGTGATGAGGAAGTACGGGACGGGGGTGCCGTCTGCGCTGGGCGCGCGGTGTCGCTCCATGGTGAAGGACGGCGCGAACGGTTCGGAGGCCGCCGAGAGGGTGACGGGCTCGGCGGGGAGGGTGCGGGGGCCCTTCGGCCTGCCCGGCTCCTCCGTCGCAGGGGCAGCCTCGGTCACCGGCAGCGGGACGTGGAAGGACGCGGTGGGGGCGGCGATGGTGCTGAGGCCCACGAAGGCCTCGTCGCGCAGCGGGGAGGAGTCGAGGGCCACCAGGGCGCCGGCTGGGAGGTCGACGGGGCGCGGATCTGAGCCGTCGAGGTTGCGGTACTCGACGCGGTGCTGGGCGTCGTCGAGGTAGGCCAGGAGCAGGCCCTCCCCCGCGGCTTCGACGGCGGCGAGCGTCGCGTCGGATTCCGGGACGACCCCGGTCAGTTCACCGCCGGCCACGTTCAGGCGGATGACCCGGCCCAGCGGGGCGTCGAGGTCGGTGTGAACGTAGATGTGGCCACCGTCGGTGCGGATGAGGGTGTACTCGGCGTCGGCGGTGTCGAGGAGCTTGACGGGTTCGCCGAGGGTGGAGCGACCGTCCGCCGTGGTGATCGGGTAGACCCACAGGCGGTTGACGTTCTCGGTGCCGCGGAAGATGCTCACGACGAGCCAGTTGTCGTCGTGGCTCACCTCGCCGCTGGCCATGGTGTGCGGCTCGTCGGGGAAGGTCAACAGCAGCTCGTCGTCGCCGCCGGGGCGGTGGATCATGAGGCGGGCCACCCCGAGGCCGGCCGTCGCGGTGCCGCGGGCGTCGTCGGCCTCGTCGAACGTGGTGTACAGGAACGAGCTGTTGTCCGGCAGCCACGCGGGGCTGGAGAACTTCGCGGTGACCTCGCCGTCGAGGTCCTCGCCGGTGCGGAGGTCGCGGGTGCGGATGTGCTGCCAGTCCGAGCCGCCGTCGCTGCGGGCGTAGGCCATCAGCGAGCCGTCGCGGGCGACGGTGAAGGTGGACAGCGAGGACGTGCCGTCGTCGCTCCACGTGTTGGGGTCCAGGACGACCTCTCCCCCGTCGACCAGCTCCTCGAGCGTGGGCGCGGTGTACCAGAGGTCCTGCGCGCTGGTGCCGTCGTTGCGGCTGACGAACCAGCGGCCGCCGCGCTTCAGCGGCACGCCCGCCCGGGGTTGCGCGACGATGCGACCCATCAGCTCCGTGAACCAGCCGCGGGCGGGGAGGTGCTGGAGTTGGGCCTCGGTGAAGTCGCGCTGCGCCGCCACCCACTCCTGCACCTCCGGGTTGTCGGCGTCCTCGAGCCAGCGGTACGGATCCGGGACGGCGGTGCCATGGAGGTTGTCGACGGTGTCGTCGCGGCGGGTGTGGGGGTAGGTCATGGAACCAGCCTATGGGGCGTGTTCCAGGAGGGGTGGGGGTGGTGGTTGGTGTCTTCCGTCGATGCACCTCGGTGGCCACTGCTACCGTCCGACCATGACGTCATCGACGATGTCCGCCTACGAGGCGGTCCGCTGGAGCGAACTGGAAGCGCACTGGCAGAAGAAGGCCAACCGCAAGCAGTTGGTGCCGGCACCGATCAGGCGTGCCGCAGCTCGGGCCGGTGATGCGGCTGGCGAGTTCGCCAAACGTGCCGGCACAGCCATCTCCGACCACACTCCTCAAGTCGTCAAGGACAAGCTCGGAGACGCTGGCGATGCGTTTCTGGAACCCACCGTCGAGGCGGCCGGACATCTCATCGAGCTCGTCAACGACTGGATCGTTGAGCTGATCGACCCCGACAAGGTTGTTGCCTTTCATCGGAGACGAGGCCGCGACGTCAACGCCATTCCCGACATCCGCACCCTTGACCTGAGGGAGGCCGACGAACTAGTCCACGGCATGACCCTGAAGTGGCGCACGCTCGGCGCAGCTGAAGGCGCGGGCCTCGGCGCCTTGGCGCTGGTCCCTGTTGCAGGAGGGGCTGCGGCTATCACCTTGGACATCGTGCTGATGCAGATGCTGGCGACGGCCATCGCGACCCGAGTCTGCTACGCATACGGATTGGACCCCAAAGATCCCGAGGCCAAAGAGGTCTTGAGCAGGATGGTCAAACGGACCTTCCGCAAACAGGTACCGAAGGCCGGAATCGCCCGCGACGCCAACTACGCCATGCAGGCGGTCAAGGACCGTGTGCGTTGGAGCGACAAACTGCGCAACGACCATCGCATCGTCCAGGCGCTCGAGAAGCTGATGAAGACGTGGAACAAGGGCAACCTCGTCCCCGTACGCCAGGTGGCCAAGGGCATCCCTGTGGTGGCGCTCATCACAACCACTGGGACCAACGCCTGGGTGATGGGGGATGTGGCCAAGCAGTCGCGCTTCTACGGGCAGACGCTCTTCATGGCCGACAAGTACGGACTCCAACTGCCAGCCAGCCTTGCCGAGCTCGCCGACGACAGGGACCAGGGCCCGGACGCGAGCGAAACATGGACGTAGGACTTGCAAGCTGGACGGGCGCCTTAACGGCAGCGGCAAACCGCACCTCGATGCTTGCGGCGGCGTGAGAGATCCACGGCAGCGGGGTGTACGCCAACAGGTCCAGCGCCGCGTGCAGTCCATTCCTGTAGATATAGTCTGGCATAGGCCGGAGGGGACGCAGCCGCCCTTTCACGCGGTTGCATTGCATGGAAGGTCGTGGACGCTGACGTGAGAGATGAGCACCCCGCGGTTCACTTCGCCCTTGGCGACCCAGGCATAGCGCCGTTCTCAGACCGGCTTTGCGGTGTCCTAGAACCTTCACAATCGACGAGCATCGCACTGGCACGCGCTTTGTCTGTCGGCTGCTTGAGCAGGTTGGACCAGAGCTTGCCCTCTGTCGACGTTTGGGACCCAGCGGCAGGCTCGGGGTTCGCCGGGTTTCTGCTCACTCACGCCTTGGAATCTTCAGGGGTGCACGTTCGTTACCGAGGCCAGGACATAAGTGGCGCCGCGGTGACAACGAGCAGGCGGCGGTTTGAGGGCGTCGCGGATGCGCAGATCGCAGTAGGCAACACGATAGAGGCTGATGAGTTCGACGCCTTCATCGCCGATCTTGTCATCGTCGATGCGCCCTGGGGCATGGATTGGCATAGTTCGAGGTCAGTCGTGGAGTCCCGCAGGATGTCAGGGGCTTTCAGCTTTGGTCTCCCTCCGGCGACGGACGCTACGTGGCTCTTCATCTCCTTGGCGATTGAGAAGCTACGGCCCGCTCGCGAGGGAGGGGGGCGGGTTGCCGCTCTCGTCAACCCGAGCGCGCTAAGCGCGGACAGCAGCGAGCCCATACGGCGAAGGATAATCGACGCTGGACTCCTCGAATCCGTAACACGGTTGCCTGAGGGTCTGGGTCCCACAACGTCAATACCGCTATATCTTCTGACATTCACCAACAAAGTTGATAAGGACCGCAGAGACCGGACAGTGATTGCCGATCTTCAGACACAGTTCACGACGGAACATCGCAGTCGCTCAATGCCGGTCTCGGCATTCCGTCAACTTGAATCAGCGTTGCGGACAGGACGCTCAGGGCCACGAACTCGTTCGGTTGCCCCCAACCAGTTCATACGGAGGGAGGCCCTGCTTTCGCGCGTATCCAGAACGGGCAGCCACCTCCGGTGGCGCCTCACGACTTACTGCGACGCGGTGATCAACGACGAGTTCATCGAATCTCGCTATGGGCCGGATTCCGGAATTTCGATCGAACGTGGCCCGCGCGAGTTCATTGATTTAGACCCCAGCCGGATCTTCGCTGACGACTCGCGCGAAGTGCTGAAGGACTTGGAAGCAAAGGGGTGGCCCAACAGGCGTCTCATCAGTCTGATTTGTGCAGCGCCGTCCGTGCTCTCTCAAGATGGGGGCACGGTCAGCGGAGACCAGATTTTCGTGCCCACCAGCGCAAATGGGGACGCATCCTCGCGCCCACCCGATACCAAGGCGACCGGCCGAGTTCTCGCCGTGCAACTCGACGATGAGAGGGTGCTTGCGCCCTTCCTGGTGGCTTGGCTCAACTCGGAGGCGGGCATCATGAGTCGACAGCGCTCGCTCGAAGCTAGCAGCACCGGCACACTACCCAAGGCATTGCGCTCGGATCCCAGATCATTGATGAGTTGGGCGGACGAACTCATCGTTCCTCTGCCCGAGCCCAGTGTTCAGCGCAGGCTCGCCTCAGCGGATGAACGGTTGGGCTCTTTTCAAGCAGAACTCAGCACTCAGCGTGAGAGCATGTGGTCGGCTCCTGAAAACATCGACGAGATATTGAACAGATTTTCTCGGGCCTTTGACGATTCGCTCAGCTCTTGGCTTGAGGATTTGCCGTTCCCCATCGCCTCCGCCCTGTGGACAGCGAGAGCGGCTTCCTCGCCGGGAGAACAGCAACGCGCGTATCTGCATGCGTGGGAAGCAATCGTGACTTTCCACGCCACGGTGCTTCTCTCCGCGAACCGGAGCGACGTAGGCAACAGTGCCGAACTCGAAGGGTCCATCAGCGAGACTTTAAAAGACCAAAACCTGGGAATTGAACGATCCACATTCGGGACGTGGGTAGTCATCACCGAGCGAACTTCCAAGGAACTTCGCACCGCACTGGCCAGAGGTGATGCTGACGAAGCGGCTCGCATTCGTAGAGCCTTCGGCGATTTGAGCCGCACGGCGATTGAACGTCTAGCTTCAAAGGGCATTGTCACCAAGTTCAAGGAGGTGAACGCCAAGCGAAACAGTTGGCTGGGACACAACGGGTACACATCCGATGACGAGTACCGAGCCCAAGTTCAATCTCTCGTTTCGGATCTCAGAGACCTTCGGCAACTGCTGGGTAGTGTGTGGACCCAACTTCTACTAGTCCGTGCCGGCAGCGCGAGACGTGGACGCGACGGGCTCGTCCAATCCGCAGAGGTAGCCATCGGCACTCGCTCCCCCTTTGCAACTCAGGATTTCAGCGTAGGTGACCTGATGATCGACGGCGAGCTGTATTTAGTTCGAGACGGCTCGGAGTCCCCCCTGCGGCTAGTCCAATTCGTGCAACTCAGGGCCGCTCCGCAGCATGCTCACTACACCACCTACTTCTACAACCGCACCGACGGCATTCGCGTTCGGATGATCAGTTACCAGCATGGCTCTGAGAGCGAACTACAAGACGACCTCGAGGGATTCCGTCACGAGTTCGGCGCACTGAACCGGAACGCGCTTGAGAACAACGCTGGTGTCGAGTGAGATTTGCGGACCGCAGATTGCCTTCTCTGATTCGAGTGCCACGGTCAAGCCCATCAGCATGAGGAACGGCGACAGCTTGCCTATTGATCAAGAAGGGCTGGCAGGCAGGCAGCGACTGTCTCCCAATCCCTTCCTGCAGGGCGGTGGTCAGGGTCGCTGCCGTCCTCTCATGTCACCGGAGACGGCTAGGTCGCTTCTGCGCTCCGGTGAGACGCTGCTGCGCGTGCTGTACGAGAAGGCAGGGCCTCCGGCAGCGGCATGCCCGACCGGGGTCGCGCGACGATGCTGCCCATCAGCTCCGTGAACCAGCCGCGGGCGGGGAGGTGCTGGAGTTGGGCCTCAGTGAAGTCGCGTTGCGCCGCCACCCACTCCTGCACCTCCGGGTTGTCGGCGTCCTCGAGCCAGCGGTACGGATCAGGGACGGCGGTGCCATGGAGGTTGTCGACGGTGTCGTCGCGGCGGGTGTGGGGGTAGGTCATGGAACCAGCCTATGGGGCCAGTTGCTGCCGAGCCGTTCGGAGGTCGCCCTCCCACTGCTGGCAGAGGCTGCGGGCGTCGTCGAGGGCCGCCTGGCGCTCATCGAGGTGCCGGGCGAGCTGTGCGAGGGCGGCGAGTCCGGCGTCGATCCTCTGCACCGGCGAGTCCTCGCCGCGCTTCACGGCCATGAGGTCGCCGATCTCCCGGATGCCGAAGCCCGCCTTCCGCAGCGCGGTGATGACGCGCAGTGCGTCGACATCAACCTCGCGGTAGCGGCGGCGGCCGGAGTCGTCTCTGGGTGGGGCGATCAGGCCCTCCGCCTCGTAGTAGCGGACGGCCTCGACGCTCACACCGACGGTGCGGGCGACGGCGCCGATGGACGAGAGAGTAGCCATGCGCCAAGAATGCCCGCCAGGACGAGGATGCGGACGACGTGGTGCCAGATGTCGAATGGCTCGACGCCGGAGAGGCCCACAGCCAGCGGCGCGATGACGGCGAGGGCCGAACCGAGGATGAGGTTACGGCGGCAGCCTCGGAGCGCGCCGCGGCCGAGGAGGGCGGCGGCTGCCAGGAAGAGGAGGGAGATCCACCAAGCGCGGGGAAGGACGGCGACGGCGAGGACGAGCTGGAGGGCCGCAGCGGCAGCGAAGACGATGCGGAGGGCGATGTTGAGCTGCTTCATGGAGCTGACGCTAAGAGCTGAAGTGCACTTCAGGTCAAGGCGCGAGGGCCGGCGTGTGTGTCGGCGGTTTAGCCACGCTCGCGGAGCTCGCGGCTCAACCAGCGTTGGCGGCGGGATCGGCGATGCTCGCCAGGAACAACGGCCAGCCGGTACGCGTGTCGAGCACGCGCAAGACGTAGGGGCGGTCCACCTCGAACACGCCGTCGAGCATGGGGGCGCTCTCCGCCACCGCCAACTCGGTGACGGCCGCGCCCACGGTGCCCTTCGCGCTGACCTGGAGGATCACCTGCTGCACCCACTGTTCGCCGTAGCCGCCGGGGAAAATGCCGCTGAGGTCGCTGAGGTCGATCTCAGGGAGGGCCTCCATGAGGTCCGTTTTGGATTTGAGGTCGAACGACGGCATGACCACCATCACCTGCTGCTCCGAGGCGTCGTTGAGGGCGGCGGTCGCTGCCTCGAGGTCCTCCGCGGCCAATTCCTCCGGGCCCGTCCCCTCGTCGGGGAGCACGACATCGGCGGCCAGATTGTCGTCGTAGGGCAGCCGCACGGCCGTCCAACCGTCGCCCTCGGCGAGGCGGGCCGTCACGATGCCGCTCACGCCGTCCACCTCACCCGCGCCGGCCGGGCCGGTGAACGGGACCTTGCGCTCCTGCTCGAACGGGGTGCGCCACGCGGCGGCGAACAGGACGGCGTCCTGCAGCACGGCGACCGTGTTGGGCTTGACCTTGACGCCCGACTTCTCGATGAGGCCGGCGGTGTGGAGCTTGACCCACTCGTCGAGGCTGGCCTGCGCCTCCGCGCGCGGGGACTGCGCCGCGGCCGCGTCGTAGAACTCTGCCAGGCGGTCGAGGAAGGGCTGCTCCACCGTCGCGTCGACTGCGAGGACGCGGCTGGCCTGATGGACGACGGGGGTTTCCGGCGGGTCGTTGACGTCCACCTCGTCGGGGAGGGAGTCGTACGGGGCGAGCGCCTGCCGGAGGGCGCCGAACGCCTTGGCGCGCTCGTCGCCGGTGAGGCCCAGGATGTCGTCGAAGCTCTGCAGCGAGACGGTCTGCGCGCCCTCGGCGGCCTGGGCCATGGACATGCTGAGGGAGCTCGGGGAGGTGAGGCGGTTGTTGCCTTCGGTGTTCTGGATGACGCGCCAGGCGACCTCCTGGGAGACGCGGGCCGCCTCGTCGACGTTGGGGGTGGTGTCGTAGGGAAGGTCGAGGACGGCCGCGGCGCCCTTGACCTCTGTCGCGGGTTCGGCGGTGACGGTGCAGGCGGTGAGGGCGAGGGCCGTGATGAGGCTCAGCCAGCGGATGTTCATGATTCCTCGCTCGGGTTGGAGATGGCCGCCAGGAACAGGGGCCAGCCGGTGCGGGTGTCCAGCACGCGGAAGACATACGGGCGGTCCACCGTGAACGTGCGCACCTCTACCGACGATCCGGCGCTCGTCGCGATAACCATCTCGGTCACGGCGGCGCCGACGGTGCCCTTGGCTGTCACGATCAGCTTGGCCTGCTGGGCCCACTGGGCCGCGAAGCCGTCCTCGACGATGCCGCCGAGGTCGCTGAGGTCGATGTCCGGGAGGGCCTTGAGGAGGTCGGTCTTGGCGGCGAGGTCGAAGGCCGGCATGGTGACGTCCACCGGCTCCGGCTCAGCCTGCGCCAGCACGAACCGGGCCTCGGCGAGCTCACGCTCGGTCAGCTCCACGGGGTCGACGCCGGGGCGGGGCAGAATCACGTCGGCCGCCAGGGCGTCGTCGTACGGGAGCCGCACGGCCGTCCAGCGCTCACCCCCGGCGAAGCGGACGGAGAAGGTGCCCGCGAGCCCGTCCACGGGCTTCACTCCGTCGGGGGTGTCGAACGGGATGGCCGGCTCGCCCGTGAACTCCTGCGCCCAGGCGGCGGCGAACAGAAGCGCGTCCTGGAGGACGGCCACGGTGGAGCCGTCGGGCGTCACGGCGGATTGCGGGATCAGGCCGGCGGTGTGCTTCTTGACCCAGGCGTCCAGGTTGGGTTTGGCGTCGGCGAGGGTCACCTGTTCGGCGGGGGCGTCGTAGAACTCGGAGAGGCGGTCCAGGAAGGGCTGCTGGAGCTCGGAGTCGACGGCCAGCACCCGGCTGGCCTGGTGCACCACGGGGGTCTCGGGCGGGTCGTCGGCATCCACCTTGCTGGGGAGGTCGTCGTACTCGAGGAGGGATTGGCGGAGGGCCCCGAAGGCGCGGGCCCTGTGGTCGCCGGCGAGGCCGAGGGCGTCGTCGATGCTCTCGAGCGACGCGCCCCGAGCGCCTTCAGCAGCTTGAACGAGGGACATGGACAGGGACGACGGCGAGACCACCCGGTTGAGGCCCTCGCCGTTCTGGACGGCGAGCCAGCCGAGCGCCTCGGAGGCGTCGGCCGCCTCGTCGACGGAGGGCGTTGACTCGTAGGGCAGGTCGAGGACGGCGACGGCGCCCTTCGCCTCGCCTGCGTTGATCGCCGGGGCGGGTTGGGCGCAGGCGGTGAGGGCGAGGGCCGTGATGAGGCTCAGCCAGCGGATGTTCATGATTCCTCGCTCGGGTCTGAGACTGCGGCCACGAACAGCGGCCAGCCGGTGCGGGTGTCGGAGACGCGGAAGACGTACGGGCGGTCGACGATGAACTCGCGCTCCGCGGAGCCCCCGCTGCTCGTGAAGACGGCCATCTCGGTCAGCGCCGCGCCGACCGTGCCCTGGGCCGTGACGATCAGCTTGGCCTGCTGCACCCACTGCCCCGCGAAGCCGCCGTCGAAGATGCCGTTGAGGTTGGACAGGTCCAGCTGGGGCAGCGCGTTCAGGAGGTCGGTCTTGGCGGTCAGGTCGAAGGTGGGCATGGTCACGTTGATGGGCGCGGGCTCGGCGGCATCCAGGGCCCCGCGGGCGGCCTCGAGATCCTCGACGGTGAGGCTTTCGGGGGCCACCCCCGCCGTCGGGAGGATGACGTCGGCGGCGAGGTTGTCGTCGTACGGGAGCCGCACGGCCGTCCAGCGCTCCCCCTCGGCGTAGGCGACCGGCAGGATGTCGGAGACCCCCTCCACCGTCTTGGCCCCCGCCGGGGTGGTGAAGCTGATGGGCTGCTCGTAGCGGAACTCGTCGCGCCAGGCGGCGGCGAACAGCAGGGCGTCCTGCAGGACGGCCACGAAATCGGGTTTCGGCTCGATCGCGGACTGCTCGATGAGGCCGGCGGTGTGCTTGGTTGCCCAGGCGTCGAGGTTGGCCTTGGCGTCGTCGAAGGTGGTGGACTCGGCCTGGGCGTCATAGAAGAGGGCGATGCGCTCGAGGAACGGCTGCTTCAGCTCCGAGTCGATGGCCAGCACGCGGCTGGCCTGATGCACGACGGGAGTCTCGGGCGGGTCGTCGGCGTCGAGGCTTGCGGGGAGGGAGTCATAGGGCAGCAGCTGCTCCCGGAGGGCGGCGAATGAGGCGGCCCGGGAGTCGCCGGTGAGGCCGAGGGCGTCGTCGATGCTGGCCAGCGATGCCCCCTCCGCGCCCTCGGCCGCCTGCACCAGCGACATGACCAGGGATGAGGGCGACACGACGCGGTTGGGGCCATCGGCTGCCTGGATGACGTCCCAGCCCAGCTCCAGGGAACGCGTGGCGGCGAACTCCGGGGAGACCGTGACGGACTCCTCACCGGAGGCGGCCTGGGGCGTCCCCTCTGCTTCCGGGGCTGCCTCTTCGACGGGGGGGTGGGTGGATTCGGCGACCTCGGCCACCGCGTCGGTCACCGGCGCGGAGGCGGGCTCGGCCACGGGCCCGGCGCCGTTGCCCAGGTTCAGCGCCAGCGGCAGGATCAGCGTCCCGGCCAGCGCGAGGGCACCGGCGGCGACCAGCCCACGGGTGCGCCGACGGCGGCGGAGCGCCCCCCGGAGCAGGCCTGCGGGAACTGTGGGGTGGGGAGCGGCGCGGTTGAGTGCGTCCTTGATGTCGTCGTCGTTCATCTCAAGCCTCCTGGGGCGTGAGGTGCGTCGACTCCCGGAGGGCGGCGCACGCTCGATGGGCGTACTTCTTCACCGCGCCCTGGCTGATGCCCAGCGCCTCGGCCACCTCCGCGATGGGCCGGTCCTCGACGTAGCGCATGGTCACCACCGCCCGCTGCATGCGGGGAAGGGTGGCCAGGGCGCGCAGCACGTCGAGCCGGAGCTCGGCGGTGGCGTCCGCGGCGGGTTGGTCGTCGTCGGGGACCTCGCTGGGGATCTCGGATCGCCAGCTGAGCCGTCGCCACCAGGAGATGTACGTGCGGTACATGGTGGTGCGGAGATAGGCCTCGAACTTGTGGTCGTTGGCCAGGTTGTCATAGGCGCCCAACGACTTCGCCAACGCGGTTTGGAGGAGGTCTTCCGCGTGCTGGGAGTCGCCGGTGAGCACCCACGCGGCGCGGAGGAGGTCGCCACCACGGTGGGCGATGAACGCTTCGATGCCCTGCATGGCCACCTCCTCACCCTAACGACGCGGTGGGGGTCGCGGGAGGTTGTCACGGAGAAGCGGTCGGTTGGGCTGGGTGGGGCGGGGCGTGGCGGACAGGGGGGCGCGGGTAGGGGCATCGGCATCGGGCCGGGCAGAGTGAAGTTGTGCAGCAAGTCCGCTGCACAACTCAACAACGCCCGGCTGGGGGCGGCGCTCCCGGGCCGGGCAGAGTGAAGTTGTGCAGCAAGTCCGCTGCACAACTGCACTCTGCCTCCACCCCTCGACGGCGGGCCGGGCGTCGACGGCGCCCCGGCGGCTCACCCGGCGAAGAGCGCGTCGAGCTCGGCCGCGAACTCCGCCGAGGGGGTCCAGCGCATCAGGCTGTCTTCGCCGCGGAACTCGTAGCTGTCGCCGCGCTGCTCGAGCCGGATCTCGTCGCCCCACACGTTGCGGAGCACCAGGGTGCGCTGCCCGGCGTCGCCGCTGCCCGCGGCCTCGGTGGGGACGGAGTTGGCCAGGGCCTCCGCCCCGATCTGAGCAGCCACGGATTCACGCAGCTCCACGTTCTTCGTCGGCTCGCCGGCCTCCAGGGCGCAGGCGTAACCGCCCACCACCTCGTCCAGCTCGACTGCGAACAGCGCCTGGTTGAACGTCACGGGGCACGCCTGCGCCGGGGTGTACTCGCCCGCGGGGCGTCCGAGCTGTTGGCGCTGCGCCAACCAGCGGGCCTCGATCTCGTCGCGGAAGAACGCGTCGCTCCCCTGCAGGCTGGTGTCGCCGTCGGTGAGTTCGGTCGAGTCCTGGATGTCGCCGGTGAAGGAGGCCTTGCGACCGTTGTCGTACTCGAAGATCACGGTGTAGGACTGTGCGGTCTCCGGGGCGTCAGCCTCGGTCAGCGGCGGCTGGGCGTAGAGGGCCTCGACGAGCCCGTCGACGTCCACGACGAGCGGCTCCAGCGGGCCGACCGTGCCGTAATCGGATGTGCAGAGCCAGGCGCGGGCCGCACCCGTGTCGATGGTGCCGATGTTGATCCAGCTGCCCACCGGCTCGTCGACCTCGTTGTAGCAGACCTCGGCTCCGGGCTGGCTGTCGCGTCGCGTCGACAGCGACACCTCCGGCGACGGCTCCATCGCGGTGGGCGAGGGCTGAGCCGTCTCCTCCGGCGAGGTGGTGGGCGCGGCTGAGCTCACCGTCGGTTCCGGGGACGCGACGAGGTTCGGCGTCCGCTCCGACGACAGGTTGAGCGCCAGCGGAACAGCCAGCGCGATCACCAGCCCGGCCGAGAGACTGCCCGCGACCATCTGGCGGCTGCGGCGCCGGCGGCGGGCGGCGGCGGCCCAGCCGTTGGGGGCGGGCGCCTGGGGTACGGACTGCTTGAAGAGATCGTGGAGGTTGTCGTTCATGTCACTCACCCCTTCCTGCGAGGTGCTTGGACGCGCGCAGGGCGGCGCGGCCGCGGTGCGAATGCGTCTTGACGGTGCCGGGTGAGATGCCCAGGCGTTGGGCGATGTCGTCGGTGGGGAGATCCTCGAAGTACTGCAGCACCAGCACGGCGCGCTGCATGCGGGGCAGCTCGTCGAGGGCGCGGATCAGGTCAAGGTTGACGCCGTGCGGGGTCTCGGGCGCGGCCGAATCCGCCACGAACTCGGCCGCCTTCTCGTTGCGCCAACTGAGCTTGCGCCACCACGACACGAACGTGCGGTAGATGGTGGTGCGGACGTAGGCCTCGAACTGGTTGTCGTTGTCGAAGCCGCCGTAGCGCGTGAACGTCTTGGAGAGGGCGGTCTGGACGAGGTCTTCGGCGTGGTGGGAGTCGCCCGTCAGCAACCACGCGGCGCGCCAGAGGCCCCGGCCGCGCTGCGTCACGAACCCCTCGAAGCCGAGGGTCGCCTCACTGACGTCGTCGTTCACACGGCTCACCCTAACCGCGGCCGGAGCCGGGATGGCGAGTGTTACGGCAGGCACGGCGTCTCCTGGGTTGGCGAAGTGTCACCCCCAGCACGCGTCGAGGGGGCGGCTCGGTGCACAGGGTCGGCGAAATGCCTGAGTTGGGGCGGTGAGTCGGTGCGCCGCGGCTGCCCGCGCGTCGAACCGGCCAGGCAGAGTGAAGTTGTGCAGCGGACTTGGTGCACAACTTCACTCAGCCCACCGTCGTGGCCGCTGCCCCCACCAAGCGTTGTCGAGTTGTGCAGCGGACTTGGTGCACAACTTCACTCAGCCCACCGTCGTGGCCGCTGTCCCCACCAAGCGTTGTCGAGTTGTGCAGCGGACTTGGTGCACAACTTCACTCAGCCCTCAGCCACCACGGGCCCCAACCCCGGGTGGGTAAGCTCATCGACATGCGTGGCGAATACAAGGTTCCTGGCGGCAAACTCGTGGCGGTCGACGTCGAGCAGGAGGGCGACAGGCTCAGCCGCGTGGCCATCTCCGGCGACTTCTTCCTCGAACCCGACGAGGCCCTCGACGACATCAACGGCGCGCTCCTCGGCATGCCCACCACGTCGTCGGTGGTGGAGATGGCCGAAGCCATCACCGCGCGGCTGCACTCCGAGACGCAGATGATCGGCTTCACGCCCGAGTCGGTGGGCATCGCGGTGCGCCGCGCCCTCGGGCACGCCACGGACTGGTCAGACCACACGTTCGACGTCATCGGCCCCGTCTCCATGGACCCGCGGATGCACGTGGCGCTCGACGAGGTGCTCGCCGCGGAGCTCGCGAAGGGCGAGATCCGCCCCAGCCTCCGCATCTGGGACTGGGACCGGCCGCTGGTGGTGATCGGCTCCTTCCAGAGCTACAAGAACGAGATCGACGACGAGGGTCGCGAGCGGCACGGCATCGACGTGGTGCGGCGCATCACGGGCGGCGGCGCCATGTTCATGGAGCCCGGCAACTGCGTCACGTACTCGCTGGTGGTGCCGGTGTCGCTGGTGGAGGGCCTCAGCTTCGAGCGCTCCTACGAGTTCCTGGACCAGTGGGTGATGGGCGCGCTGAAGGAGCTGGGCGTCAACGCGCGCTACGTGCCGCTCAACGACATCGCCTCGGACAAGGGCAAGATCGCCGGCGCCGCCCAGCGACGGGTCACCGGCGGCGTCGTCGTGCACCACGTGACCATGGCCTACGACATCGACGCCGACAAGATGCTCGAAGTGCTGCGCATCGGGCGCGAAAAGATGTCCGACAAGGGCACGAAGTCGGCCAACAAGCGCGTCGACCCCCTGCGGTCGCAGACCCAGCTGCCCCGCGACGAGATCCTGGCGTCGTTCCTGAAGCACTTCGAGTCGCTCTACTCCACGCAGCGCCGCGACTACTCCGACGAGGAACTGGCGAAGGCGAAGCACCTCGTGGAGACGAAGTTCAGCTCCGAGGAGTGGACCAAGCGGATCCCGTGACGGCCTCCGGGACCGTGGGCTCAGGCGAACGTCGGGCGACGGATCCCGCCCGCCCGGTGACGTAGCCCAGCGCCCACACGATCCCCGACGCCAGCGCGGTGTACAGCACCGCGAGCGTGGCGTTGATGCCGTTGGTCTGGGTGAGCGCCAACCCCTGGGTTCGGATCAGCAGCCCCAGCGCCAACTCGAGGACGGTCAGCGCGGCCAGCACGACGGCGGGCGTGCGCAGCTCTAGGCTGCGCGCGGCCTTCGCCACCGTCGCCGCGATCAGCACGAGCGCCGCGGCAGCCATCACGATGCGCGCCACCTGCAGCGCCGGGTACTTGTCGATGTCGAGCACCAGCCACAGGGGCCAGCTGATGCAGCGGGTGAACGAGCCCGTGCCCGCCGACGTCACGCCCGCCACGACGATCCCCAGCAGGTGCATGGAGATCAGCACGACGAGGGCGCCGAGGCCCAGGCGTCGCACCGACGGCGGGCCGGCGTCGTCGCCCCGGGAAGTCACCGCGGCCGACGCGACGGTCATCAGCGTCATGGCGATCATCGCGCCGCCGACGTCGATGAGGGCCAGGCCGAGCGGCAGGGTGAACAGGATGATCATCATCCCGAACACCGCGGAGCCTACGGCCAGGCCCAGCGCCACCCAGGGGAACACGCGGACCCGCACGTCGGCGGAGCGGCGCCCGAGCCACCCCGCCCAGCCCGTGAACACCAGGGAAAGGAAGGCGATGAACCGGTGCACGAACTCGATGGCGGGGTTGTTCAGCCACTCGAACTGCGGGGCGGGCGCGACCTGGTCGGCGTAGCAGACGGGCCACGCGGGGCAGGCCGAGCTGGAGTCCGTGGCGCACACCACGGAGCCCAGCACGATCGTCGTGAAGAGCAGCGCCGCGGCCACCCTGAACACCGTCGTCGAACCCACCTCTTGGCCTCCTTGCCGTCGGACGCCGAAAGCCTATCCAGCGGTTCCCTGGCCGCCCGGGCGGGCCGGGCTAGAGGCCGAAAACGCGGTCCAGCTGGGCCTGCACGTCCGGCGACGGGGTCCACACGCGCGGGCCATCGGCGATCCAACCGAACGAGCCGTCCTCGCCGCGGAGCAGCGTCATGGGCTCGCCGTACTTGTTGACCCACACCAAGGTGCCCTCGCCGGCGGCCCAGTCGTCGGGCTGCGGGGCACTCTCGAACGTGGCGGAGATGGCCTTGACCAGCTCCTGCGGCAGGTCCACCGGCAGCGCGCCGTCGGGGCCGAGGCAGGCCACGATCTGGGTGGCGCCCTCCGCCTCGGGGCTGAAAGGGACCAGCGAATCGGCCCGCGGGCACAGCTCCTGCGCGCCGTAATACATCCCGGCGCCCTCATCCCCGGTCTGTTCGTGGAACAGGTCCACCAGCACGCCGACAAGGTCGCCGTCCTTCTGGACCGCGCCCGTCGCCGGGCCGCAGCCGTCCGCCCGCACCGCCGCCACGTCGCCCTCCATCCCGGCGTACACCACGTACACCTCGGGCCGGGTGCCGTCGGACGGGAGGGCGCAGACCCCCTCGAGCACCGGGAGGCCGTTGAACGCCTCCACCGCGCGCTCCACGAACGCCGGCTCGTACAGGCCTCCGGGCGCGATCAGCCGGGGCCCACCCTCGGGGCTCTCGAAGCAGAAGTAGACGCCGGTGATGTCGCCCTCGATGACCGCAGGGGTTTCGGCGGCGGTGTTGCGCGCCGCGGTGCAGTCCGGCCGCTCCGGCACGTACGGCTGCTGGGTGACGGGGTTCCCGAGCTGGCCGACGAGGGCGTCGAGCTCTGCCGCGAGGTCGCCCTTCGGGCGCCAGACCTGGTTGGGGCCCACCACGTAGCTTCCGCTGGCGAAGCGGGTCAGCGTGACGGACTCGCCCCACGCGTTGGCGAGCACCAGCCGTGCGGTGGGCTCCCATTCGCCCAGGGCGCCGTCGACGGCGTTGGCGGCCACGTCGTCCTTGACGCGCTGGAGCACGTCCGTCGGCAGCTCGACGCCCTCGCTCTTGGTGCCGGTGCCGTCGTCGGGCCGGCACAGGGCGCCCTGCGTGGCGCCGTCGACCGTGGCCGGCAGGATGGCACCGATGGACGAGCAGACCTGCTCCGACGAGAGGCTGGACGTGGGCGCGGAGCCCTCGGCGCGCTGCGCCTGCCACAGGCCCGCGAGCGTGTCGAGGAACGCGTCACCGCCGGAGCGGTTGCCGACGCTGCGGCAGCCGTGCAGCTCGCCACGCACGGGCGTCATGGTGCCGTCGGCCGCCTCGGCGACCACGACGTAGGTGAGCGTGTACTCCATCGTGCAGGCCTGGTTCGGGTCGGCCTTCGGGAGCTCCCGGAATGCGGCCAGGGCCTCATCGACCCCCTGCGTCAGCGGGTCCTGCGGCCCGGTGCGGGAGAAGCCGATCTCACCCGGCTCGTCGCACAGCCACAGCCGGACGGCCTCCTCCGGAAACTCGTTGGCTGTGGACTGGTCCGCCCCGGAACACGCGGCCTCGCGGTCCTCGGCTGCAGTCGCCACCGGCTCGGTGCCGACGGGCGCAGGCACCGCGGTGTCGTTGGACTTGTTCACCAACTGCAACGCGAACGGGCTCACGACGGCGAGCGCGGCCACCATGGCCAGCGTGCCGACGGTCACCCGACGGCGACCCGCGCGACGGCGGGCATCCTCGGACCAGGCACCGTCGCCCGGGCGGGGCAGGTCGCGCTTGAACATCTCGGACAGCTGGTCGTCGCTCATGACCGTTCCTCCTCGGACAGGTGAAGCGAAGCGCGCAGAGCCGCGCGCCCCTGGGAGGTGTGTGCCTTGACGGTGCCCTCGGCGATGTCGAGCAGCTCCGCGACCTCGGTGACCGTGCGGTCCTCCAGGAACCGCAGCACCATCACCGCGCGCTGCATCTTCGGCAGCGCGGCCAAGGCCCGGACGACGTCCATGCTGACCGCCTGGTCTGCGCTGGCGGTCGGGCTGTCGGGCAGGTCGTCCGACGCCAGCTCGGCGTTCCACTTCCGCCGCCACCACGACACATAGGTGCGGTAGATGGTGGTGCGGACGTAGGCCTCGAACTTGGCGTCGTTGGCCAGCACGGTGTAGCGGCCGTAGGTGCGCCCGAGGGCGGTCTGGACCAGGTCGTCGGCCTTGTCGCGGTCGCCAGTGAGCAGCCACGCGGCCCGCCAGAGATCAGCGCGGCGGGCGCGGACGAACGAGTCGAAACCCACTGCCGTCTCGTCGACGGTGGGCTGGGCTTCGAACACGAGTACCTCCATACCTGTTACGACGCGTTGGCCCAAGTATGGGGTTTAGTCGCTGGGGCCGGCGATGGAAAACCTCCAACTATGTAGATGCACGGGCATCCATATTTGAGGAGGCCCGCACGCCTACATAGCTGGAGCCTTGACGCTCTGAGGGTCTGGCCTTTCATCGGGGCGTCGCAGGGGAACTCACAGGGTTCATGACCTTCGAAAGCGGCGTATCGCGTGGACTCCGCCCTTCGCGCGTCGTACCACCGCAGGCCCGGCTTGTTCATGCCCATGCCAAGTCGAGAACGTCCACAACTGCCGAGAGTCTCGTTCGTTCTGGGGACTGGAGCCGCTGAGTTGTACGATTCGGCTGTTCCAGCGGCTATCCTGGGTGTCATGACTGAGATGACTGTGAGCGACGCCCGGGCCCGCCTCGCCGATGTCGTGGACGCGGCCCGGGTCGGGCACGACCCGGTCTATCTGACCCGTCGCGGGCAGCGGGTGGCCGCGGTCATCGACGCCGACGACCTGGATCGGCTCATCGCGGCCGCGGAAGACCTGGCCGACCTCGAGGCCGCCCGTGCGGCACGTACCGAGATGGTCGATGGCGAGTCGGCGATCCCCTGGGAGCAGGTCAAGGCAGACCTCGGCCTGGCATGAGCTACCGGATCGAGGTCGCGCCCGCTGCGGTTCGACAGCTACGCAAGTTGGACAGGGGCGCCCAGCGGCGGGTCCAGGCGGCGATCGAACTGCTTGCCAGCAGACCGCGCCCTAGCGGTGCCAAGAAGCTGGTTGGCGGTGACGGTGAGTGGCGTGTCCGGACCGGTGACTATCGGATCGTCTACGAGATCCATGACAACGTGCTGCTCGTCCTCGTCGTTGCCATCGGCCACCGCCGCGACATCTACGAACGCCGGTAACCAACTCGCGCGGTCGACGCTTGGCTTCTGGAGCAGGTTGCTCCAGCCTATGACAGGCTGCGGGCAGACCCGGATGGTGCGCTGTCTGTAGGCGAGGTCCGTGCGCGGCTCGTGTCCCTGCGCGGCCAGTGACCTACACGGTCCGGTTCGCGCCGGAGGCGGCAGATCAACTCGAGGTGCTGTACCGGAAGATTGCTTCGTCAGCGTCGCCGCCGGTTGCTGCCGATGAGCACCCCCTGGCCCGGCTCTCGTAACAGTCTCCCAGTAGTGGCACACTCGCAAACATGAGGGTAGTGCGCATCATTCCGGACGTGCTGGTCAAGGACATCACCGCAGCCGACGACTTCTACGGCGACTACCTGGGTCTGCGTCGCGAAGACCTGGGCCTGGATTGGGTGACCCGCTACGTTGCTCCCTCGGGCGCCAACCTACAGTTGCTCACTCGAGACGGCGCTGCGTCCGATGCCCCAGCCATCTCGATCGCCGTTGACGATGTCGATGAGGCCTACGCCGAAGCCGTTCGTCGCGGGTACGAGATCGTTCACCCGCTCACAACCGAGCCGTGGGGCGTCCGCCGCTTCTTGGTACGAACACAAGACGGTCATGTCGTGAACATCCTGCGTCACCGCGAGTAGGCACGGATCTGCAGCGGTGCGCGAGGGAGACCTCTGCGGCTTGCCTGGCACCCCGGCACGACCGCCCGCACCGCCGCCGTCGGCGAGTGCTCACTCACCTGGTGGTGCCTGCTTCTGGCGCGGGAAGGCTTCGTGGAGTTGCCACTGGAGGTCCGCGATCTGCGCTTCGTCCAGCGGTCCGCGTTCGGTCAGTAGCGACTTGAGCTTCTTGGGCCACATCACTGCCACTTCGTTGACGGTGAACGCGCCGCCGAGCAGCGGCCAGTCCGCGTCAACGAAACACAGCACACCCCGCACTGGTACTTCTGGCCGCTCGGCCAGGGCCGCGCGGACCAGGTCTACCTGCTTCTGCATCCCCGTCACCAGCGCTGTCCGGTCTCGCCCCCCGACGGTCAACGACTCGGTCCGTGGCCTCAGCAAGCCTCCCTCGACTCGTAGCGCTGGCCGGGCGTTGCGGTAGCGCTTGGCGTCCACCACGAACACCCCGCTGGGGCACACGACCAGATGATCGATGTTCGCCCTGGTCCGGGGAATGCGGCGATCGTGCAGCACACGCAGCGAGTCCGCAGCCATGGACGCCAGCATGCCACCGAGCATCCGCTCGCCCTCAGCGCCCACCGACCACGCCCGCGTCGACTGAGGGTCGTCGAAGACCGCCAGCAGGAACCGCCCCATACGCGGGTGGTTGCCCAATACCCGCTCGGCCCGGGCCGCATGGCGCCGCTGGTACTCGGCAGCCGCAGATGCGCCGCCCTGCCCATCAACCACCCCCAACGAGGGCACCTTCTCCACGTCAGGCCCTGGACGAACCGCAGCAGCTGCGACGGCTGCGATGGTCTCGTCGACAAGCACTCCCGGAGCAGTGGGATCTGTTTGGCGCAGTGGAGCCTGGGGTGGGCACGTCACGCAGGCCACCGTCTTGGTAGACCGGTCGTAGTCCGCGGTCGTGCCCGCACTCAATGCCGAGCCGCAGCTTGAGCAGGTGCCCGCATAGCGCAGCCGCATCCGCTTGACGTCCACCCGGGCCGCATCCTCAACCATGAGGAACAAAGTAGTGGTCCATCGACGGCGAATGTCGACGACGTCTCCGCTCGGCCACCAAACCACGGGACCCCGAAAGCGGCTAAGACGCCGATCAAGACAACCCCGATTACGCGCCGCCTCGTAAAATCGTGATGTGAACGGCCTCCCAGCAGGCACCCCCGGCGGGGTGCCCACGCCGGCCCTTCGGGACTCGGCGGTCGCCGGCGCCGCGGCCACTGCCGTCGCGCTCGGCGCCTCCGAACTCGTGGGCGCGCTCCTGCCCGGCGGCCGGTCGCTGGTGGAGGCCGTCGGCGACACCGTGATCGATCTGGTCCCGGGCTGGCTCGAACGCTCGGCCATCGCGATCCTCGGCACTGCGGACAAGCCCGTTCTCATCGTCGGGATCTTGGCCGTCTCCCTCATCGTGGGTGCGGTGCTGGGATGGGTGGCCCGTCGAAGCCTGCCGCTGGCCACTGCCGGGCTGACAGCCTTCGCCCTGATGGGCGTCGTCGCTGCGACCGGGGACGAGCGCTCCACCGCCTGGGCCGTCGTGGCGGCGGGCCTGGCTGGCGCGGCCAGCGGGGTCATCGCCCTGGTGATCCTCACCCGCGCCGCGCCAGCCCGGTCTGCCGCCGCGGCCGGTCCCAACGGCCGCGGCGAGGCACGGCCGGGACGCCGAGCGTTCCTGCAGGCGGTCGCCATCGCGGTGGCCGTCGCCGGCGCCACCGCCGCGGCCGGCCGGTGGCTCACGTCGTCGCGCCGCGTAGAGGAGATCCGCGCGCTGCTGCGGCTACCCGCACCGGCAACGCCCGCTCCCCCGGCCCCGCCTGATGCGGACCTGGCGCTCGCCGGGCTGACTCCGCTGTACATCGCCAACGACGACTTCTACAGGATCGACACCGCCCTCTCCATTCCCCAGGTCGATCCGGAGCAATGGTCGCTGGAGGTCCGCGGCCTGGTGGATCGCCCGTTCACCCTGACCTACGACGATCTGTTGGCGATGCCGCACGTCGAAACCGACATCACGCTGACCTGCGTCTCCAACGAGGTGGGCGGAGGCCTGGTCGGAAACGCCCGGTGGCAGGGCGTGCCCCTCCGGGCCCTGCTGGAACGCGCCGGGGTGCAGGACGGCGCCACCCAACTGCTGAGCAGATCGGTGGACGGGTTCACCGCAGGCTTCCCCACGGAGACCGCGATGGAGGATGGCGCGCTGGTGGCCCTGGGGATGAACGGCGAGCCGCTCCCGGCTCTCCACGGCTTCCCCGCCCGCCTGGTGGTGCCCGGCCTCTACGGGTACGTCTCGGCCACCAAGTGGCTGTCCGTCATCGAACTGACCACCTTCGAGGCCGAGGCCGGGTACTGGATCCCCCGGGGATGGGCGCGCGAGGGTCCCATCAAGACGCAGTCCCGCGTCGACGTCCCCCGCGCGGGGTCCAGCGTGACGGCGGGGCGCCAGCCGATCGCCGGCGTGGCATGGGCACCCACCCGCGGCATCGAGATGGTGGAGGTCAGCATCGACGGCGGCCCGTGGAAGGAGGCGCGCCTCGCCGCGAGCCTCAGCGTCGACACATGGCGCCAGTGGGTCTACGAATGGGACGCGACGCCCGGGTCCCACACCATCGCGGTGCGGGCCAGCGACGGTTTGGGGGACACGCAGACTGACGTGCGCACACCGGTCGCGCCCGACGGTGCATCGGGGCACCACACCATCGAGGTGAGGGTGGAGCAGTGAGCGGGGATAGAGGCCTGTTCACGCGCGACCCGCGCGGGTAAAGTTGCTGGCCACGCGGGCCGACGCCGTCTCGTCGGCCCGAATCCCAATGAGGGGAAGATCATGACTGACGCCCACCCGGCCCCGTACTACACAGGCCCTGCCCGCACCGATGTGGAGTTCCTAGAGGTGGCGGAGATCCCCACCGTGGTGCAGAAGTTCACCGACTATCCGCTCTCCGCGATGTCCCAGGCGATGGACGGCGCCGTGTCCGCTCTGTTCCCCGCGCTGGAGGCTCAGGGGCTCCATCCGGTCGGCCCGGTGTTCACCCTCTACTATCAGATGCCCGGAGTGAATGCGACCTTCGAGGTGGGGGTGCCGGTCGACCGCCCCCTGACCACACCTGTCACAACCCCATCCGGGGCCTCGCTCCACGGCTCGGTCCTTCCGGGCGGCCCCATCGCGACCGTCTCGCACGTCGGCTCCTACGACCGGCTGGGCGAGGCCTGGGGCGTCTTCCTCGAGAAGGTCGAGTCTGCCCACAGGAAGGCGGGGCTTCCCTTCTGGGAGATCTACCTGACCGAGCCCACCCCCGAGGCCGACCCGGAGTCGATGCGCACGGAACTCGTCATCGTGCTGGCCGACTGACGCCCTGGATTCGGGCGCGCAGCTCATGCTCGTCCACCGACACCACATGGAGGGTGAAGGCGCGGCCGTCTTCGAGCTCAACGCTCAACCCATCCTGGGCGGGCCGCCAGTGTCCTGGGACTTCGACGGGGCCATCACCGGGGGCGTCGTGCACGGCGACGAAGGAGCCGCTCCCGTCCACCGCGAATCCCGCCACCGAGCGTGACAGCGGAGCCTCCTCCCGAGGGACATAGACGCCGACTCCGTCGTCGTCCGTGCGGATGGGGCCGCGCCAGTCGCGGAACAGGCCCGCTGGGACGTCGGCGGGCCCGACGGGGTGGAAGAACGCGTGACCGAAGGCAGTAGACCGGACGGCGTGGAAGGGGTAGGTGACCGTGGCGTCGTCAACCTCGCCCGCCACCTCGCGGAAGTACACATCCACCGTGCCGCCGCGGATCCCGAGGGTGTGCAGCTGAATCTCCTCAATGGCGACACCGGCTCCGTGGCCGCGTGGGCCCAGCGCGACAACCGTCACCACCTCCGTGTCCCAGTCAACCGGGTGCTCCATGGGCAGCTCACCATCGAAGAACTCAACGAAAGCAGCGTGGTCACGCAGCACCGTCGAAACGGCGTCGCGGGGGCCGTCGTCGGCCTGGGCCAGGGTGGTGAAATCGAGGGGTTCGGTGTCCGGAGTAGGGATGGGCATGGTGGGTCCTCCTTCTCCCTTGGCGAGGGTGTTCCCACCCTAACCGGGAGCATGCGCACATAAGGCAGATGCGAACCCTCTTCCTTTGCCGGGGGCAGGTGGCTAGGCTCACCTGACCGCCTGGAAGCGTCAACCCCGCCCAGCTAGGAGCGCACCATGACCGCCGCTGATCACCCCGCCGTCGTCGCACTGTCTGCCGCCATCGAGAATGCCGCCAACCTCCTGCGGATCCCCAGGGAGGGCGTCGCGCTGGAGGGCATGGAGGCGCGGGACTGGCCCGATTCCTGCCTGGGTCTCGCCGAGGACGACGACGCGTGCGCGGACGTCATCACGCCGGGCTACCTCATCCGGCTGGGCGACGGCTTCACCTACCACGCCGATCAGCAGGGCAATGTGCGCCGGGCCCGGGGGGACAACCCGCGTCCCGACACCGAGATCAGGCTGCGCTACTCCGTCTCCGGCGGTATCGCCGGCCGGTCCACCTCCTACGAGACCGACAGCTACCAGCTGACCAAGGCTGAAGATGATGAGCTCCGCCGCCTCATCACGGAGGCGGACTTCTTCACCATCCCCAACTCCCTGCCTGACTCACCGGTGGCGGACGGCATCACGGCGCGACTCTGGATCGCGGTCGGAAGGCGCTCCCACGAGGTGGTCCGGGGCGACGGCATCGACGCGGAGGACACCGAGGCCTTCCACGCGCTGGTGGCGTGGGTGGATGCGCGGACGCCTCCGTTGTTCCCGGAGGTTTCCGGCAACCTGGTCTGACCCCGCTCTCCGCGTCAACCAGCGACTACTGGCGAACACCGATCGTCAGCAGCAGGTTCGCGTAGATGCGCTGCTCGCCCGAGGCGATCACGATGCCGACGTCGTCCTTCTTCGCCTCGTCGTAGAAGTCCCAACGGGGGATCTCCACGAACTCGACGCCGGGCAGGGCCGCCTTGTACTCGTCGTGGGCGTCGATCTTCTCGGGGCGCAGCTCCGGCGGGGCGTCGGCGGCGGGCACCATGATGCCGGCCTGCTCAATGGGGACGGCCTGCTTCAGCACGTCAAGGATCTGCGAGACGTTGAGCAGCCCGGGCGCGAGGTTGAGGTAGATGCGGCGGGCGCGCGGGTTGGCGCCCGTCTCGTGTGGGTAGTTGCCATCGGTGATGAGGATCTTGCTGCCGTGACCCGCGCGGCCAAGCGCGTTCAGCAGCTCGGGGTGGATCATGGGGCCGTTGAGCATGGGGTTTCCTTTCGGGTGTTTACGTGCTGTCGCGGACGATCAGCGTGGGCGTGATCAACGACGACTCCGCAGGCTCGCCGTTCAACAACAGGTTCAACGCCTTCACGGCCTGCTCCCCCATCGTGAAGAAGTCCTGCCGGACGGTGGTGAGGCCGGGCAGGAACCACTCGGAACCCGGCACGTCGTCGTAGCCGACGACCCGCACGTCGCCGGGCACCCGGCGGCCGGCCAGTTGCAGCGCCGACATCGAGCCCAGGGCCAACTGGTCGTTGGCCGCGAAGATCGCGTCGACGTCCGGCGGCAGGTCCGGCACCAGGGCAGCCGCGGCGGAGGCGTCCCAGGAGTTGGCGAACAGCACGGTGGGCTCCAGGCCCGCCTTGCCCATGGCCAACTTGTAGCCCTCCAGGCGCTCCTGCGCGTCGATCCAGTCCTGGGGACCGGCCACGTGCAGGATCCGCTGCGCACCGCGGCTGATGAGGTGGTCCACCGCGGCCACCGCCCCCGCCCGGTGGTCCACAGCCACGCCGACGGCCGGCGAGGGGAGGTCCTTCGTCTCGCCCACGCACACCGTCGGGAGGCGGCTGGCGATGGTGTCGATCCACGGGCGAGACTCCGCCCGCCCGCCGAGCACGATCACGCCGTCGGCGCTCACCGGCACCAGGTGGTGCAGCTCCCGATGGTCGATGTCCGGCGACCCGAACACGGAGGTGGACGTGTGCAACTCGAGGTTGGACAGCGCCTGGCAGATGGCGACGAACGACGTGGCGTGTCCGTGGAACAGCGGCACGGCGTCGATGATGTGCACGGAGCCGGTGCGCGCCGCCGACAGGGAGCGGGCTGCGAGGTTGGGCTGGTAGTTGAGCCGCTCGATGGCCTCCAGCACCCGGGCGCGGGTGGCCTCGGCCACCACGTCGACGCCCCGCACCACGCGGGAGGCGGTCTGGATGGAAACCCCGGAGGCCTCTGCAATGTCTCGCAGGTTGGCGCGTTGCTGACCGGCCTTCATGACCGCGGCTCGAAGGTCTCGGTACGGGCGGTGCTGGCGATGGCGTCGTTGCGGTTGGCCGGGTCCAGGTGGCCCATGATCTCCAACTGCGCCAGCAACGAGCCGAGCACGGAGGCCTCCACGGGTCCTGCGATCACCGGCACCCCCAGCGCGTCGGCGGTGAGTTGGCACAACAACTTGTTGCGCGACCCGCCCCCCACCAGGTTCAACTGCGTGGCGGGAGTTCCGGTGAGGGCGGTGAGGTCCGCGATGCCGCGGGCGTAGCGGGCCGCGAACGATTCCAGCACCACCCGCGTGACCGCCGCCTCGTCGAGGTCGTCGACGGCGACACCCTGGGCAGCGAGCGCCCCCAGCACCCGCCTCTCCATCTCGCCCTTCAGCACGAACTGCGGCTCGTCGGGGTTGATGGTGGCGCCCAGCGACGGCGAGGCCTCAGCCCGCCGGATGAGCTCCACGATGTCGTGGGTGCGGCCCTGCTGCTCCCAGTCTCGCTGGAGTTCCTGCAAGATCCACAGGCCCGTGATGTTGAACAGGGGGCGCAGGCCATCGTCGGCGCGGGCCTCGTTGGTGAGGCCCAGCGCGCGGGCCTCGTCGGAGAGCAGCGGTTCGTCGCGCAGCACGCCCAGCACGGACCATGATCCGCAGCTCAGGAAGTACGAGTCCTGGCTCACGTCGCGCTGCAGCGCGTGCACGGCGCAGGCGGTGTCGTGGGCACCGGCCCGCACCACGGTGAGCTGCTCGAGCCCCTCGACGATGCACCGGCCCACCACGTTGAGCTCGCTCGTCACGTCGCCCACCCACGAGCGCGGGATGCCCAGCGCCTCGAACACCTCGTCGGAGAATTCGTGGGCGCCTGGGCGGATCAGCGCCGACGACGACGCGTGGGAACGCGACCAGCCGCGGGCGCCGGACAGCAGATAGGTGAAGTAGTCAGGCAGCAGGAGGATCTGCGACGTCCTGGCCGCCACCTCCGGCTCCTCCTGAAGGAACGCGAACAGCTGGTTCGCGGTGTTGATGGTGGCCGGCGCGATACCGGTGGCGGCCCACAGGGCCTCGTCGGATAGGCGCTCGCGGAAGGCCTCATGGGTGCGGATCGTGCGCTCGTCCCGGTACGCGCGGCCGGGAGTCAGCTCCATGCCGTCGTCGCCGAGTGCCACGTAGTCGACTCCCCAGGTGTCGACGGAGACGCTCACCGCGTCGGGGAAGCGGGCGACGGCGTCGCGGAGCCCCTCGACCACCTCGCCCCAGATGACATCGAGATCCCAGGAGAGGTACCCGTCGCGCATCCGGGCCTCGTGCGGAAAGCGGCGGACTTCGACTTCCTCGATGCGGCCGTCGCGGAACGTGCCGGCGATCACTCGCCCGGTCGACGACCCGAGATCAACCGCAAGGGCGGTGACGGTGGACACTTCTCTCCTCCTGGATGGTGGTGCGCGTTCCCTGGGCCAGCCGCGCACGGCCGGCCCAGGGAACCAACAGCGCTACTAGTTGTACATCGGGCCGAACTGGGCGCAGGCGCGGAAGTCTGCTCCCTCGAGGTCAGCCGTGCCGAAGCCCAGCCAGTTCTTCGGGCGGAAGATCCGCTCGCGCTCCACGTTGTGCATGTTCACCGGGATGCGGAGCATCGACGCCAGCGTGATCAGCTGGTGGCCGATGTGACCGTACGAGATGGCGCCGTGGTTGGCGCCCCAGGCGTTCATGACCTCGTAGACGCTGGTGAAGGCACCCTCGCCCGTCAGGTTCGGCACGAACCAGGTGGTGGGCCACCCGGGATCCGTGCGCAGTTCGATGGTCTTGGCCACCTCGTCGGGCAGTTCGACGGTGTAGCCCTCGGCGATCTGCATGACCGGGCCGAGGCCGTCGACCCAGTTGATGCGCGTCATCGTGACGGGCACCTCACCGGCGGAGCGGAAGTGCGTCGAGAAGCCACCGCCGCGGAAGTAGCCGGTGTTGGCAGGATGGAACGTCGTCTCGTCGATCATCGCCTGGATGTCGTCGTCGCTGAGTTCCCACCAGGGCTTGATGCAGGGGTTGCCGTCGGCGTCCTTGGCGGCGAACGTGCCGTCGAGGGTGGTGGCGCCGGAGTTGCGCAGGTCGATGACACCCGCCGCTGCGCGACCCTCGGGACGGTGGCCCGTGACGCGCTCGATGGCGTCGGCGCTCCAGTAGGTGCGCACGTCGGAGAAGATCTGCGCCGTGTTGGTCAACAGGTAGTTGAACATCATCGACGCGCCGTTGAGGTTGTCGTTCTCCGTGGCCTGGATGAGGGGCTGCCTCTTGCCGTTCCAGTCGAACTGCGTGTTGAGCAGCGTCTCCATCAGGTCGCCGTTGGGCAGGTAGTCGGTCCACTGACGCTGGCCCTGGAAGCCGGAGACGAGCGCGCCGTGACCGACGGCCTCCTCCTCGAAGCCCATCTCGGCGAGCTTCGGGTTGCCGATCATCAGGTCACGGCCGATGAGCACCATCTTGGTGCTCCACTCCCACCACTTCTCGTGGTCCTCGGCGGAGCGCTGCCACTCCTCGGGGTTGAAGTCCTCACCCTGCTTGAGGTTGTCGCGCACCCACGTGTACGCAATCTCGTATTCGTCCTTGTCGTAGATGCCCAGGTTGATGCGACGCTCGATCTCGACCATGTCGATGTACTCGTTGCGCATGCCCAGCCAGTAGTTCCAGAACTCCTCCTTCACCACGCAGCCGGCGATGCCCATGGACACGCCACCGATGGAGAGGAACGACTGGCCGCGCATCAAGGCGACGGCGAGGCCGGCCTGTGCGTAGTCCAGCAGGCGCTGACGCACGTCGGCCGGGATGGACTCGTCGTCGGCGTCCTGCACCTCTTCGCCGTAGATACCGAAGGCGGGGATGCCCAGCTGTGCGTGGCCGGCCAGCGCGGCGGCCAGGTAGACGGCACCCGGACGCTCGGAGCCGTTGAAGCCCCAGATCGCGTGCGGCATGGTGCGGTCCATGTCGATGGTCTCGGAGCCGTAGCACCAGCACGGCGTGACCGAGAGGGTGAGGCCGACGTTCTCGGCCTTGAACTTCGCGGCGGCGGCCTGGGCCTCCGGCACGCGACCGATCGTCGAGTCGGCGATGACCACCTGGACGGGGGTCCCGTCGGGGTACTTCAGCTCAGACTCGTAGAGTTCCTTGACGCGCAGCGCCATACCCATCGTCTGGTCCTCGAGCGCCTCGCGCACGCCGTTACGCCGGCCGTCGATGATGGGACGGATACCGATCTTCGGGTAGTTGGTCACGAATCACACCTTCTTTGTTCGTTACTAGTGGTTCAGGTTTCCGGCACGGTGTGCTCCGCGCAGGCGGCCGGGTGGCTGCGTCGGATGAAAAGGGGCCCCTGTCTGCGTGTCCCACGCGAGGCAGGCAAACGCGGACAGGCGCCCCTAGGGATTGTTCATGAGGTGGGGTGGGCCCGGGCGGGCCCACCCTCACGCATCACTCGTAGAGGTTGGCGGCGATCTCGGGATCCTCGATGTTCGAGGCGTCGTACCAGGCGAAGCCGGAGTCGATGACCTTCGGCAGCTCCTGTCCGTTGATGGCCTTGATGGCGGCGACGACGGTCTCGTAGCCCATCTTGACGGGGGCCTGGGTCACGGCGCCGGCCTGGTCGCCGGATTTGATGGCCTCGATCTGGGTCTTGCCGGAGTCGAAGCCCACGACGACGACCTCAGCGCCGGATTCCTTGGCGCCCTGGATGGCGCCGGTGGCGGCGGCCTCGTTGGTGCCGTAGATGCCCTTGAGCTCGGTGTTGGCCTGGATCATGGACTTGGCGGTGTTGGCGGCGAGGTCGACCGCGCCGGCAACCTGGGGCTCGAGAACGGTGACGTCAGGAGCGTTGTCCTTGATCCAGTTCTGGAAGCCGTCGCAACGCTGCTTGCCGGTGGCGGAGGTCTGGTCGTGGCAGATCAGGCCAACCTGGCCGGAGCCACCGATGAGTTCGACCATGTGCTCAGCGGCGTTCTCAGCGGCTGCGGTGTTGTCGGTCGAGACGGTGGTCAGCGGGATGTCGGAGTCCACACCGGAGTCGAAGGCGATGATCGGGATGTTCGCAGCCTCGATCTCGTTGAGGAGATCCGAAGCGGCGCCCGAGTCGAGGGCGGCGAAGCCGATGGCGGCGGGCTTGGAGTCCAGGGCCGTCTTCAGCTGGTTGAGCTGCTCGGTGACCTGGGTCTCGTCCTGCGGGCCGACGAACTGAACCTTGTAGCCCAGCTCTTCGCCGGCCTGCTCAGCGCCTTCCTTCACGGCCTGCCAGAAGCGGTGCTGGAAGCCCTTGGAGACGAGGTAGATGGTCTGCGTGCCGTCGCCCTTGGGGACATCGCCGTCCGCAGGGGCTTCTTCAGAAGCGGATTCGGAGGGGGACTCTTCCTCAGCCGGGGCCGAGGTCTCTTCCGCGGGTGCCGAAGCGCTGGTCTCCTCTGCCGGGGCGGGAGCTTCGGTCTCGGTGGAGGTGGACGTGCCGCAGGCGGTGAGGCCCAGGCTGAGCACGGCTCCGAGAGCCAGTGCGGAGCGCAACATGCGCATAGCGGTTCCTTTCGGTTGTTGGGAGGACCGCCCTCCCGGTACAGGGTGTTGTTGTGCGTGAGTGGTGGACGGGGGGCGGGTCAGACCGCAGCAGCTCTGGCGCGGCGGACGTTGTCGATGAACACGGCCAGCAGGACGACGACCCCAGTGGCGACGAGCTGCCATTCCTGTGCGATGCCCATCATCTGGAGGCCCTTGCGGAGGGTCTCCATGATGAGTGCGCCGACGACGGTGCCGATGATGTTGGCACGGCCACCGGCGAGTGAGGTGCCACCGATGACGACGGCGGCGATGACGTTGAGTTCGAAGCCCACGCCCTCAGCGGGTTGGACGAAGCCGAACCGCGACGAGTAGAGGATGGCGCCGAAGGCCATGAAGACGCCGGCGGTGACGTAGACCATCGTCTTCCAGAACCGCACATTGACGCCGGAGAGGCGGGTGGCCTCCTCGTTGGAGCCGATGGCGATGGCGTAGCGGCCGAGCAGCGTCTTGTTGAGCATGACGCCGGCGATGATCGCGAAGAGGATGAACCACAGGATGGCGTTCTTGAGGCCGGGGATGAGCTCGCCGTTGAACAGCCAGGTGTACTGCGGGTTCTTGATGCTGATGGTCTGCTTGTCCGACACGACGAGCGCCAGGCCGCGGGCCGCCATCATCATCGCCAGCGTGGCGATGAACGGTGGTAGGCCGAGGAAGGCGATGTTGAAGCCGTTGATCAGGCCGATGAACGCGCCGACGAGGATGGTCAGCGCGAGGCCCGCGCCCAGCGGCAGGTTCAGCCACGGGTCGGCCGCGAGGAACGCGCCCGCCGCGACGGCGACCAGGCTCATGCCCGTGCCGACCGAGAGGTCGATGCCGGCCGTCGCGATCACGAAGGTCGCGCCCAACGCCATCACACCGACGTAGGCCGACTGGGAGACGATGTCCAGCGCGACGCCGAGCGTGGCGAAGTTGGGCGCCACGAGCATGAAGACGATGTAGATCAGGACCAGCGCGAGGAAGACGAAAATCTGCTGAAGCGACGACTTCAGGTAGCCCTGGACCGGGCTCGTCGTCTGCTTGGTGGTGGCTTGAGTGCTCACGCTGCGGTTCCTTTCAACTGAGCCTTGCCGAGGGTGGCGAGCTCCATGATGCTTTCCTGGGTGGCGTCCTCGTTGTCGAGGATGCCGGTGATGTGTCCGTGCGCCATCACGACGATGCGGTGCGAGACGCGCAGCACCTCCGGCAGTTCGGAGGAGATGACGATGATGGCCTTGCCCGCGGCGCTCAACTGTTCGATGAGGTCGTAGATCTCCTCCTTGGCACCCACGTCGATGCCTCGGGTGGGCTCGTCGAAGATGAGGATGTCGGAGTTACGCACGAGCCACTTCGCGATGACGACCTTCTGCTGGTTGCCACCGGAGAGCTTGCCGAGGAGCTGGTTGACCGACGGCGTCTTGACCTTGAGCTTGTCGGAGAACTCCTTGCCGACGGTGCGGATCTTGCCGTCGAGGACGAACCCGCCGATGCTGAAGTCGTTCATGGCGGCGAGCACGGCGTTGTACTTGATGTCCTGCTCGAGCAGCAGGCCGTAGGTCTTGCGGTCCTCGGAGAGGTAGCCGATGCCTGCGCGCACCGCGTCTGCGGCGGAGCGGATGTTGATCTTCTTGCCGTGCACGTGGATGTCGCCGGAGGTGCGGGGGTCTGCGCCGAAGACTGCGCGGGCCACCTCGGTGCGGCCGGCGCCGACGAGGCCGGCGAAGCCGAGCACCTCGCCCTTGCGCACGTCGAAGTTGATGTCGTGGAGGAGCTTCCTGGTGTTGAGGTTCTCCACCTTGAGCAGCACCTCGTCGCTGTCGACGGTGGTGCGGGGTCGCGCGTCGCCCGAGACCTCGCGGCCCACCATCATCGAGATGATCTCGCGGATCTCCACCTCGTCGGTGGTGACGGTGCCGATGTACTGGCCGTCGCGCAGCACGGACACCCGGTCTGTGATCTCCTCGATCTCCGGCATGCGGTGCGAGATGTAGATCAGGCCGGTCTCCGGGGTGACGAAGTCGCGGATCATGCCGAACAGGGCGTCGGTCTCCGAGATGGTCAGCGCCGCGGTGGGCTCGTCCATGATCAGGATCTTGGTGGACTCGAACGACAGGGCGCGCGCGATCTCCACCATCTGCTGCCGGGCCACCGAGAGGTCGCCGACGCGGGAGGTGGGGCGGATGCTCATCCCGAGGCGTTCGAAGAGCTCGCTCGCCTCGCGGTTGAGTGCCTTGTCGTCGACGAAGCCGCCCTTGCTGCTGCCGGGGCGCCCGAGGTACAGGTTCTGGGCGACGGTGAGGTCCGGCACCATGTTGAGTTCCTGGTGGATGATGCTCAGGCCCAGATCACGGGCGTGGTTCACGTCGCGGACGGTGACCTTCTGGCCCTGCAGCCAGATCTCCGCGCCCGGATCCGGCGTGTAGATGCCCGTCAGGATCTTCATCAGCGTGGACTTGCCGGCACCGTTCTCGCCGCACAGACCCAGCACCTCGCCGGCGTTGAGGTCCAAATGGACGTTCTGCAACGCTTTGACGCCTGGAAACGTCTTGCTGACGTTCTTCAGCTCAAGAAGTTTGCTCACGTGTACTCCTTCGTACTTTCGCCGGAAATCCCGCAACTATGCGGCTCTCTGAACGACGATGTTAACGCTAGCACTCCTCCACGATTGATGCAGGGTTTGTTATCAAACCGTGACTCATCGCTCTTCGGATACGACACCGCCGCCGATTCAGCCGTCCCCCGGGCCATGCCTTCGATGACACCACCTCCCCGGAAGCCGCGTGGCTGGCCCGACGAACCGCTAGGTTGCCAGCCAGACCACCATTGCGAGGAGAAACCCATGCCCCTGCCCTCCGCCTGGAGGCGCGCAGCGACGGTTGCCATTGCGGCCATCGTCGGGCTCGCACCCCTGACCGCCTCAGCAGACCCCGGAGACCCGGACCTGCGTGTGCCGCGCGACAGCGCCACCGCCGAAGAGCGCACCGCCCGCTGGCTGAACGCCACCAAGTGGTTCGTCGAGTTCGAGAGCGAGCCCACCGCCAGCGGCGGCAGCCGCACAACGATCCAGCGTCAACACCGCTCGTTCGCCGAGGAGGCGCGCCGCGCGGGCCGCCCCGCGAACGTCATCAGGAACTACGAGCGCCTCTTCAACGGCGTGGCCGTCACCGCTGACACCGCCACCGCCGAGCAGTACGCAGAGCTCCCAGGAGTCAAGGCCGTCCACCCGGTGCGCATATTCTCCGTGCCGGAACCGCAGGACGTCACCCCACGGCTGATCACCGCCATCGCGCAGACCGGCGCGGACATCGCCCAGACCGAGCTCGGCCTCACCGGTGAGGGCGTCAAGGTGGGCATCATCGACACCGGCATCGACATCGACCATCCGGATTTCGGCGGCAGCGGCACCAACGGCTCCACCGGCTTCCCCAGCGCGCGGGTGGCCTACGGCTACGACTTCGTCGGCGACGACTACAACGCCGATCCGACGTCGACCTCCTACCAGCCCGTCCCGAAGCCCGACGGCCGCCCGGACGACTGCCAGGGCCACGGCACCCACGTGGCCGGCATCGTCGGCGCCGACGGTGAGGTCACCGGTGTCGCCCCCGGCGTCACCCTCGGCGCCTACCGCGTGTTCGGCTGCAACGGCTCCGTAGACGACCAGGTGATCCTCGACGCGCTGGAGCGCGCGGAGGCCGACGGCATGGACGTGGTCAACATGAGCCTCGGCGCCGACTACGACTCCTGGCCGGAGGCCCCCACCTCCAAGGCGTCGGACCGCCTCGTGCGCAACGGCGTCGTGGTGGTCAACGCCGCCGGCAACGCCGGCGACAGGTACACCATGACGATCGGCTCTCCCGGCACGGCCGGCCTCGCCATCAACGTGGCGTCCTTCGACAACTCGCACGTGACCATGGGCGAAGTGCTGTTCACCACGGCCAACGGCCCCGTCTCCGCAGGTTTCCTGGGCGCGACGGGCTCGCCAGACGCGACGTCGGCGCTGAACAACCTGCCGGTCGCGCGCACCACGGACCCGCTGAACTGCGAGGTGGAGACCGCTGATCTCACCGGCAAGGTGGCCATCGCCCAGCGCGGCACCTGCACCTTCCACCAGAAGGCCGCCAACGCCCAGGCCGCCGGCGCCGAGGCGCTGGTCATCTACAACAACGAGCCCGGCTTCATCAACGCCACTGTCGAGGGCGAGGTGACCATCACTATCCCGGTGGTCACCGTCACCCAGGCCGTGGGCACCTCCGTGGTGGGCGCGCTCCCCGCCACCATCCAGTTCACCGGCGGGGAGAGTCAGCAGCCCAACCCCACCGGCGGGCTGATCTCGGACTTCTCCTCCTGGGGTCTGGCCGCAGACCTGACCCTGCAGCCGGATCTCGGCGCGCCGGGCGGGTCCATCCGCTCCACCTACCCGCTGGAGAAGGCCGACGGTTACGCCACCCTGTCCGGCACCTCCATGGCCGCACCGCACGTGGCCGGCGCCGTGGCGCTCATGCTGGAGAACGCGCCGTCGATGACCCCGGCGGAGATCCGCAGCCGGCTGCAGAACAGCGCCGTGCCCGCCGCCATCGCCGAACTTCCCGATGCGGGCATCCTCGACGCGGCCCACCGTCAGGGCGCCGGCCTGATCCGCGTCGACCGGGCGCTGCAGGACGGCTTCGTCGTCTCGCCGGGCAAGATCTCCGCCGGCGAATCCGCCGACGGCGCCCACACCGAGACGCTGACCATCACCAACGTCACCGACGCCCCCGTCACCTGGGCGCTGTCCTACGAGGACGCGCTCAGCACCTACCTGGAGACCGATCCGGACTGGGGCGACGGCACGCAGAACACCGTCGGCTACAACCTGTTCGCCTCGCAGGTGTCCTTCTCCGCGCCCAGCGTCACCGTGCCCGCCGGCGGCGCGGCCACCGTCGACGTCACGATTGACGCAGACCCGGAGGCCCCGGAGGGCGCCCAGTACTCGGGCTTCGTCCACCTGACCTCCGACGAGGGAGCCACCGCCGTGTCCGTGCCGTTCGCCGGCATGGCGGGCGACTACGGCAACCTCGAGATCTTCCCGGAGATCTGGGACCTCCCGGCGGTGGTCGAGATCACCGCCTGCTCCTTCTGGGACGAGGGCCAGTGCGTGGACCCGGACGTCGACTACGAGATCGTCGACGCCGGACGCATCTTCACGGGCGGCGAGGACCTGCCGACGGTGGCCTTCCACCAGGCCGTGCCGGTGCAGAAGCTGACCATCGACGTGCTGCGCGCCGACGCCAAGGGCAACCCCATCGACGCCAGCCGCGCCACGGTGCTCAGCTTCGACCACCTGGGACGCTCCGAGTTCGAGTCGCTGTACACGTGGAACGGCCAGCTGCCCAACGACGCCGGCCTGCTCGTCCCGGCCACGCCCGGCAACTACGTGATCCAGGTCACGGGCGTCGCGGCGGACGGCGACGGCGGCAGCCAGAGCTGGACGTCGGCGGCCTTCGGCTGGAAGAACACGCCGGTGGCGTCGCCCACGCCCACGCCGTCGAAGTCGCCCACGGTGCCGGTGGCGAAGCCGACGGTGACCGTCACGAAGTCGCCTGCGGCCGAGCTGCCGGCCGACGTGTACAACACGCCGGGCATGCACGAGGTCAACGGCCGCAAGTGGTTCACGGCCTGCGAGGACTACTCGCAGACCGTGCGGTGCCGCACGATGATCTGGGCCACCACTGTGATCCAGGCCGACGACGGCTCGTTCGTGCCGCGCAGCGGGTGGGCGTTCAACAACCTCACCTACCTCCCGCACATGACGCGGGCGCAGTGGGGCACCAACCCGCTGGCGGTCAACGGCACCTGGAAGGGCACCGACGGCCGCACGTGGCGCACCGAATGCGACACGGCGACGACGGGGCGCGGCGGCTGCCGCTCCTACATCACCGCCAGCGTGATCGAGGCCTACCCGGCGGCTGACGGTGGTTACGCCTACCGCTGGGCCACCAAGGAGATCCTCAACAACATGGTCCGGTTCCAGAGCTGACCAGCGACACCTGAAGCACCCAGAGGGCCCGGCGACACGTTCGCCGGGCCCCCTCTGCACCTGCCCCGGAGGTGCCGGGACCTCCAGACCTGGGGCGGAGGCGCGAAGCCGTCGCGGACCAGTAGGTTGTGCTCAGCCCTTGGCAACGGAAGGACGCCATGTTCCAGCAACGTTGGTGGCGCACGGCGATGACTTCGCTCGTCGTCGCCGCTCTCACCCTCTCCCCCGCGGTCTCGCGGGCCGACGACCAGACCGCCGCCACGGTGGACCTGGGCAACCTCGCCGACCACGTGACCACCCCCTCGGCAGAACTCGGGAAGACCTGGCCCACCGGGGAGTGGTTCGTCGAATTCCGTTCCCAGCCGACGGTCTCCGGCGGCAGGCAGACGCAACTCCAGCGTGACCGCTCGGACTTCACCGCAGAGGCGCGTGCCGCGAGCCTGCCTGCCGAGGTGAACCGCGTCTACACGCGGCTGTTCAACGGCGTCACCGTCCGCGCCGACGACGCGCAGGCCAGGAAACTGGCCGGGCTGCGCTCGGTCAGGTCGGTCCAGCCGGTGCTGGGCCTGCGCGTTCCCACGGCCCCGCCGTCGGCCGATGGCTCGCCCACCAGGCCGGCGCTGGCCATGATCGGCGCCGACAGGGCGCAGAGCGCGCTCGGGGTGACGGGCCGGGGCGTGAAGGTCGGCATCATCGACTCCGGCGTCGACTACACCCACCCGGATCTGGGCGGCACCGGCTCCGGGACGACGTTCCCCACCGCCCGCGTGGCCTACGGCCGGGACCTCATCGGCGACCACTGGAGCCCCTCCCCCGACGATGAGGGCGGCGCCGGCGAGATCGCCCCGGACAGGGATCCCATGGACTGCCTCGGCCACGGCACACACGTGGCCGGCACCGTCGGCGGCGCGGGCGAGGTCGTCGGCGTGGCCCCCGAGGCGACGCTGGGCGCCTACAAGGTGCTCACCTGCAGCGGCGACACCACCATGGCCGTCGTCCTCGACGCCATGGAACGCGCCACCGCCGACGGCATGGACGTCGTCAACATGAGCCTCGGCTGGCCGTTCCAGAGCTCGCCGAACCACCCGCTGTCGCAGGCCGGTGACCGCATGGTCGACGCCGGCGTCGTCCTGGTGGTGGCCGCGGGCAACGAGGGCGAGATGGGCACGCAGACGCTGCGGGCCCCGTCGGTGGCGGAGAAGGCCATCGCGGTTGCCTCGTTCGACTCGACGAGCATCGCCACCCCCGAGGTGGTGTTCACTCCGGCCTCCGGCGATCCCATCCGCTCCGGCTACACCGTCGTGTCCGCCGCTCCCGTGCCGACAGGCTTCACCGGCGAACTGGCCAGGTTCAGCGACCCGCTCCAGTGCAAGCTGGACCCCGCGCTGGAGGGCAGGATCGCGTTGCTCCCCGGCACCGGCGGCTGCGACATCGAGCGGCGCACGCAGCTCGCGCTGGACTCCGGCGCCATCGGCGTGGTGCTCCACGGCGACTACTTCTCCTGGGAGTGGGCCGAGGCCAACGACATCCCGATGATCGGCATCCTCGCCGACGCCGGGCGTCAGGTGGTCCAGTCGCTGGCGAACGGCCCGGTGACCGTGACCGTCCCGGGCACGTTCATCGACGACCCCAACCCGTACACCCCCGGGCTGGCCTCGTCGTTCACCTCCTGGGGACTCGACGCGGAACTGGGCCTGAAGCCCGACCTGGCGGCCCCGGGCGGCGACGTCTATTCGACGCTGCCGCTGTCCATGGGCGGCCACGGGCTGTCGTCGGGCACCTCGATGGCCGCGCCGCACGTCGCCGGCGCCGCCGCGCTCCTCCTGCAGCGCAACCCCGGCTACACCCCCGTCGAGATCCGCACCCGGCTGCAGAACACCGCCACCCCCGCCGTCTACTCGTTCATGCCCCAATCGGGCGTCCTCGACGCGGCCCACCGCCAGGGCGCCGGCCTGATCCACGTGGACCGGGCCATCACGCAGCAGCACCTCGTCACCCCGTCGAAGCTGGCCACCGGGCAGTCCGCGGACGGCCCGTTCCGCCAGACGCTCACGCTGACCAACGCGACGGACGCCCCCGTCACCTGGCGGGCCTCGCACGACGACGCGGTGACGAGCTCGGTCGCCTGGGGCGAATCCAGGACGCAGAACCGGCCGGACTTCACGCAGGAAGCCGCCGAGGTCGCCTTTTCGGCACCCACGGTCACGGTTCCCGCTGGCGGCAGCGCCACCGTCGACGTCACGATCGACGCGCCGGAGACCGCCCCGGACACCGCCATCTACAGCGGTTTCCTGCAGTTCACGACGGACGGTGACTCCCTCCGGGTCCCCTTCGCCGGCATGAAGGGCGACTACGGCGACGCGCCCCTGCTGTTCCCGCAGGCCAGCGCCAGCGCGCCGTTCCTCGGCGTGCTGTGGGGCTGCGCCGAGGTGGAGGGCCGCCAGTGCACCGATTCCATGCCGGCCTTCGGCGTCCGGGAGGACGACACGCCCTACGACGAGTGGCAGCTGCCCGCCGTCGGGTTCACGCTGGGCACTCCCGCCTCGGCCGTCACGCTGTCGGTGCTGGCCACCGACACCCAGGGAACGCCGGTCGAGAGGTCCGAGCAGGAGGTCTACACCGAGCCCGCTCCGTGGCGCTCACCGGAGGCCAACTTCGCCGCCTGGGACGGCATGCTGGCCGGCGCCGACGGCGAACCGATGCCCGCCCCGCACGGCACCTACGCCCTGCGGATCACCGTGACCAACTCCGACACCCCGGCGCTGACCGAGACCTGGACGTCGCCGTCGTTCACCTGGCTGGAGGCCATCGAACCGGAGGAGCCCAGCCCGGAGCCGACGCGAAGGCCGACCACAGCCGCCCCGAGGCCCGAGGTCAGGGACGTCTACAACACGCCGGGCCTACACATGGTCAACGGCCGGCAGTGGTTCACGGCCTGCGAGCCGTACTCGCAGACGGTGCGCTGCCGCACGATGATCATGGCCACCACCGTCACCGAGACGGCCGGGGCGTTCACCCAGACGACGGGGTGGGTGTTCAACAACCTCACCTACCTGCCGCGGATGACGCGCGCCCAGTGGGGCACCAACCCGTTGGCCCGGGGCGGCGCCTGGACATCGGCCGACGGCCGCACGTGGCGCACCGAGTGCGACACCGCCGCCACGGGCCGCGGCGGCTGCCGCACCTACCTGGGCGCCAGCGTCATCGCGGCACTGCCCACGGCGGGCGGCGGCACCCAGTACACCTGGGTGACGAAGGAGATCCTCAACAACATCGTCCGGTTCCGCTGACCTGACGAAAACAACTGCGGCCGGCCCCCGAGGGGACCGGCCGCAGCATTGTTCAGTGCGTCAGCGAGGCGTCACTTGGACGACTGGCCGGCGGAGCGGAGCTGCTGGCAGGCCTCCACGACGCGGGCGGCCATGCCGGCCTCGGCTGCCTTGCCCCAGGCGCGGGGGTCGTACAGCTTCTTGTTGCCGACCTCACCGTCGATCTTCAGCACACCGTCGTAGTTCTTGAACATGTGCGTGACGACCGGGCGGGTGAAGGCGTACTGGGTGTCGGTGTCGATGTTCATCTTGATGACACCGTGGTCGACCGCGTCGGAGATCTCCTGCGCGGTGGAGCCGGAACCGCCGTGGAACACGAGGTCGAACGGCTTCTCCTTGCCGTACTTGGCGCCGACGGCGTCCTGGATCTCCTTGAGGAGCTCCGGGCGCAGCTTGACGGCACCCGGCTTGTACACGCCGTGCACGTTGCCGAAGGTGAGGGCCGTCATGTAGCGGCCCTTCTCGCCGAGGCCGAGGACCTCGATGGTGCGCAGGCCGTCTTCGACGGTGGTGTAGAGCTTCTCGTTGATGGCGGCTTCGACGCCGTCCTCTTCGCCGCCGACGACGCCGACCTCGATCTCGAGGACGATGTTGGCCTTGGCGCAACGCTCGAGGAGCTCAGCAGCGATCTGCAGGTTCTCCTCCATGGGAACGGCGGAACCGTCCCACATGTGCGACTGGAACAGCGGCAGTTCGCCACGGGCGACGCGCTCCTCCGAGATGGAGAGCAGCGGACGCACGAAGCTGTCCAGCTTGTCCTTCGGGCAGTGGTCCGTGTGGAGCGCCACGTTGACCGGGTAGTTCTTGGCGACTTCCTGGGCGTAGGCCGCGAAAGCGGCTGCGCCGGCGATCTTGTCCTTGATGGTGGGGCCGGAGAAGTACTCGGCGCCGCCGGTGGAGACCTGCAGAATGCCGTCCGAGCCTGCTTCGGCGAAGCCCTGGAGAGCGGCGTTGAGGGTCTGCGAGGAGGAGACGTTGATGGCCGGGTAGGCGAACTTGCCCGCCTTGGCCCGGTCGAGCATCTCCGTGTAGACCTCAGGAGTTGCAACTGGCATGGGAGCCCCTTTTTTCTCGATGAAAACTGGTTCCCGCCCAGCCTATCGCGTCGGCTGGATTCCACACCGTCTGGGTCCGGGTTGTAGCCCGGGCGTTCCCGGGGCGCCAGGGAACGTGTCAGAGGGTCAGAGCAGGTTGTCGAGCGCCGTGGTGTCGAGGCGCACCCGGCCCAGCGAGTACGCCTGGGCGGCGGAGTCGATGACCGCCGGGGCGGCGTCGAGGAACGCCACGGGCACCTTGGCCGCCAGTTGGCCGTTGGCCTCGACGACGAGGGTGGGCCCGGCGCCGAAGTTGTGGCCTGCGAGCTTCAGCGCCGTCACCTCGGCCCACGGCACCGTCACGGCGGTGGGGTGGACGAACTCGACGCCCTTGGGGTCCAGGTAGAAGGCCACGCCGTCGGTGATGGCGGCCAGGTCCTTCTTGGCGTTGCTCAGCCCGACGGCCGACAACACGAGCCAGAACACCGTCGACACCAGCCACAGGGCGGCGATGCCGATGGTCCAGCCCAGCGACCAGTCGCGGCCGAAGAAGAACCAGAACACCACCAGCAGGACCAGCGAAACCACCGTCGAGATCACGCGCCACCGCAGGGTGCTCCGCGCTCTGGTGACGCGTGCCGCCGTGGGCAGAGGCGTCAGCCCGGCCGCGAATCGCTGTCCCTGCTGCTGCATGGAGGTCATGCTAGCGCCACGCCGGTTGAGGCCGGCCCGTGCTGCAGCTGCCAGTGGTACATCGCGATCGCCGCGGCCGCCCCGGCGTTCATCGAGCGGGTGGAACCGTGCTGCGTGATGGCCACCAACTGCTCGCAGCCCGCCACCATCGCCTCCGTCAGGCCGGGGCCCTCGGAGCCGAAGATCAGGCAGCCGTCGGCCGGGAGTTGCGCCGTCTCCAGGGGCACGGAACCGGGCAGGTTGTCGACGCCCACAGCCGTGACGCCCCGCTCCGCGAGGAAGGCCATCAGCGACGCCTCGTCCTCGTGGTGGTGGACGTGGAGGTAGCGGTCCGTGACCATCGCGCCGCGCCGGTTCCACCGTCGCTTCCCGACGATGTGGACGGCCGCCACGTTGAACGCGTTGGCGGTGCGCACGATGGAGCCGATGTTGAAGTCGTGCTCCCAGTTCTGGATGGCCACGTGCAACCGGGAGCGGGTGCGGTCAAGATCGGCGACGATGGCCTCGAGCTTCCAGTACCGGTACCGGTCTGTCACGTTGCGGCGGTCGCCGTCGCGCAGCAGTCCCGCGTCGAGGCGCTCATCGTCCGGCCACGGCTCCGGGTGCGGCCCCACTCCCACGGTCGGCGCAGTGGGGTCGTGGGGCTCGTCGGTCATGCCCGGCAGGATAGCGGCTCAGCCCGCATCGACGGATTGGACAATGCCCGTGGGCATCAGCCCGGGCAGCACGTCGCTGAGCGTCACGATGCCGATCTCGAGGTCGCCGTCAGTCACCACGGCGATCTGCGTGCGCGCCAAGCGCAGCTGGTTCAGCGCGGTGGCCACACCGCTGTCCGCCGACAACCGCACGGGCGGGCGCGCCACGTCCATCGCGGGCCGCGACAGGTCCGGCTCGTCCAGGGTGTCGCGGACGTGCACGATGCCGACGGTGGTCCCACCGTCGCGGACGAGCACCCGCATGTGGCCGTGGTTCCGGGTGACCATCTGCACGTCGGCCAAGGTCCCGGTCACCGGGATGGCGGCCAGTTCCTGCTCCTCGGGCACCAGTTCGCGCACCTGACGCTCGCGCAGGGTCAGCACGGAGGTGATCGACGACTGGTAGCCGGCCTCCAGCGCGCCGACGTTGGCGGAATGCTCCACCAGGTGGCGCAGACCGGCGACGTCCTGCGTGGCCGACAGCCCGTCGACGGGCTCCGCGCCGGCCTTGCGGACCAGCCAGTTGGCCATGGCGTTCATCGCCCTGAGGATGGGACGGACCACGAACATGAAGGCCCGCATCGGCACCGCCAGCAGCACCGAGGATTCCTCGGGGTGCGCGATGGCCCAGGACTTGGGCGCCATCTCCCCCACCACCAGGTGGAGGAACGTGACGATGATCAGCGCCAGTACGAACGACGCGACGTCGGCAACGGCGGCCGGCAGCCCCGTGACCTCCAGCAGCGGGGTCAGCGCGTGGTGCACGGCGGGCTTGGTGATGGCGCCGAGCGCCAGCGTGCACACCGTGATGCCCAGCTGGGAGCCGGCCAGCACCAGGGTGAGTTCATGCGAACTCTTGATGGCGGCGCGGCCGGCGAACGTGCCCGCCCGCTCCTCCAACCGGTGCGGCTTGGCGGCCATCAGCGCAAATTCGACGGCGACGAAGAACGCGCTCAACACGATGATCAGCACGGTCCAGAGGGTGACGGTCCAGCCACTCATGCCTGTCTCGAGCAACATCATTTCTGCTCCCCCAGTTCAGGCAGCGAGATCCGCACGCGGGAGGCCACGTGGCGCTCCACGGCCAGCACCTCGATGCGCACGAGGTGCGCCGGGGAGTGGGAGTCGATGGCGCGCTGCGCCGCCGTCGGCTCCAACACGAGGTTCACGACGGCGCCCTCCTCGGGCAGATCCCCCAGGGAGTGGATGATGAGGCCGGAGATGGTCTCGAAGTCGCCGCCGGGGAGCTTGAGGCCGATGGCGCGCTCCACCTCGTCCACGTGGACGTCGCCGGGCATGACCCAGACGCCGTCGTCGGACTGCGGGAGGTAATCGGGGTTGTCGGGGTCGTGCTCGTCGGTCAGCTCGCCGATGACCTCCTCGGCCAGGTCCTCGAGGGTCACGACGCCCACGAAGACGCCGAACTCGTCGATGATGCAGGCCATCTGTTCGCCGGCGGCGCGCAGCTGGTTCTCGGCGTCCGGCAGCTTGGTGAGATCCGGCAGCCGGAAGGGCTCGCGGGCGATGCGCAGCACGGGCTCGTCGAGGGCGCGGCCGGTGCGCAGCACATCTGCCAATTGGACCACCCCGATCACCGAGTCATGTTCGTCCACCACCGGGTAGCGGGTGTGGCCGGTGGCCATGAGGTTGCGCACCTCGCCGATGGTGGCGTCGGCGCGCACCACGTCGACGTGCACGCGGGGGTTCATGGCGTGGTCGAGGTCGCGGCGCGGGAAGTCGAGGATCCGGTCCAGGATGTGCGCCAGCTCGGGCGACAGCGTGCCGGATTCGCGCGAGGCAGCGACGACGCGCTCGAGATCTGTGGCCGACGCGGCCGACTCGACGTCGTGCACGGGCTCGATCCGCAGCGCACGGAGCAGCAGTTCGGCCGCCTTGTCGAAGACCCAGATGATGGGACCGAACATGGCCAGGTAGATGCGCGTCGACGGCGTCAGCGCGTCCGCCACCACCGTCGAGCGGGCGATGGCGTAGTTCTTGGGGAACAGCTCGCCGATCAGCATCTGCACGAACGTGGAAAACCCGATGGCGACGAATCCGCCGATGGCCACGCTGACCGCGGTGAGCGCCCCGCCGTCGAGCAGGGAGCCGATGGCCTGGCCGATCAGTGGCTCCGCCACGTAGCCGACGAGCAGGCCCGTGACGGTGATGCCCAGCTGGGCGCCGGAGAGCATGAACGAGGTGCGACGGGTGATCTCGAGGGTGCGGGCCGCGCGGTCGTCGCCGGCCTTGGCGCGGCTGCCCAACTTGGACCGGTCAACGGCGACGTAGGCGAACTCCTGCGCCACGAAGTAGCCGGTGGCGACTGTGATCAGGAGCACGACCAGGACGCCTACGAGCAGGGATACAACAGGGGTCATCGGGGCTTACCTCTCAGAGGCAGACGTTGGGACCCCTCCGAAGTGTCACAGCATGGCATGCGCTCCAGTATGTCAGGCGGACGTATCGTCGACACATGACCGAAAAAGCCACCGTCACCAACAATCCCGAGCAGAACCGCTACGAGATCCGGCTGGGCGACGACCTCGCCGGTTTCGCCGACTACATTTTGAGCAACGAACTCATCACGTTCACCCACACGGAGATCGACCCCGCCTTCGAGGGCAAGGGTCTGGGTTCCACTCTCGTCCGCGGTGCCCTCGACGACGTGCGCGGGGCCGGCGACCGCCAGGTGCTGCCCATCTGCCCGTTCGTCAAGAGCTGGATGGCCAAGCACCCTGAATACGAGTCGCTCGGCTACGGCTCCTGACCCGCTGCCCTGCTTGGGGACAGGAGAACGCCCCGGTGTGGTCACCGGGGCGTTCCTGTGGGGATCTGGGGAGATCAGGCCTGCTTGATGGCCGAGATCTCGAACTCGAGGACGACCTTGTCGGAGACGAGGAAGCCGCCGGTCTCGAGGGCGGCGTTCCAGGTCAGGCCGAAGTCGGAGCGCTGGATCTGCTTGGAGCCTTCAAAGCCCACGCGGGTGTTGCCGAAGGGGTCGAGGGCCGAGCCCTGGTACTCCAGCGGGATGGTGATGGACTTGGTGACGTCCTTGATGGTGAGGTCGCCGGTCACGTTGACGGTGTCGCCTTCGATGGAGAAGTCGGTGCCCTTGAAGGTCCAGGTGGGGTAGTTCTCGACATCGAAGAAGTCGGCGGAGCGGATGTGGCCGTCGCGGTCGGCGTTGCGGGTGTTGATCGACGCGGCGTCGATGGTGACCTCGAGGGTGCTGGCCTTCACATCGTCGGCGTTGATGACGGCCTGGCCCTCGAACTTCTCGAAGGAGCCGCGGACCTTGGTGACCATCGCGTGGCGGGTCACGAAGGAGAGGGTGGTGTGGGCGGGATCGAGGACGAAGGTGCCGTGGAGTTCGTTGAGGGACATGTTGTTTCCTTTCCGGGGTGGTAGTTGAAACTCTAACAGTCTTTGGTTGAGGTTTCAACTATGTCGAGCGGTTTTCAACAAAAGGCCTAGTGGCATCCGCGTGTCGCCTCGATGAGGAGGGACGTCTGGTTGGGGCGATGGCTCCACATCAAGATCTGGGGTGGTTGATGACGCTGAATCTAGATTTGCGGTGGTTGATGACGCTGAATCCAGATTTGGGGTGGTTGATGACGCTGAATCTGGATTTGGGGTGGGGTGGCGTGAGGGCCGAATCTAGATCTGAGGTCGCGGACGACGCCGAATCTGGATTCGGAGCCGACGGCCGGGCGCGACGTGGGCCGGGCCGACGGTGGGGCGAGCCGAAAGCGGAAGACGCCCCTGCGTCGCTACGACGAAGGGGCGTCTGCCTGCTAGGGGCCGCTCAGTTCTCGAACGGGGGCCGCTCCGCGGGCTGCTGCTGCGGCTGCTGGATCTGCTGCTGAGGCGGCTGGACCGGCTGCTGGTACTGCTGCTGCGGCGCGATCTGCTGCTGCTGCTCGGGGGCGGCGGGGGGACGCTGGGAGATCTCGCCGAAGTTCACGTCGGGGGCCTGGCGGACCATCGGGTCGTTGACCTCGAAGTAGGTGGCCTTCTCGAACTTCGCGAACCCGGCGATGATGTTGCTGGGTACCGACTCGATGCGCGTGTTGTAGTCGCGCACGTTGGCGTTGTAGAAGCGACGCGAGGCGGCGATGCGGTCCTCGGTGTCGGTCAGCTCGCGCTGGAGCTGCATGAAGTTCTGGTTGGACTTCAGATCCGGGTAGGCCTCCACGGACACCAGCAGGTTGTGCACGGCCTGGGTCAGTTCGGATTCGACGGCGGCGCGTTCTTGGCTGGGCTGGCCGCCGCTCTGGCCGGCGAGCGCACGGGCCTGGTTGCGCAGCGCGGTGATCTGCTCGAGCGTGTTGCGCTCGTGCGCCGCGTAGCCGCGGACCGTCTCCACCAGGTTGGGGATCAGCTCGTAGCGCCGGTTGAGTTCGACGTCGATCTGGCGCCAGGATTCCTGGATGAGGTTGCGGCTCTTGACGAAACCGTTGTAGGCAGCAACGCCCCAGAGGACCACGCCGAGGGCGAGGACGACCAGCACGGCCAGGATGATCAGCAGTGTGTCCACGAAGTTCTCCTATCTTCGGGAATCACGCTACCGCAGGCGCGAAGCCACGGGCAGGGTCTCACCGTGAGCAATTGGAGGGGTCATCGCCCCGGAAGGGCGTTCTTGTCGGCGTGTCGCGCCGTGACCCCATCCAATTGCTCACGGCACGGGGCCGCGGGGTGCCGAAGAGAGGGCCTCAGAGGCCGAGGTCGGCGAGGTTGAGGGCGTAGCGGTACTCGAGCCCGGCCTCGGCGACAGCCTCGGCCGCACCGGTGCCGCGGTCGACGACCACCGCCACGGCCACCACCTCGGCGCCCGCCTCCCGCACGGCCTCGACGGCGGTGAGGGCCGAGCCGCCCGTCGTGGAGGTGTCCTCGACGACCAGCACCCGGCGGCCCGAGACCTCGGTGCCCTCGATCCGGCGCTGCATGCCGTGCGACTTGCTCTCCTTGCGCACCACGAACACGTCCAGGCGGCCGCCGGCTGCGGCCTTCGAGTGCAGCATGGCGGTGGCGACAGGGTCGGCGCCCAGCGTGAGTCCGCCCACGGCGTCGAAATCAAGATCCGCGACCAGGTCGTTCATCACGCGGCCGACGACGGGGGCGGCCGCACCGTCGAGGGTCACGCGCCGCATGTCGACGTAGTAGTCGGCCTCCTTCCCGGAGGCGAGGGTGACCTTGCCGTGCACGACGGCGAGGTTCTTGACGTGCTCGATGAGTTCGGTGCGGTCGGTCATGATGTCTTCTTCTCCGTGTCGCTGAGGGTGCCGAAGCCGACGGCCCGGTCCGGGGTGGGGAACAGATCCTCGCAGGTGGTGAGGGTGATGAGGGCCTGGTGGGGCACGACATCCGGGTGGCCGGGGACCGGCTCGAGGACCCAGTTGTCGTCAGCCCCGACGGTGAGCTCGGCGGGGGCCGAGACGATCTCGTAGGTGAAGGTGGCGGTGCGGGTCTCGACGATGATCTCGTCGCCCTGCCGCAACTCGAGGAGGCGACGGAAGGGCTCCCCCTCCGTCACGCAGTTGCCCGCCAGGGCGAAGTTGCCGAGTTGGCCGGGCAGCGCGCTGCCGGGGTACCAACCGACACCCCGGTTGAGATCCGTGGGCTCGACCCCGGCGATGATCGGCCACTCCGCGCTGAAGGCCGGAATGCGCAGCAGCCAGTTGGCTTCATGCATGCCGGGCTCGGCGATGAGCGGCGGGGCGGCGGGGTCCTCCTGCTGCAATTCGGGAGGGAGCGGCGCGTCCCATTCCGTGCGGAGCCGGGTGATCTCGTCGACGGCGCGGTCACGGGCGAACGCCGTGGTGCCCCAGACCTGCCAACCGAGGAAAGCGCCCACGGCGAGGACCACGACGAGCAGCGTCGCGAGGAGCAGCAGGAACGGGGAGATGCCCCGCTTCTCTCTGATCACCCGAGTCGCCACGGCCCCATTCTTGCAGGATGCCGCCGACTCGCGGTTGCTGAGCCGTCGCCGCGGTCGTCCCTGGGCGGCTCGCCTGGGGTAGTGCATGGAAACTCCTCCAGTCTGGGGCTGCCTGCGCGCGCCGGAGCGGGCAGACCCCGGCTGGCGGAGATCTGATGCGCCCTCCGCAGTCAACGGCGGCGTGGGCTCCGTCGACCCTTCGCCTGCGGGGGCTTCGCAGCGCGCGGCTGCTCCTTCGGGGGCTTCTCCCCCTTGGCCTGGGCGGTCCGGGTGCTGTTGACCGTGCGGCCGCGCACCACGCCGATGAAGTCCTCGATCCGTGGGTGCTCGTTGTCCACCCGCCACGCCAGGCCCACCGTGGTGGGATCCGCATCGACGACGGGGAGGTAGACCATGTCCTTGCGGCTGCCGGAGCGCGCGATCGACATCGGCACCCGGAGGACGGCGGCGGAGTAGGCGGCGAGGTCGACGCTCTCCGGCTCCGCGTCGTGGATCACCCGCGTGCCGTCCTCGGCCAGATCCTCGGCGGTGACCTCGTCCAGCGCCGCCAGGAGGTGGTCCTTGCTCAACCACAGCACGGGCTGTTCTTCGTAGAGCGGGATGACGTGCAGCCCGTTCTTGTCGATGGGCAGCCGCACGAAACACAAGTCGACGTCACCGGCGACCACGGCGCGCCGCTGCTCCGCCTCGGTGACCTCCGTCACCTCCAGCGGTTCGCGGAACCGCTCGCCCCAGATGCGGCGCCATTTGGTGAGGGTGACGCCCGGCACGAAGCCGATGCGCAGGCCGCCGTCGTCTGCTGCTGTCATGCGTTGAGGCTACTGCAGGGCTACGCTTCGGGCATGAGCCAGACGATGAAGCCGATCACCGCAGCGGCCAAACTGGGCATCTACCTGCCCGCCGCGCCCGAGGACTTCCGCACCACCCCCATCACCCGCGAAGAGGTCGACGCGCTGCGCGACGACCCGCCGGAGTGGTTGGTGGAGCTGCGCCGCAACGGCCCGTTCCCCCGCGACGTCGTCGCGCAGAAGCTGGGGGTCTCGAAGTCGGGCCTCGCCCGCTCCGGCGTGAAGGAGGCGCTGACCAGCGATGAGATCGGCGAGCTGCTGGCCAACCCGCCGGGCTGGCTCGTCGACGAGCGCGAGACGCACCAGAAGGTGCTGAAGGAACAGGCCCGTCAGCGCGACCAGCACTGAGAGGACTGACCATGGCCACGATTGAACCCACAGATCCCCCGGTCGCCGACGAGGAAGTCGTCGTCGACGAGGAGTTCCTGCGCTCCATGGAGGACGACGAAGAGGCGCAGAAGATCCTGCAGCTGATGTCGGAGAAGGTCTGCGACTACTGCGAGGCACCGGTCACCTGGCTGGACCCGACGGACCTGCGGGCGGCGGACCCCCAGTCCTTCGATGAGCTCGTTGACCGCTACGGCATCGACCCGGAAGCCATCCTCATGTGCTGGGACTGCCCGGAGTGCGGCAACTTCAGCCTCATGGGAGACGACTTCGAGGTGCAGTGGCTCGACGCCACGCCCCAGTGCCCGGAGTGCGACAGCTACCAGGTGGAGGTCATCGACCCCGCCCGGGTGGCGCACCTCGACCGCGCGCGGTACCTGGAGTGGAAGAAGCAGGTGGGCGTACAGGCGCTGCTCGACGGCGACGCCGTCCAGTGCCACGACTGCGGCGTGCTCAGCTTCGTGCCGAGGCAGGACGCCGAGGGCAACTGACGCCGCCCCGTCCGCGCCGCGACGGCGGGGTCAGGCCGCCACCTCTTCGGGCGGCCGGAACCGGGCGAGCGCGGCGTGCTCGACGGCGCGGCTCCGCAGGAACCAGCTCCACGCGAAGGCCACCAGCGCGATCGTCTCAAGCATCAGGATGGGCTTGTAGCGGCCCAGCATGAAGTAGATCTCCACCGGCAGGAACGTCCACAGCACCATCAGGAGCACCGCGATCACGATGGTGGCGCCGCTGATGCCGTAGGCCACCAGGCGGGGACCCAGGTCATGCTCCGGGATGGCGCTCATGGGGAACAGGATCAGGCAGAACGTCGCCAGCGCCAGGAGGAACACCGAAGCGGCGACATTGTGCAGCCAGTAGGTGGTGCTCACCCCGAACACGCATTGCAGCACCGTGCAGTCCCACTCCGCCTGCCGCGGCTGGAGCGGGGCCAGCGCGACGAGGGCCGCGGCGATCGAGGCCACCTTGGCCACGATCCGATCGGCCCGCAGCTCCGGGTTGGTGGGGTGGTAGCCGCGGTAGGACCAGAGGAACAGGGCCAGCGCGCACAGCGTGCCGACGAACACGTCGCGCATCGGCGTGTAGTAGTACTCCGAGATGCTGCCGCGAAGGCCTTCCCCGCTGATCAGGCTCCAACCGATCAGCGACACCGGCAGGAAGAAGCTCAGCAGGGCGATCACGCGTTGCTGCGTGATGAAGGTTCGCCCCAACTGCTGGTGGCTACTCGGCCGGTCTTCCCGCACGACGCGCACCTCCTATGCCCTCAACGGCGGTCGGAGCACAGGATAGTCGGCTACGACGCGACGGCGGCCCGCCGGGGCAGCCACATGCCGCGCGTGTTGCGCACGACCTCGCCCACGGCGTCGCGGGCCGCGCCGGCCACCTCGCGCAGTCGGCTCGACCCCTCTCGCTTGTCCGGCAGCGAATGGCGCAGCACCGTGCGCCAGGCAGAGAACACCTGCTTGTACAGGGGGCCGGAGACGTAGCGCAGGTTGTGGCGCTCCATCAGTTCCTGGACCCGCGGCGCGATCTGCGGGTACCGGTTGCTGGGCATGTCCGGGAACAGGTGGTGCTCGATCTGGTGCGAGAGGTGCCCGGTCATCAGGTGCATCACCCTCGAGCCGGTGATGTTGGCGGAGCCGAGCATCTGCCGCAGGTACCACTCGCCCCGGGTCTCGCCCTCGATGGATTCCGTCTCGAACGTCTCGACGCCCTCAGGCAGGTGCCCGCACAGGATCACCGAGTGGGTCCAGATGTTGCGCAAGGTGTTGGCGATCACGTTGGCAGCCAGCGTGGGCAACGCTGACGGGCCCGACAGCAACGGGTGCACGACGTAGTCCTTGCTGAACTGCTTGCCGATCTTCTTCAGCGTGGCGGTCAGGTCGGCCTTGAACTCGGCCGTGGACCGCTTGCCGTCCTTCCACTCCTTGATCTGCATGTCGTAGGCGGCGATGCCGTACTCGAAGAACAGCATGGTGAAGAAGTTCGTCACGGACTGGAACAGGTGCTTGAGCTCCCATTCCTGGCCGGAGTCCACGCGCATGATGTTGTAGCCCAGGTCGTTGTCCATGCCGACGACGTTGGTGTAGGTGTGGTGCTCCACGTTGTGCGAGCGCTTCCACTGGTCCGCCGGCGACGCGAAATCCCATTCCCACGTGCTGGAGTGGATCTTCTTGTCGCGCATCCAGTCCCACTGGCCGTGGAGGATGTTGTGGCCGATCTCGGTGTTCTCGATGATCTTGGCGAACGTCAGCCCCGCGGTGCCCGCGATGAACGCCGGCGGGAACTTCGAGAACAGCAGCATCACGCGGCTCCCGGCCTCGAGCATGCGCTGGAGGCGGATGACCCCGCGGATGTAGTCGGCGTCGTTGGCGCCGCGGCTGCCCAGCACCTCGTCGCGGAGCTCGTCGAGCTCGCGGCCGATGGCCTCGATGTCTGCCGGGCTGAGGTGGGCAATGGGGTTGCGCCGCCCCGTCGACGAGGTTTCGGCGCGCTGTTGCGGTGTGCTGGCGGTGATGCGGTTGGAACGAACTTCCGTGGTGGCGGTCATGGCATGTCCTAAACGGTGAGGTGACAGGGCCCGGCCGCAGCCGATACGCAGGTCTGGACGAGTACAGGGTCTTGCGGATCAGCCGTGGTGACTTCCCCGGTGCGTAGGTCGCGGATGCTGCCGCCGGTGAGCGGCAACACACAGTTGAAGCAGATGCCCATCCGGCAGCCGGAGGGCATCAGGACGCCTGCGTCTTCGCCGGCGTCGAGCAGGGTGGTGGCGGCGTCGGCGTCCACCGTCACGCCGGAGGTGTCGAAGGTTACCGCGCCACCGTCGCCGACGGCGATGATGGCCGCGCGGAAGCGTTCGGTGTGCAACCGCTCCCCCAGGCCTTCGGCAGCCCAGTGGGCCTCCGCGTCGTCGAGCATGGCGGCAGGGCCGCAGGCCCAGGTGTCGCGGCTGCGCCAGTCGGGGACCACCGAATCGAGTTGGTCGGGCGTGAGGATGCCGTCGACGGCGGTGAAGCGGGTGACCAGCCGCAGGCGACCGGCCGCCTCGAGGCGACGCAGCTCAGGGAGGAACAGCGCCTCGGCCTCGCTGGGGGCGGAGTGGACGATGACCACATCCGCCGGCAGGGGGTCGTTGCGCAGCATGCCCATGATGGGCGTGATGCCGGAGCCCGCCGTCAGGAACAGTGCGGCGGGCGGGGTGGGCGTGGGCAGCGTGAAGAGGCCTTCGGCCTGGTCCAGGTGGAGCAGCGTCCCCGGGGCGAGGCTGCGGACGAAGTTGCTGACCTTGCCGTCCGGGATGGCGCGTGCCGTGATGGTGAAGGTGTCGGCATTCACCGGGCTGGTCAGGGAGTACGCGCGCCACAGGCGCACGCCGTCCACGTCGAAGCCGATGCGGACGTACTGGCCGGGCGTGTGGGGGCGCCAACCCCTGCCGGGACGGATGGTGAGGGTGGTGGCGTTGGGGCCTTCGGCGCGCACGCCCAGCACCCGGCCGCGGAGTTCGGCACCGGAGCCCAGCGGGCTGATGAGGTCGAGGAAGTCTTCGGGGAGAAGCGGGGTGGCGATGGCCTCCGCAACCCTGCGGGCGCCCTTCCGGACACCGCCGAGAACGCGCTTCGCGACCGACGTGGCCTGGGGCTGAGGGGCGATGACCCCCGTTGTGGTCATGTATACAAGCCTACGGCACCGTAGGTAACGGGCAGGGAAAACGGCATTCCCGTGGACAGGAACCGGCTCCCCAGGCCCCGCCCGAGGCGCTCCCCGAGCGCCGCCGCTGAGGTTTGGCTAGGCTCTCCACGTGGCTGACCGACTCTTTCCCGACCCCGAAACGATGGGGGCGTATTACGTCCGGTTCGGCCCCACGTCGCAGTCCTACGTGGATCCGTACCAGCCGGATCTGCTCCTGTTCGAGTACGTGGCGCACATCTCCCTCCTGCTGGAGCACTCGGCCTTCCGGGCCCCGGCGGACCAGCGGCTCCGCGTCGTCCACATCGGCGGCGCCGGCATGACTCTCCCGCGCTGGGTGGCCCACCGTCGGCCGGAGACTGCCCAGGTGGTGTGCGAGCCCGACGTCGAGCTCACCGAGGAGGTGCGGCGCAAGATCCCGCTGCCCACCCGTTCCGGGATCAAGGTGCGCGACGTCGACGGCCGCACCGGGTTGGCCGCGATGCCCTCGCAGTGGGCCGACGTCATCATCGTCGATGCCTTCAAGGAACTCGTGGTGCCGGGAGACCTGGTGACCCAGCAGGCGCTGGACGACCTGCGGCGCATCGTCAGGGGCGACGCCGTCGTCATCTTCAACATCACCGACAAGGCGCCCTTCGAGTGGGCCCGGAAGCTCGCAGGCGGGCTCAACCAACGGTGGAAGCATTCGATGATCGGGATGGAGAACGACGTCTACAAGGGCCGACGCTTCGGGAACCTGCTGATGTTGGCGTCCGACACCAAGCCCGACACCGGGCCGATCGAGCGTGAATCCGGGCGCCGGCTCTTCGGCTACCGCTGGGTCACGGGGCACGCGGCGCAGCGCTGGCCCGGCGGGGCGCTGCCCTTCACCGACGACACCATGGAGGACTCGCCCGGCCCCCGGGGCCGGGGATGGTGAGCGGTCCGTGGGGCGCGGGGATTTTGTCGCCCTGCGCAGCTAGCCTGAGGTCATGGACAACCTGCAGCTCCGCATCGGAGACCTGGAACGCAACGAGGCCGTCGGGTTCCTCCAGACGCATGCGGAGCAGGGCAGGCTCAGCTCCGATGAGTTCAACGAACGGATCGGCAACGCGCTGACGGCCCGCACGCTCGGGGAACTGGCGTCGCTCTTCTCGGATCTGCCTGCACCCAAGCCCGGCCCCGCGTCCAGCCTGCCTGCGGTCCCGTCGCCGGCCCCGCTGCAGACTCCCCCACCGCCGCCCTACGCCGCGCCCCACCAGCCACCCTCGCCCTACGGCCCGCCGCAGCTGCCGCCGCCCTACCCGCCGCCCATGTACGCGCACCAACCCGTGGCCCCGGTCCAGCAGGTGTTCGTCAACCAGAGCGGGCCCGTCGGGATGTACCGCAAGTACAACTCGTTCTGGGTGCACCTGCTCCTGTTCTTCCTCACCGGCGGCATCGGCAACATCATCTACGCCTGGTACATCTGGGACTGGAACACCAAACGCGGGTACTGAACCGCCGGTCCCACCGGGCAGGCGCCGGAGATGGGGCGCCGTGACAGGGGCATAGACTCGCCCCCGCCATGAGTTTGAGCCGACGTGTCCTCGCCCTAGCGGTGCCCGCCTTCGCCGCGCTGGTCGCCCAGCCGTTGATGATGCTGGCGGACACCTGGATCGTGGGCCACCTCGGCACCGTTCCGCTCGCCGGCCTCGGCATCGGTTCCGGCCTGCTCACCACGGCCACCGGCCTGATGATCTTCCTCGCCTACGGCTCGACGTCCGTGGTGGCGCGCCAGATCGGCGCCGGTCACCGCGGCCGGGGCATCGAGCTGGGCGTCCAGGCCATGTGGCTGGCCGGCCTCATCGGGGCGACGGTGGGCTCACTCGTCTGGATCGCCTCGCCGTTGCTGTCCACCGCGCTGGGGGCGACGGGCGACGTGCACACCCAGGCGGTGGAGTATCTGCGCTGGTCCCTCCCCGGGTTGCCGGGCATGCTCGTGATGCTCGCCGCCACCGGCACCTTCCGCGGGCTCGCGGACGCCCGCACCCCGCTGGTGCTGTCCATCAGCAGCGCGGCGCTCAACCTGGTGCTCAACGTGGCGCTCGTCGTCGGCCTCCAGATGGGCATCGGCGGCGCAGGCCTCGGCACCGCGCTGGCAGAAACCGCGCTGGGCGCGACGGCAGCCCTGCTCGTCGCGCGCAAGGCCCGGGCCGCCGGTGCGAGGCTCCGCCCGTCGTGGACGGAGATGATGAGCAGCCTGGCAGTCGGCGTCCCGCTGTTGCTGCGCACCGTCACCCTGCGCATCGCGCTCCTCATCACCACCTACATCGCCGCCCGGCAGGGCACGGCCGGACTGGCCGCGCACCACGTCGTGATGCAGGTGTGGGGTCTGCTCTCCTACGCCCTCGACGCGCTCGCCATCGCCGGGCAGACCATCATCGGCACGGCGCTGGGGGCGGCCAACCCGAAGGAAGCCCGCGACTCCACCCGCCTCATGACTTGGTGGTCCGTGGGCGGCGGCGCAGTGATCGGCGTGCTCGTGGTGCTCGTCCGGGAACCGGTGGCGGCGTTCTTCGCACCCGACGACGCGGTCCGCACGCTCGTCGCCTTGCTGCTGGTCCTGATCGCCGTCACGCTCCCGCTGGCCGGTTACGTGTTCCTCCTCGACGGTGTGCTGATCGGCGCCGGGGACGGCCGCTACCTGGCCATCGCCGGGGTGATCACGCTGCTGGGCTACGCTCCCCTGTCATTCGGTGCGCTCACCGTCGACGCCGGAGTGCCGGGGCTCACGTGGTTGTGGCTGGCGTTCGCCGTCGGGTTCATGGGGTTGCGGGCTCTCACGCTGGGTCTGCGCGCCCGCGGCGACCACTGGATGCGGCTGGGCGCAAGCTGACCCAGCGGGTGTGACGCGCCCGCCGGACCGGCTGGTAGCGTCGTGACATGCGAGTACTTGCACCGCTTGTCCTCACTGCCGCACTGACGCTGGCCGCCTGCACCGGCCCGGGTGAGCAGCCCAGGCCGGGAGACCGGGCGCCCACTCCCGCCACCTCCCCCAACTTCACCACCTCCGCACCGTCCGCGCCGTCACCGGCCGCCCCCGAGGCGTCGTCCACGGCGGCGGAGCCCACCGTCGCGGAATCGCCCACCGCGGAGTCGAAGGAGCCGGCGCCCGAGACCCACAAGTTCGCCGTCACGGAGCATGAGGCCTACACCAACCCGTGGGCGTTGGAGTTCCTGCCGGGCACGGATCTCCTGGCCATCACGGAGCGCACCGGGGCGCTGAAGCTGCGCTCGCCGGACGGCACGGTGCGCGAGGTGAGCGGCGTTCCTGAGGTCGCCGTCGCGGGCCAGGGCGGCTTCGGCGACATCGTCGCCGGGCCGACGTTCGAGACCGACGGCACCGTCTACCTCTCCTGGGTTGAACGTGGCGACGGCGGGGCGGGCGCGGTGGTCGGCACGGCCACGCTGGACGTCGACGCCGCCACGCTGAGCACCGTGACCAAGATCTGGGCGCAGACGCCGAAGGTGGACGGCGACGGCCACTTCTCCCACCGCATGGCCATCCAGGGCGACCACCTCTTCGTCAGCTCCGGCGACCGCCAGAAGATGGACCCGGCGCAGGAGATGGACAACACGCTCGGCAAGATCCTGCGCCTCACCCTCCACGGGCAACCGGCCCCTGACAACCCCTTCCAGGAGGACGCGCCGGCGGCGCAGCAGTTCTGGTCCATGGGGCACCGCAACGTGCTCGGGCTCGCGTTCGACGCCGACGGCCGCCTGTGGGCGTCGGAGATGGGGCCCGAGGGCGGCGACGAACTCAACCTGATCAAGCCCGGCCTCAACTACGGCTGGCCGGCCGCCTCCAACGGTTCGCACTACGGAGGCGGGCCCATCCCGGACCACGCTTCCGGCGACGGGTTCGAGCCGCCGAAGGTGTTCTGGACCCCGTCGATCTCGCCCGGCTCGTTGATGATCTACCAGGGCAGCCTGTTCCCCGGCTGGACGGGGGACGCCTTCCTCGGCGCGCTCTCCGGCGAGGCACTGGTACGGGTGAAGCTGGATGGCGAGACCGCCGCCGAACAGGAGACCTGGCCGATGGGCGCCCGCATCCGGGCCGTCGAGGAGGGTCCCGACGGCGCGATCTGGCTGCTGCAGGACGGCGACAGTGCGCTCCTGCTGGAGTTGCGCCCGGCCTGATGCCCTGGGGGTTGCGGAGGCGGGCTGCCGAGTCCCGAGTGCCCTTGGGGAGGACGAGCCCGGCGTGTCGGGGACTAGTGTGGCGGGCATGACCCGACGCATCAGTCGCTCCACCCTCGCCACCGCAGTTCTGAAGTCCGCCGCGTGGGCGGGCATCACCCTGATCGACCCCAACCGCCTCAGCGGCTGGAAGAAGCACGCCTACTGGCTGGCCATGGCCGGAGGCACCGCCGCAGAGGTGGCGCTGCCCGACGACGGCACCTACCGCCCCGCCGGCCTGAGCACCGGCCTGGCGCTCGGCACGGCTGGCGTGACCTACGGCGCGCAGGACCTCCTGGCCCGCAGCGACGCCTGGTCCATCAAGCAACTGCAGCGGCTGGGCATCAGGCAGCCCCGGCTCTGGGCCGCCGCCGGTGTCTTCGCCTCGATGATGGCGGTCTCCCTGGCGCAGGGTTCCCGGCCCGCGGCGGAGGATGCTGACGGGTTCGACGAGTTCGGCCAGCCGCTCCCGGAGACGCTGGAGCCGCTCCCGGCCGAGGCGCGGGCGGTCATCTCCGCGCTGCTCGACGCGGTCGACGACTACGGCAGCGAGGAACTGCGGGTCCAGCTCGAGGACGCCGTGTGCCGCGACGAGGACGGCCACTACCTGCTGGTGCCGGACCCCGAGGCTCCCCTCACGCTCCTGGACAGCTACACGTTCCCGGCGAGCGCCACCTTCACGCGCGACGGGGCCACCCACGTGCTCATGCTCGACATCGAGGACGGGCAGCTCTCGTACCTGTCGCACATGATGGAGCCGTACCCCGACGACGACACCGACGTGGACTGGTCCCTGCCGGAGGCGTCAGAACTGCGGGTCATCGCAGGTCTCGCGGCAGCAGACTGACCGAGGTCACATCTCTCCACCTATATGGGGGTGCAACCCTCCCCCATGGAGCGAGGCCCACACACCCACATAGCTGGAGGAAGGGCGCTCACGGTTGCAGGCGCTCGTTCGCCCACCCATCGGCGGTGCGCCGGCAGACCACCCGGTCATGCAGGCGACCCGGCAGCCCCTGCCAGAACTCGAAGGTGTCGACGCTGAGCACGTACCCGCCCCAGTGCGGCGGGCACGGCACGTCCCCGCCCTCGAAACGCCGCCGGGTCTCCTCCACCGCGGCCACCAGGTCGTCGCGGGAGCCGATCGGCGACGACTGGTGCGAGGCCCACGCCTCCAACTGGCTCTCGCGGGGGCGCTTGGCGAAGTACTCCTCGGACCGCTCCCGCGCCAGCCTGGTCACCGAGCCGACCGCCCGGACCTGCCGCATCTGGATCGGCCACCAGAACGACACGGAGGCGACGGGGTGCTCAGCCAACTCCCGCCCCTTGGCCGACTCGTAGCTGGTGAAGACCACCAGCCCGTCCGGCGAGATCTCCTTCAGCAGCACGATCCGCGCCTGCGGACGACCGTCGGCGTCAATGGTGGCCAGCGTGACGGCAGTCGGCTCCGGTTCCCCGACGGCGAGCGCATCGTTGACCCAGTCGTCGAGCAGCCCCCAGGGTTCAACCGAGGCGACATCGTCGGGCAGGGGCGCGCCGGTGTAGTCGCGCCGCACATCGTGGAGGTTGGCCATGGACCCATCCAACCATTCCCCCCACGGGCCGAGACAGGGGGGACTAACGTCGGCACATGAGCTACGACATCGCCGTGTTCGATCCCGTGGGCGCCCCCACCGACGACGACGCCTTCGTCGCCTGGTTCCAGCGGCAGAGCGCCCCGGACGACGACCCCGACGCGGGCACCGTCGCCCTCCGCAACTGGTTCTCTGATTTCTCGGGCCACTTCCCCGCCCTCAACGGCCCCTACGCCGACGACGACGGCACCACCACGTATCGCTTCGGCCGCACCGTCACGATGGCGAGCTGCCCCGACGGCGGGGCAGAGAAGGCGGCCAGGACCGGTCGTTCGCTGGCGGCCAAGCACGGCGTGGGGTTCTACAACGCCAACTCGGGCGATGAACGACTGTTCCTGCCCGGCGGCGGAACCAGCTAGCGGCCGATCTGCCGTCCCCAGGAGTCGACGGTGTTCTTCGCCGTGCGGAGATCCGCCCCGGTGAGTTCGCGGTAACGCTTGACGGCGTTGATCTTGCGGCCAGCGCGCACCTCGTCCATGACGTACTCGCGCTCCGAGTAGGTCAGGGGGCGAGGCGGCTCCATGCTCGGCGCCGCGCTGAGGCCGCGTCGGTTCTCGAACACCATGGGGTAGATCAGCCAGATCCACAGCGCCATGAGCACCACGAGGAAGCCCCAGTCCAGTGCCCCGGCCAGCGCGATGCCCACAAAGATCATCCACCACTGCGCGTACCAGGGGCGCGGAGGCTTACCCAGCTGGACAGGCGCATTGGGCTCGGCGTACGGCATGGGCTGCTGGTCGTAGCCGTAGCCCTGCGTGTTGAGGTCGTAGCCGTAGACCGGCGGCACCACGGGCTGCGGCGACGGCGCCGAGGCGGGGTACGGGCTGCCCGGCTTGGGGTTGGGGAGGTCCAGAAAAAGTGACGTCAGGTCGCTCTCCGTGCGGGCGCTCAGCGCGCGCGACATCCGGTCGTCGAATTCCTCCGAGCTCAACCGGCCGGTGGCGTGGTGCTCGCGGAGCATCCCGACAGCGTCGTCGCGTTCAGCATCCCCGATGCGCATGAAGTCCCCAGCCATGAGCACCAGCGTACCTTCCCACTCGCCCCATAAATGTCGGTGGCAGGACTAGGCTGAAAGCACCGAATCAACTCCTTGGGGGAGCAATGGGATTCATCAGACGCGTCGCCCTCACAGCAGTCGCGGCGGCCACAGCTATGACCGGATTCACCGCCTCAACGGCGCATGCCGCGCCCGTCTACGACACCAACGGACCGGTCGTGACGGTCTACAACACCCCGGGCAACCAGAGGGTCAACGGACGGCTCTGGAGCACCGCGTGCGCCAAGTACAGTTCCACCGTCGTGCGCTGCACCACGAACCTGTGGTCCACCATCGTGGTCCACCAGGGCACCCAGTACATCAACGAGACCGGTTGGCACTTCAACAACCTCACGTACCTGCCCTCCCACCGCGTGGCCTGGGCGGGCAACCCGCTGGCCACCACCGGGCAGTTCGTCAGCGCCGGCCGCCCATGGCGGACCGAATGCGACACCGCCGCCACCGGGCATGGGGCGTGCCGCAGCTACATCTGGACCCGGTACGTCTCCACGGAGGGGGGCAGCCCCTGGCTGCGTCAGGGCTGGGTGTTCAACAACCAGGTCCTGTTCGCCACGCCCACCGTGCCACCCGTCACCGCCGTACCGCCCATCGTGTTGGACCGGGCGGTCCTGACCCCCACCGGCTTCGGCCCCCTCCAAGCCGACATCTCGGACTTCGACGCCAAGACGCTGGGGTTCAAGGTGGACAAGAGCTACGTGCGGGAGGACGGGAGCACCTGCTCCACCGTCGAGACGCCGGACTCGTTCGTGAACCGCTACGGCGTCTGGTCGAGCCCGGTGATGGACCAACTCATCGTGCGATCGCCGCAGGTCAAGATCACCGACGGCGCGGGCGGCGTCTCAACCTTCCGCCTGGGCCAGACGGTGGACCAGTTGAAGGCCGCCTACGGAGCCGCCCTCACCGAGGAGAACAGCCTGTTCTACCTCCGCGAGGGCGACTCGTGGCTCTCCTTCAGCGCCAACACCTTCGACGAGAGCGGCGACCCTGCTGTGGTCGACCTGATCACCGCCGGGGAGAAGTGGTACGGCGGGTACGGCTGGTGCGAATGATCGACGACGGGGCCTGACCGGCGCCGACGAACTCAGGCGACGATGGCGATGCCGTCGTCCACCCTGTCGAAGCGCACGGTCTGGCCGTCGTTGATCGCGCCGGACAGCAGGCCGCGGGCCAGGTCGTCTTCGATGGTGGACTGCACCAGGCGACGCAGCGGCCGCGCCCCGTAGACGGGGTCGAAGCCGGCCTCACCCAGCCACAGCTTCGCCGCGTCGGACACCTCGACGGCGATCCGACGGCTGGCCAGCCGCGCGTTGAGGCGCCGCAGCTGGATGTCGACGATCTGGCTGAGTTCCTCCCGGCTCAGGGCATCGAACAGCACCACCTCGTCGAGGCGGTTGAGGAACTCCGGCCGGAACGCCTGCCGCACCACGGACATGACCGACTTCTCCTTCTCCTCGCGGTCGAGGAGCGGATCCGCCATGAACTGCGAACCAAGGTTCGAGGTCATGATCAGCAGCGTGTTGCGGAAGTCGACGGTGCGGCCCTGGCCGTCCGTCAGCCTGCCGTCGTCGAGCACCTGCAGCAGGATGTTGAACAGATCCGGGTGCGCCTTCTCCACCTCGTCGAGCAGGATCACCGAGTAGGGCCGGCGACGCACCGCTTCGGTGAGCTGGCCGCCCTCCTCGTAGCCGACGTAGCCCGGAGGAGCACCGACGAGACGGGCCACCGAGTGCTTCTCGGAGTACTCGCTCATGTCGATGCGCACCAGCGCGGTCTCGTCGTCGAACAGGAAATCCGCCAGCGCCTTGGCCAGCTCGGTCTTACCGACACCGGTGGGGCCGAGGAACAGGAACGAACCGGTGGGCCGGTTCGGGTCCGAGATGCCGGCGCGCGAGCGGCGCACGGCGTCGGACACAGCCACGACGGCGGACCGCTGGCCGATGAGGCGCTCACCGATGCGCTCCTCCATCTGGAGCAGCTTCTCGGATTCGCCCTGCAGCAGGCGCCCGACGGGCACGCCCGTCCACGCGGCGACGACCTCGGCGATGTCGCCGGCGCTGACCTCTTCGGAGACCATCGACGGCGTGGCGTCGGAGGCCTCCGCCTCCGCCAACTCCTTCTCCGCGGCCGGGATCTCGCCGTAGAGGATGGTGGAGGCCTTGGTGAGGTCGCCCTCGCGCTGGGCGCGATCTGCCTCCATGCGCAGTTGGTCGATGCGCTCCTTCAGGTCGCCCACCCGGTTGAGGCCGGACTTCTCCGATTCCCACCGGGTCTCGAGTCCGCGCAGCTTCTCCTGCGCGTCGGCGAGCTCGGCGTTCAGGGCGGCGAGGCGCTCGCGCGAGGCCTCGTCGTCCTCCTTCTCGAGGTGGAACTTCTGCATGGTCATGCGGTCCACGTCGCGGCGGAGCATGTCGATCTCCTCCGGTGAGGAGTCGATCTCCATCCGCAGGCGCGACGCGGCCTCGTCGACGAGGTCGATGGCCTTGTCCGGCAGCTGCCGGCTGGTGATGTAGCGGTTCGACAGCTCGGCGGCCGCGACCAGCGCGGAATCCGTGATGCGTACCTTGTGGTGCGCCTCGTACCGCTCGCGGAGGCCGCGCAGGATGGCCACGGTGTCGTCGACGGAGGGCTCCCCCACGTAGACCTGCTGGAAGCGCCGCTCCAGCGCGGGGTCCTTCTCGATGCGCTCGCGGTACTCATCGAGCGTGGTGGCGCCGATCATCCGCAGCTCACCGCGCGCGAGCATGGGCTTGAGCATGTTGCCCGCGTCCATGGCGCCCTCACCGGACGCGCCGGCGCCGACGACGGTGTGGAGTTCGTCGATGAACGTGACGATCTGGCCCTCGGCCTCCTTGATCTCGTTCAGCACGGCCTTGAGCCGCTCCTCGAACTCACCGCGGTACTTGGCGCCGGCCACCATCGACGCGAGGTCGAGCGACACCAGCCGCCTGCCCTTCAGCGAATCCGGCACGTCGCCTGCCACGAGGCGCTGGGCGAGGCCCTCGACGACGGCGGTCTTGCCGACGCCGGGCTCACCGATCAGCACCGGGTTGTTCTTGGTGCGCCTGGCCAGCACCTGGACCACGCGGCGGATCTCCTGGTCTCGGCCGATGACCGGGTCGAGTTTTCCGGAACGCGCCCGCTCCGTGAGGTCGATCGAGTACTTCTCGAGGACGGATTCGCCGCCCTCGGATTCAGCGGAGGTGACGCGCTTACCCCCGCGGGAGGCCTCGAACGAGGCCTTCAGCGCGTCTGCCGTCACGCCGGCGTTGTCCAGGATGGTCTTTGCATCGGAGGCGATGGTGGCCAGCCCGATGAGGAGGTGTTCGGTGGCGACGAAGTCGTCGCCGAGGGAATCCGCCAGCGTCTCCGCAGCCGCGAGCACGCGCGCGAAAGGCCCGCTCAGGGCGGGCTGGCTGACCGAGCTGCCCGACGTGGAGGGCAACTTCTTGATGGCGGCGACAGCGGCCGCGTCCACCTGGGCCGCGCCGGCGCCGACGGCCTCGAGCAGTGCGCCGACGGTGTTGTCAGGAGTCAGGAGGAGTCCGTGCAGCAGGTGCACGGGCTCGGTGTTGGGGTTGCCGTTGGTGAGAGCCTGCCGGACCGCCGCCGTGACGGCGTCCCGCGACTTCGTCGTGAGCCGTTCCGTGTTCATGTAGCTGGATCTCCTCGTTAGTTCTCAGAAAGCGCTGTCCCGCGCACTGAATTCAAAGTTGAGTCTACATCACTCAACCTTGTCTCCGACCAGTCTATTCCCCCGACAGCACCCTCGTGGCAGCGTTGCTGCAAGCGGCGGCACATGCGTACCTGCGCTGGGCGGCCAGAGCGACCGGTAGCGTAAGGCAGGTGACCACGACACCTGAGAACCCGGTGCCCGAGCAGATCGACGACGACGAACTGCTCGAGGCAAGCTTCGACCAGCAGCGGTTCGCGGCCCGCCCAGCCCGGCTGCGGCCCCGCGCCCGCCGTCGCTCCGACGACCAGGGGCCCATCGCCCCGCCGTTCACCGCCTCGGGCGCCAACCGGGCCTACGTCGAGTGGCTCGAGGAGCAATCCATGCTCCACGACGCCAACCAGATCTCGCGCCAGGTGGCCGGCAAGCACCTGATGTGGGCCCACCCCTACGCCCACCCGGACCCCCGCGCGGCGGTGCAGCGGGCCTCGGTGTGGTTCACCGCCTACCCGCTGTCGCACATGACGGACCGGGCGCAGTCCTTCCTCGGCTCCCTCGGCAGCCAGGAACTGTGGGAGGCCTTCTCCAGCATCGGGATCGAGGCCGTCCACACCGGCCCGGTGAAGCTGGCCGGCGGCCTGCACGGCTGGGAGCCCACCCCGTCGGTGGACGGCCACTTCGACCGGATCTCGATGGCCATCGACCCGCTGTTCGGCAACGAGGCCGAGTTTCGCGAGATGTGCGAGACCGCACAAAAGTACCACGGCACCATCATCGACGACATCGTCCCCGGTCACACGGGCAAGGGCGCAGATTTCCGGCTCGCCGAACTGAACTACCGTGACTACCCCGGCGTCTTCCACATGGTCGACATCCCGCCGGAGCACTGGTCGCTGCTGCCCGACGTGCCCGAAGGCCGCGATTCGGTCAACCTCTCCCCCGAGGCCGAGCAGGCTCTGTCCGACGAGGGGCTGATCATCGGCGCGCTGCAGCGGGTGATCTTCTACGAGCCCGGGGTCAAGGAGACCAACTGGTCCTGCACGCCCCCGATCGTCGACTACAAGGGCGTCGAGCGGCGCTGGGTCTACCTCCACTACTTCAAGGAGGGGCAGCCCACCATCAACTGGCTCGACCCGACGTGTGCCGGCATGCGGCTGGTGATGGGCGACGCGCTGCACTCGCAGCTGGACCTCGGCTCCCGCGGCCTCCGGCTGGACGCCAACGGGTTCCTGGGCGTCGAGAAGACGTTCGGCTCCCCCGCCTGGTCCGAGGGCCACCCGCTGTCGCTGGCCGCCAACCAGCTGATCGGCTCACTCGTGCGCAAGGTGGGAGGCTTCACGTTCCAGGAGCTGAACCTCTCCATCGACGACATCGCCCGCACGGGCACCGTCGGCCCTGACCTCTCCTACGACTTCATCACGCGCCCCGCCGCCCAGTTCTCCCTGGCGACGGGCGACACCGAGTTCCTGCGGCTCGTGCTGCGCGAAGCCATGCGCCTGGGCATCGACCAGGCGTCGCTCGTGCACGCCATGCAGAACCACGACGAACTCACCTACGAGCTGGTCCACTTCACCACCACGCACCGCGACGACGAGTACACCCTCGGCGGCCAGACCTACACGGGCGGCGAGCTGGCCGAGCACGTGCGCGAGACGATGCGGGAGAAGCTGACGGGACCGGCGGCCCCGTACAACTCCCTGTTCACCACCAACGGCATCGCGAGCACCACCGCGTCGATCGTCGCGGCCTCGCTGGGGTTCACGGACCTCGACGCGATCTCCGACAGCGAGGCGCGGCGCATCTCGAACGCCCACCTGCTGCTGTGCATGTTCAACGCGTGGCAGCCGGGCGTCTTCGCCCTCTCCGGGTGGGACCTCGTCGGCGCGCTGCCCCTGGACCGCGAAGAGGTCAAGGCCCTCACCGCCATGGGCGACACCCGGTGGATCGAGCGCGGCGCCTACGACCTGCTGGGAGTGGCCCCCGACGCGAAGAAGTCGGCGAGCGGCATGCCGCGCGCCCGCGCGCTGTACGGCTCCGTGCCGGACCAGTTGAAGCGCGAGACGTCGTTCGCGAGCCGGCTCGCCGCCGTCCTCAAGGTGCGCAAGCGCAACGGCCTGCCCACCGGCGCCCTGGTGGACGTGCCCGAGGTGGGCGACAAGGCACTGCTCGTGATGGTCAACGAACTGGAGACCGGCACCACCCAGATCACCGCCCTGAACTTCGGCGGCGAGAAGCTCAGCGCCCGCGTGCAGTCCGACAAGCTGCCCAGCGGCCGCGTGTTCGACCTGTCCACCCGACGCAAGGTGGGCACCGTGGACGACCTCGGCGGGTTCACCGTCGAACTGCCCGCCTACGGCGGCCAGGCGATGATCATCCGCGACTGAACCAACAGCAACGTCCCCTGCGCCCGGATCAGGCGCAGGGGACGTGTGCTGTGCGGCTACTTCTGCGAACCGGCCAACAGGGCCTGCACGAAGTAGCGCTGGAAGGCGAAGAACACGATCAGCGGCACGATCATCGACAGGAAGGCACCCGCCGAGAGCACGTCGATGTTCGAGCCGTACTGCCTCAGTTGAGACTGGATCGCCACGGTCAACGGCATGGACTGCGCGTTGGTGAAGATCAGCGCCACGAGCATGTCGTTCCAGGTCCACAGGAACTGGAAGATCGCCAACGACGCGATGGCCGGCAGGCCCAGCGGCAGGATCATCCGGAAGAAGATCTGCCACTCCGACGCGCCGTCCACCCTCGCCGCCTCCAGCAGTTCCGAGGGGAACTGCGTGAAGAAGTTGCGCAGCAGGAAGATGGCGAACGGCAGGCCGAACGCCACGTGGAACAGGATCACGCCCAGCACACTGCCGAAGATCCCCAACTGCCCGAACAGGCGGGCCAGCGGGATCAGCGCCACCTGGATGGGCACCGCGAGCAGCACGATGACGGCGATCAGCAGCCAGTCGCGGCCGGGGAACTGCAGCCACGCGAACGCGTAGCCGGCCAGGGCCCCGATCATCACGACCAGCGCGGTCGTCGGCACCGCGATCACGACGGTGTTCCAGAAGGAGCCTGTGATGGTGGGGTTCGACAGCAGGTTGGCATAGTTGTCCAGCGTCAGCTGGGCCGGCGCGGTGAACACGTTCCACCAACCCGACGCCGAGTTGTCGCCGGAACTGCGCAGCGACGTCAGCAGCAGCCCGACGGTGGGCACGAGCCAGAAGATCGCCACCACCGCCAACACCACGTTGACTATCGAGTTGTTGAAGACGCGCAACACCTTCTGTGCCGGTGTGAGCTTCGGTTTCACGATGCTGAGTTCGACGGTCATCGTCCGCGCTCCTCTCGGAAGCGGCGGATGTTCAGGATCATCGACGGCAGCACCAGCACCAACAGCAGGATGGCCAGTGCGGAGCCGAGGCCGTAGTCGTTACCGCCACCGAACGACACCGTCCACATCTCCACTGCAATCACGTTCGCCGCGGGTTTCGAGGCGCCTGGCGGGATGACGTAGACGAGGTCGAAGATCTTCAGCACGTTGATGATCAGCGTGACGAACACCACCACCAGAACGGGGGCGAGCAGCGGCGCCGTGATGCGGGTGAACACCCGCCACTCGTTGGCGCCGTCGATCCGGGCCGCCTCCTGCAGCGACGGGTCCATGGCCGACAGGCCCGACGAGATCATCACCATCGCGAAGCCCGCCCAGATCCACACGTAGGACAGGATCACCACGGCGTTGATGAACGTGGAGCTCAACCAGGACACACCCTGCGCGCCCTCGCCGAAGTTCGACGCCGGGAGCGCCACCCGGTAATTCCCCCCCGGATCCAGCCCTTCGATGACGTAGGTGCCGTTGGGCTCCGTGGTGGCGTTGCCGGCGATGGAGCCGTCCTCGGCCACCGCGTCGACGCGGATGCCGGGCAGGCCGGACTTGCCCTCCTCGAGGGCGCCCTGCGTGCCGCCCCCGCCGGGGATGACGTCCAGGAACACGGTGCCGGAGATCTGGTCGTCGCCGGCCTCGGGAGCCGCGACGGCCCCCTCCGCCGTCTCCGGGAGGTTGTTCTGCCGGATGCCGATCAGCGGCAGGTCCACGACGGTGCCTGTGCCCACCGTCGACTCCGTGCTGATGATGCCGCCCTCAGCGGTGAGGCCGACGTCCTTGCGCGGGTTGGCGCCGGGATAGTTGGCGGTGTCCGTGAAGGTGTTCTGCACGCCGACGATGGCGGCGTTCACGGCACCGAGCTGCGGGTTCTCCTGGAAGAGGCCGCGGAAGATGACGCCGGCGGCGAGCATGGAGATGGCCATCGGCATGAAGATGATCAGCCGGAATGCCGTCTTCCACTTCAACCGCTGCAACAGCACCGCGAAGATCAGGCCGAGGACGGTGCAGATCACCGGGGCCACGAGCACCCACATGATGTTGTTGCGGATGGCGGTGAACGTGGTGTCGTTGGTGAACATCGTCACGTAGTTCTGCCAGCCGGTGAAGTTGTCCCCGCTCCTGTCGTAGAGCGAGCGCACCAGGGTGAACACGATGGGGTAGGCGACGAGCGCGCCGAGCACCAGGAGGGCCGGCGCCAGGAAGGAAGCGATGATCAACCCGCGCTTCAAGCGACCCGAGGACCGGGGCTTGTGAACCCCGGTCCTCGGACGCTCTGGCGCGGTGACTACAGCAGTCACCGGAAGCCTTGTCAGCCGCCGTATGCCGACGCGGCAGCAGCCTCGAGGCGCTGCATGGTGCCGTCGACATCAGACGGGTTCTCGTAGAAGGTGATCATTTCCTGCCAGAAGCCCTGGCCCTGCGTGCCGCCGAACGCGCTGGGCGTCAGGTCGGACATGTCGAAGCGGAACGCCTCCGCACCCACGAGGGCCTCGGCGATCTGGCGGGAGGTGTCGTCCGGGTACAGCGAGGTGTCGACACCGTTGTTCGGCGAGGTCAGGCCGCCCAGGGGCACCCACACCGAAGCGGCTTCGGGTGAGGCGAGGTAGGCCATGAGCGCGTTGGTGGCCTCGTCGTCGGTGAACTGGATGGCGACGTCGCCGCCGCCGACCACTGCCGCTTCGGAGCCGTTGACCGACGGGAAGTCGAAGAACAGGGCGTTCTCGCCGACGGTGGAGTTGCCGTCCTCGGTGATGACGCCGGCCACGAAGTCGCCTTCGTAGACGGTGCCGGCCTGCGGGTCAGCCCCGAAGACCTCAGTGATGGACTCGGGGAAGCCGCGCTGGGCGCCGCCCTCCTGCACCAGATCCGTGCCCCACAGCTGGGCCAGCACGTCGAGAGCCTCCTTGACCGACGGATCCGTCCAGGGGATCTCGTGGTTGGCGAGCTGGTCGTACATCTCGGGGCCGGCGGTGCGCAGGTAGACGTTCTCGAACCAGTCCGTCAGCGGCCAGCCGACGTCGGCGCCCACGGAGATGCCGGCATAACCCGCGTCGCGGATCAGGCCGAGCTGTTCGAGGAAGCCCTCCCAGTCTTCGGCGGCGGCGGGATCTGCGCCGGCCTCACTCCAGAGGTCGGCGTTGTACCACATGGTGGATTTGTTGGCCGCCTTGAACCAGACGCCGTAGAGCTCTCCGTCCACGCTGCCGAGGTCGAGCCAGGACTGCGAGTAGTTCTCCTCGACGGCGGCCTTGACGTCGTCTGACAGCGGCATGATGCTGCCGTCAGCGGCGAGCTGCTGCATGAGGGCCGGCTGGCCCACGACGGCGACGTTGGGCGGCGTGCCGCCCTCGAGCTGGCCGGAGATGTAGGTGGGGCCGTTGTCGCCGAAGCTGGTGTAGGTCACGCTGGCTCCGGTGGCGTCCTCGAACTGCTGAAGGACGGCCTCGAAGTTGGCCTGCTCCGCGCCGGACCAGGCGGCGACGACGTTGAGGGTGGTGCCGGACAGGTCCGCCGCGGCGCCGTCGCCACCGGACGTGCTCTCGCTGGGGGACGCGCTTTCGCTGCCCATGGGGCTTTCGCCCGCAGCGCTCGGGCTGGCGCCAGTGGTCCCGCCGTCGGTGCCGGCGGTGGGTTCCACATCGCCGTTTCCGCAGGCGCTGAACAGGGCGACGCTGGCCATGCCGAGAGCGGCGAGGGCCGCTACGTGTTTACGGGATCGATTGAACATGTGTCTCCTTCGTTTGCGACGACACCTTCAGCGTCGCTCTCGCGACAGCGTCGTCGTCTAGCCGGTGAACACCTCCAACCTAGCCACCGGTCAGCGCCTGTTCACGCTAACAAATGTCTCTTTTCGCTAACTTTTCCACTATCCCCTCCGCGTGCTTAGGGTGGAGGTATGGCAGTGACGCTGATTCTCGTCCGGCACGCGAAATCCGACTGGCACGTGGACGTCCCGGACCGCCTCCGTCCACTGTCTGACAGGGGTGTTCGCCAGGCATCGGCCACCGCCCAGTGGCTGGGCGCGACCTTCGGCCGGGTGGACCTCGCCGTCGTCTCGGTGGCGACGCGGGCCCAACAGACCTGGGGGATCTTGTCCGCACATCTCCACCCCGCCTCAGGAACAATCGACTCGGAAGACGCCTACACCTTCGGCGGGGAGGAACTGGCAGACGTTGTCTCCGCGCTGCCGGGCTCTGCGTCGACGGTGGTCCTCGTGGGGCACAACCCCGCGCTGGAGGAATTGATCGGGCTGTCCACCGGACATTCCGTCCCCATGCGGACGTCGGCCGTGGCGGTCCTCGAACTCCCCAACTGGGGCGCCGTCGCCGAGGGCAAGGGCACCGTCATCGCCGCCGGGCGACCGGCGGACGACAGCTGGTCGGTGCGCCCGTGATCCCGGGGTGAACCTCAGCGCAGCAACGCGAGCAGGTCGTGGCGCGGTCCGCCGACGTCGGTCCAGTCCGCGATGAGCGTGCCCAGCGCGTCGCCGGGCACGTCGGACGAGCGCTCCAGCACCCGCACCAGTTCCACCTCTGCGTCCGACCCCTCGCCCGGCACCACGCCGCTGCCGTGGACGTCCATGACCAGCGGCAACACGTTGCCATCGTGGTCGTGCACATCCGCCTGGCCGTCCGCCTCCCGGATGACACGCTCCAACTCCGCCATGAACACCGGGTCCGTGGCCGCGTCGTAGCAGTAGCGGGTGCCCAGCACGGAGTGCTCGAGGGTGCCGATGAGGTCTCCCCCGTCCAGCGGGGCGGCCCGCCAGGTGACCGGAACGAAGTAGGCGTGCACGCCGTCGGAGATGACCATGGAATCCAGCCCGACCTCACCGTCAGGGTCCACCAGGCGGAAGTTGGCGACGCGTTCGAGCCTGCCCGCGTCGCCGAAGAACCAGTGCTGCCGCGGCAGCCAGCCCTGCAGCAACTCGATCTTGGTGGGGCGGAGTTCTGCTCCGACGTGGACTTCAGCTGCGCCGCTCATGGTGCCTCCTCGCGTCATTCACAACCTTAGGCGGTGCGTGGGGCAGCCCCAGCGGAGTTCGGGTTGCGGCCGATGCTGACCTTCAACCGCCTCCGGTGGGCGACAAGGTGGCCGTGCCGCTGTTGATCGCCACAGACCAGGAGCAGGGCTCACCTGCCCTGATGGTCGGCGAACCACTGGGCCCCGGCCGGCTCGAGCGCTCTGGCGACCTCCACCATCTCATCTGAGCTCCAGTCGCTGTCGCCGCCGTCGGGCCACAGTTCCGCGTCCACCTCTCCCAACTCGCGGCAGACCCGCCTGAACGACCGGCCCTCCCCGGAAGCGAAGATGTCGTCCCCCAGGTCGGTGACGTTGCCCTCGCCGCATTCCCGGACCGCGGTGGGCTCCAGCACGATGCGCAGCCAACCCGTGTGCTCCGGCGTGCGCAGGTCGTAGATGACCTGCTCCGGCTCCGCCAGGACCAGGCGGAGTTCGGGCGCCTCGATGCTGGTGGGCGCGACGAGGGGCAGCGTGGCGGTCCGGAACTTCTCGGCCCGCTGCTGCAGTTGGCTGCGACGGTCCAGGTGATCGCCCAGGGTGAGGAGCGCCACCCCCACCGCGGTCGCCGCCAGCAGGGCGACGGCGCCGACGAGGAGCCGCCGGGGTTTCAGCCCGGAGGCCGTCAACGCCGCCGCCACCGGCGCAAGGAATGCCAACAGCAGACCGGTGCGTTCGGGCGCGCCGTCGAAGGTCGTGAAGAGCGCGACGCCCGCCGCGGCCACGGCGAGCAGGACCGGCACGAACCACCAGCGCAGCCCCAGCCTCGCGGCCAGGAAGACCACGACGACCACGCCCAGCGCCGCGCCGGCGAGGGCGCCCAGGAAGGCGTAGCCGACGTTGCAGAGGAAACCGCTGCACGGGACCAGCGCCGCCCCGACGCCGCCCAGCAGGGCGGGGACGAGGATGGACAGGTAGGCCAGTCCCGCGCCCAGCCACAGGAGCGAGCCGGCGCTGTGCTTCGGGGGCTGGGTGCGCGGCATTCCTGCAGGGTAGCCGGGGAGGGGTCTAGCCGGTGGCGGCGAAGCGCTTCGCGGAGCGGGCTTTCGCCTTCACCGCCTCCTCCTGCCGGTTCTTCGCCGGCGCTACGGTCACGAGGTCCTCCAGGAGGTGGCGCGTGATGTGCGCGACCTCCTCGACGGCGCGGTTGAACGCCTCCTCATTGGCCTTGCTCGGCTTCGTGGTGCCGGAGACCTTGCGGACGAACTGCAGCGCGGCGGCGTGCACCTCGTCGTGCGTGGCGGGCGGTTCGAAGTTGTTCAACGGGCGGATGTTGCGGCACATACCCAGATCTCCTACGTGGTGCCCTCGTAGAGGCCGATGGGGTTGCCGTCCGGGTCCTCGAACACGGCGAACCAACTGGTGGGGGTGACCTCGGTCTTCTCCATCACGACCGTGGCGCCGTGGTCCTTCGCGACGCTGAGGGTGTCGTCGATGGAATCCACCTCGACGTAGGAGCGGGGCTGGGTGAAGCCGTCGCCCCGCGGGGCGAGGCCGCCGCCACTGATCTGGTTGGGGGCGCGCCACATCGGGTAGCCCTCGAAACCGGGGAACTCCTGGATGTCCCACCCGAACAAGGTGGAGTAGAAGTCCTGCGACCGTTTGAGGTCTGAGACCGGAATGTCAATGTGGGTGATGTCGCCGTGAGCCACGGGAGCCTCCTTCACACTCGGTTGCCACCAGCCTAAGCCGGGCCTCGGCCCAATGCCAGGGGTTTCCGCACCTCGCAGATGCGGGATCGCGGGCGGTCCGGTGAAGGTGGACGCTCGTTGCGGCAGGGCGCCCGCAGGCGGCGCGGGTGGCGTGCCACGATGGTTGACATGTTGGCCCTGGTGAAGACAGCTCCCGGCCCCGGGCTGGAGCTCATGGACATGCCCATCCCCGTCCCCGGCCCCAACGACGTGCTCATCAAGATCCGGCGCACCGGCATCTGCGGGACCGACGTGCACATCGACCGCTGGGACGGCTGGGCCGAGAAGAACGTGAAGTGCCCCCGCATCATCGGGCACGAGTTCTGCGGCGACATCGTGGAGCTGGGCTCGTCTGTGACCAACCTCGAGGTGGGCCAGTTCGTCTCCGGCGAGGGGCACTACGTGTGCGGGCGTTGCCGGGCCTGCCTGGCCGGCAAGCGGCATCTCTGCCGCAACTACAAGGGCATCGGCTACCACGTCGACGGCGTGTTCTGTGAGTACTTCGTGATGCCCGCCCGCAACGTGTGGGTGCATCCCGACGGCATGAACCCGGACGTGGCCGCCATCTTCGACCCGTTCGGCAACGCCGTGCACGCCGCGCTCCAGTTCCCCGCCCTGGCTGAGGACGTGCTCGTCACGGGCGCCGGGCCCATCGGCATCATGTCCGCGCTGGTGGCCAAGTTCCAGGGCGCCCGCAACGTGGTGATCACGGACCTGTCCGACGAGCGGCTGGAACTGGCCCGCTCGCTGGGGCTCACGTCGACCGTGAACACCGGGGTGGAGCGGCTGGAGGACGTTTACGAGCGCTTCGGCATGGTGGAGGGCTTCGACATCGGCCTCGAGATGTCCGGCTCCGGGCCCGCGCTGCGCTCGATGATCGACAACATGACGCACGGTGGGCGCATCGCGCTGCTGGGGTCGCCGACGCAGGAACTCACCGTCGACTTCGCCACCATCATCTTCAACATGCTCACCATCCAGGGCGTGACCGGGCGCGAGATCTTCGAGACCTGGTACGCCATGAACGCGCTGATCCGCTCCGGTCTGGACATCTCCGGCGTGATCACGCACCGGTTCCCGGCCGAGTCTTTCGCTGAAGCCTTCGAGGTCGCCTCGGATGGCCGGTCCGGCAAGGTCATCCTCACGTGGGACTGACCACGTCGCATGGGATCCCCGCCAGTTACTTTCCGAACAGGAGCACCATGACCTTCCTCGATGACATCAACCAGCAGATCCAGGCCCTCCGCGACGAGGGGCTGTACAAGGAGGAGGCCCCGCTCACGACGGCGCAGGCCGCGCATGTCGGCACGCTCGGCGGCGAGGTCATCAACCTGTGCGCCAACAACTACCTGGGCCTGGCGGACTCCCCCGAACTGATCGCCGCCGCGAAGGAGGCGCTCGACCGCTGGGGCTTCGGCATGGCGTCGGTGCGGTTCATCTGCGGCACCCAGACGCAGCACCAGGACCTGGAGGCGAAGCTCGCCGGCTTCCTCCGGAAGGGCGCCGAGGGCTTCGACACGATCCTCTACTCGTCGTGCTTCGACGCGAACACCGGCCTGTTCGAGACCGTCTTCGGGCCCGAGGACGCCATCATCTCCGACGAGCTCAACCACGCGTCGATCATCGACGGCGTGCGCCTGACGAAGTCGCAGCGCCTGCGATACCGCAACCGGAGCCTCGACGACCTGCGCGCCCAGCTGGAGGCCGCCAGGGGCGCGCGCCACCGGGTGATCGCCACAGACGGCGTCTTCTCGATGGACGGCTACGTGGCGCCCCTCGACGACATCTGCACGCTCGCCGATGAATACGGCGCGTTGGTGATGGTCGACGACTCCCACGCCGTCGGCTTCATCGGCGACACCGGCGCCGGCACGCCGGAACTGTTCGGTGTGACCGAGCGGGTCGACATCCTCACGGGCACGCTGGGCAAGGCTTTGGGCGGCGCGTCGGGTGGCTTCACCTGCGCGCGTGGGCCCATCGTCGAGTTGCTGCGCCAGAAGTCGCGGCCGTACCTGTTCAGCAACTCGCTCGCCCCCGCCATCACGGCCTCGGCGATCGCGGTGATCGACCTCATCGCCTCCCGGCCCGAACTGCTCGACCGGCTCCGCGAAAACACGGCCTACTTCCGCCGCCGGATCGTCGAGGAGGGCTTCGAGGTGCCCGAGTCTGACCACCCCATCGTCCCCGTGATGATCGGCGACGCGGCGCTGGCCGCCCAGATGGCCGACGAGATCCTCTCCCGAGGCGTCTACGTCCGCGCGTTCTCGTTCCCGGTCGTGCCCCGCGGCAAGGCGCGGATCCGCACCCAGTTGTCCGCCGCCCTGACCAGGGAGGACCTGGACGCGGCGGTGGCGGCGTTCGTCGCCGCCCGGGACGCCGTGGCCCGCTGACCGTCAGGCGACACTGGTAGGGTCGGGGCGAAGCCGGGGTGCCCCGCAGGAGGGCTGAGAACACACCCGTAGTCACCTGATCTAGGTCGTTCTAGCGAAGGGAGCAATCCATGACCGGCATTGCCCGCATCCTCGGCGCCGTCCGCGCCACCACCCCGTTGGTGCACTGCATGACCAACACCGTGGTGCCCGAGATCACCGCCAACGTGCTGCTCGCCGTCGGCGCGGCGCCCGCCATGATCGACCTGCCCGAGGAGGCGGAGATCTTCGCCGGCCTCGCGTCGGCGCTGCTGATCAACGTGGGCAACGGCTCAGCCGAGCAGCACGCCGGCATGCGCCTCGCCGCCCCCGCCGCCGCAGCCGCGGGAAAGCCGTGGGTGCTGGACCCGGTCGCCGTCGGCGGCCTGCCGGTGCGCACCCAACTCGCCCGCGACCTCCTCGCCCACCGCCCTGCCGCCATCCGCGCCAACGCCTCCGAGATCCTCGGCCTGGCCGGCACGTCGGCCGGGGGCCGCGGGGTGGACGCCACCGACGAGGTGGAGGCCGCCGTCGGCACCGCCCGCGAACTCAACGCCACCACCGGCGCAGTCGTCGCCATCTCCGGCCCCGTGGACGTGATCGTGTCCGCCGGCCGGATCACCCGGGTCACGGGCGGCGACGCCCTCATGCCGCTGGTGATCGGCACCGGCTGCGCGCTGGGCGCCACCGTCGCGGCCTGCCTCGCCGTCGCCGAGAGCGAGGCGGACCGGCACGACGCCGTGGTCGCCGCACACGCCATCTTCGGCGCGGCCGGAATCGCCGCTGCCCGGGGGGCTTCGGCCCCCGGCACCTTCCGCACCCTCTGGCTCGACGCGTTGCACGCGCTGACGCCGGCAGAGGTGGAAGGACTCGTCACAGTCGAGGAGGACTGATGCAGGCCCACAAGAAGCTGGCCAAACAGGTGGACTGGCGGCTCTACGTCGTCACGGACACGGAGCTCGCGGGCGGCCCGGACAGGGTGCCGCGGATCGTCGAGCAGGCGGTGCTGGGCGGCGCCGGAGTCGTCCAAGTGCGCGACAAGCACATGTCGGAGGTCGAGTTCCTCCACCTCACTCAGGCCTGCGTCGACGCCACCCAGCGCGTGTTCGACGCCACCGGCCACCGCGCCGCCATCTTCGTCAACGACCGCCTCGACATCGCCGCGGACCTCGGCCTCCACTTCCACATGGGGCAGAGCGACGGCGACATCGCAGAGGCCCGACGGCGGCTCGGGCAGGACCTGATGATCGGCCTGTCCATCTCCAACAGCGAGCAACTGCGCACCGAACTGCGCCACCAGACCGCCGACGTGTTGGGCCTGTCGCCCATCTGGAACACCAGCACCAAGACCGACACCGAACCGCCGCTGGAACTGCAGGGCGCCGAACAGATCGTGCGCGAGACGGCCGGTCGTGCGAAGACCGTCGCCATCGGCGGCATCAACCAGGTCAACGCCCGATGGGTGATCGACACGGGGGTGGACGGCATCTGCGTCGTGTCCGCCATCATGACCGCCCCGGACCCGCTGGCCGCAGCCAAGGAACTCATGTGGCTCTGGAGGACCCGATGACCACGCCCAAGATCGCCCTCAGCATCGCCGGCTCGGACCCCAGCGGCGGCGCCGGCATCCAGGCCGACCTCAAGACCTTCCACGCGCTGGGCGTCTACGGCACCGCCGCGCTCGCCGGCCTCACCGCCCAGAACACGCAGGGCGTGCGCGAGGCCCGAGCCGTCGATCCCGCCTTCGTGCGCAGCCAGATCGAGGCGGTGCTCGACGACCTCCCCGTCGCCGCCACCAAGCTCGGCATGCTCTCGAACGCCGAGGTCGCGGGCGTCGTTGCGGACCTGCTCGAGGAGCGGCGCGCCGACTTCGGCGTCGTGGTCCTCGACCCCGTCATGGTCGCCACCTCCGGCGACACACTCCTCCAGGACGACGCCGTCGTCGTCGTCCGCGAGCGGCTCATGCGCCTGGCGGACGTGGTCACGCCCAATGTCCCGGAGGCCGCGGTACTCCTGGGTGCCTCCCCGGCCACGGACAGCGACGGCGTCATCGCGCAGGCGAAGGCGCTCGTCGGGGCCGGCGCCAGGGCCGCGCTGGTCAAGGGTGGCCACCTGTCCGACGACGAGGTCACCGACGCCTTCGCCACCTCCGACGGCGTGGCCATCCTCAGCGGCCCCCGGATCAGGTCGCGGCACACGCACGGCACCGGCTGCACGCTGTCGTCGGCGATCGCCGCCCACGCGGCGCGCAACGGCGACACGCTGCGCACCGGTGTGCGGCTGCCCAGCATCGAACAGGCCCGCGACTACCTCATGCGGGCCATCGCGTCCGGCGCCGGCTGGACGCTCTCCCGAACGCCAGACCTGGGCCACGGACCCGTGGACCACTTCGTAGAAAGCACGCGATGACCATCACCTGGACGACCGGCGAATTCAGCGCCATGGCATGGGAGGCCACGGCGGGGATCCGCCGCCGCATCGACGACCTCCCGCTGCTGACCGAACTCGCGGACGGCACCCTCGACGTCACCCGCTTCGTGGAATACCTCGTGCAGGACGACTTCTACCTGCGCGGCTACACCCGCGCCCTCGCGATGCTCGCTACCCGCGCTCCCTTCCCGGAGGCCGCGGGCTTCTGGGCGGCGAGCGCCGGCGGCGCCGTCGCCGCGGAGGTGGAGATGCACGCCGCGCTGATGAGCGACCCGGCGCTGGCCGGCGCGCCCCGCCCCACCGTCGCGTCCCCCACCACCCGCGCCTATGTCAACATGCTGCAGGCCATGACGGCCTACGAACGCTACGAGGTGGGAGTCGCCGCGGTGCTCCCCTGCTTCTGGGTCTACGCCGACGTCGGCGCCCGGCTCGCGGAGACCGCCTCGGCCGTGCGGGACCACCCCTTCGGCCACTGGGCGGCCTCCTACGCGGACCCCGCCTTCCAGGACGCCACCAGACGCGCCATCGAGCTGATGGACGCGGCCGCCGCGACGGCGGACGAGACGACTCGCGGGCAGATGCTCACCGCCTTCGTCGACGCCACCTATTACGAGGAGCAGTTCTGGGCGAAGTCCTACGCCCAGGAGGCCTGGACGATCTGACCCGCCGACGCCCAGTGACACAGTTCGCTCCCACGCCCTCAGAGGGCGCGGGAGCGAACTTGTTGAGCGGTGTGGTCAGCAGCCGCCGAAGCTCACGTCCTCGGTGTACTTCTGCGCCGAGATCTCCACGATCACGTCGGTGTCCTTCATCGGGGTCAGCGGTGCGTAGCGCGCGCCGCCGCCCGGGTAGGGCTCGCCCTCGACGCGGAACTGCAGTTCGCGGTCGCCGAGCCTGACGGAGCCGAGGTACTGCAGCTCGCCATGGTTCTGCTTGCGCACCTGCTTGAAGTCCGCGCCGTAGATCGCCTTGATCTGGGCCACGGTCATGCCGACCTCAGCGCCGTCCTCGGTCTGGATACCGGGCTCACGCACGGCCACGTCGGCCAGGTCCACCACAGAGATGCCACGGTCCACCAGCTCAGGCCCGTTGCGGTAGGCGTCGCAGTCTTCGGTGGGCGACGGGACGATGTAGCCGAGCCGCAGGTAGTTGAGGGTGGCGTTGTTGTAGGCCGCCTGGGTGTACGGGGCGTAGGTCAACGGGCCGAGGCCGTCGAAGGTCAGCTTGCTCTGATCCAGCACGTGCGCCGGGATGCTGGTGACAGGGGCGACCGAGCCACCGGAGAAGCGCACCAGGTTGTTGAAGACGAAGCCCGTCTTCCGCACGTAGGAGTTGCCCTCCTTGGCGATGAAGTTGGTCTCGATGTACGAGCGGCAGCCACCACGGCCGGTGGCCGGCGTGTCACATTCGGTGCGCCACCTGTGACCGGCGCTGGTGAAGGTGCCGTTGGCCGCGAGCGGGTTGCCGGCCCAACTGGAGCGCGGCGACGGCAGGTAGGAGAGGTTGTTGAAGTGCCAGTCGGTGTCCTGGACAAATCTGCCGTTCTTGTACACGACCTGCGTCGACCAGATCTTGGTCTCGCACCGCACGACGTTGGACGAGTACATCTCGCACTCGGTGTCCCAGAGCCTGCCGCTCTGGATGTGGCCGCCCGGCGTCGAGTAGACGTCGGTGGTGTCGGCGGCGTTGGAGGGCTGGGTCACCAACCCTGAGATAGCCAGTCCCGCTGCTGCGGTGGCGATGGCGGTTCTGCGGAGAAGCGACATTGCTGTTCCTAACTGTGCCTGGGGCAGAGCCCCGTGGATGATGTCATCCTCGTTCTTCGGGGAATCAATGTGAATACGTCGCGGTGCTCAATCTGGTTGCACTCGGCCGGCGTCTGTCCCAGACTCGGAAACGGCCGGCCCGTGATGGGCCGGCCGTTCCTCGTCAGATCACTCAGTTGGGGCGGGGGTTGCCCTGGTCAGGCGCGTCGAAGATGTTGTCGATGGGGCGCTGTCCACGGGTGCGTTCGCCCAGGGGGCCTTCGGCGGCGTCGGGGTAACCGGAGACGTCGTCCCCGGGGTACGCCTCGTCGTCCACCAGTTCACCGTCCGGGCCGACGTCGCGCAGGCGATCGTCGCGGAGTCGCTCGTCGTCGACGTAGCGTTCGCCCCCCACTGCGGCCTGGTCGTCCACGAACGAGGGGTCGTTGCGGTAGGCCGGGTCACTGATGAGGTCGTCCTGACGGCTGCGGACGTTCTCGTTGCCCATCCCGGGCGAGCCGAGGCTGCCGCTCTCGACGACGCGCTCGTTGCCGACGCCGGGCGAGCCGAGGCTGCCGGTGTGGACGCCTGCGTTGTCGCCGGTGCGGCCGTCCCCGAAGGAACGGGCCGGGTCGTGGGTGTGGTCCGGGCCGTCCAGCACTTCACCGACGGGGCCGCGCCCGTCGCGGTCGCTGTCCAGCAGCGGTCCATCCGAGCGCTCCTCGCCGGACAGGTCATGGTCGCGGTCCCAGCGGCGCGTGCGGAGGCGGTCTTCCTCGATGACGCTGCTGTCCACCTGGTAGTAGCGGTACAGGTCGTCTTCCTGGGACCTGGTGATGTGTCCGTCCTCGTCCACGTTCGGGGCGTCCTTGACGGTGTCCTTGTCGTGCGCCAGCGTCAGGCGGTCACCCTCCAGCGAGGATCCCGCGAGCGGCGCGAAACTGGTGCGCAGGCCGAAGAGACCGGTATTGACCGTGACCCACATGGGCTGGCTGGTCTGGTCGTCGAGGTAGACGCCGCTGACGCCGCCGATCTTCTCGCCGCTACGGTCGTAGGCCGTGGCCCCGAGCAGTTGGTCGATGTTCTCGTCGTGGTGCATGGTGTGCTCCCTTCGTTCCCGGCCAGAATCTGGCCGATCCGTGTAACCGGGGGTACGTTCCAGCCTCTCTCACAAAAGGGGCGGGAAAAACACCCTGAGGGAGGTGATTGGGACGCCCGGTACCGGGTATCTGAGCGCGCAGGACACGCCCGATGTGAGAAATGTGCACGTTCAAACTACTGTGGTGCCATGCCTGAGTTTGCGCAGCACAACGGGGGCCCCATGCGGGCCGATGAATCCCCCAACACCGACGTTCGCCGCGTCGGGCCCACATCGACACCGACGCACCCTCTCGCCGCCGCTCCGGTGGGCGCGCCGACCTATTCGGTCGACGGTTTCGTGCGCGAGTTCCTCCACGAACTGAACACGAACCAGGGCGTCACGCTCTCACGTTCGACGGTCAATGACCAGTACCTCGCTCTCGCCAGCACCGTGAAGAACTACCTCATGGCGCGGTGGCTCGAGACCAACCGCAAGACGCACGCCGCCAAGGTCAAGACCATCGGTTACCTGTCCGCCGAGTACCTGCTGGGCAGCCAGCTCAACAACGCGCTGCTCGCCTCGGACCTGCACGACATCGCCCTGGAGGGCCTGGCCCAGTGCGGCCTGGACCTGCCCACGCTGCGCGCGCAGGAGATCGAGCCTGGGCTGGGCAACGGTGGCCTCGGCCGCCTCGCCGCCTGCTTCATCGACTCCCTCGCCACCATGAACGTGCCCTGCGTCGGCTACGGCATCCGCTACGAGTACGGCATCTTCCGCCAGACCTTCGTCGACGGCCGCCAGGTGGAGCAGCCCGACACCTGGCTCGCGCTCGGCGCGCCGTGGGAGTTCCCGCACCCCGAGGCCTCCGTCGTGGTCAACTTCGGTGGCCACACCGAGCGCTACACGGACGACGGCGGCGAGGAGCGGTGCCGCTGGGTGCCGGCCTGGAACGTGCTCGCCGTGCCGTACAACTACATGGTGCCCGGCTACCTCAACGGCCGCGTCAACACGCTGCGCCTGTGGAGCGCGTCGGCCACCAAGGCGTTCGACCTGCAGATCTTCAACTCCGGCGACTACGCCCAGGCCGTCCGCGCCCAGACCTTCGCGGAGAACATCTCGAAGGTCCTCTACCCCGAGGATTCCACGCCCCAGGGCAAGGAACTGCGCCTCCAGCAGCAGTACTTCTTCGTCGCCGCCTCGCTGCGCGACTTCCTGGACGGCCTCGAAGAAGACTTCGACCTGCACAACCTGCCTGAGCGGATCATCTTCCAGCTCAACGACACGCACCCCGTCATCGCGGTGCCCGAACTCCTGCGCATCCTCATCGACGAAGAGGGCTTCGACTGGGACGAGGCGTGGGAGATCGCCAGCAGGTGCTTCGCCTACACCTGCCACACCCTGCTGCCCGAGGCGCTCGAGGTGTGGTCCACCGAGTTGCTCGGCCGCCTGCTGCCCCGTCACCTGGAGATCATCTACCAGATCAACGAGAACCTCATGGGCGAGGTGCGCGCCGCCTTCCCGGATGACGAGATCCGCGCCCGCCGCATGTCGCTGATCGTCGAGGGCGACGAGCGCGGGGTCCGGATGGCCCACCTGGCCGCCGTCGCCGCCACCAAGATCAACGGCGTGGCCGCGCTGCACTCGCAGCTGCTGCGCGACAAGGTGCTGAAGGACTTCGCGGACCTGTGGCCGGACAAGTTCACCAACGTCACCAACGGCGTGACCCCGCGTCGCTTCGTGCGGATGGCCAACTACAAGTTCGCCGACCTGCTCAACGACACTCTGGGCAGCGGCTGGGTCACGGACCTCGAACGGCTCCGCGAGTTGGAGCCCTACGCGGAGGACGAGGACTTCAAGGCCCGCTTCCGTGAGGTCAAGGCGTGGAACAAGGGCCGCCTCACGCGCCTGCTGAAGGTGCGCGACGGCATCGACCTGCCCGAGGGCCACATGCTCGACGTCATGGTGAAGCGCCTGCACGAGTACAAGCGCCAGTCGCTCAAGGTCCTGCACATCGTGTCGCTGTACGAGCAGGTCATCAGCGGCAAGATCACCGCCGCGGAGGTGACCCCGCGCACCGTCCTGTTCGGCGCCAAGGCCGCTCCCGGCTACCGCATGGCCAAGGACACCATCCACCTGATCAACAAGGTGGCAGAGGTCGTCAACAACGACGCGCGCCTCGAGGGTCGCCTGAAGGTCGCCTTCCCGGCCAACTACAACGTCACCCTGGCGGAGAAGCTCATCCCCGCGGCGGACCTCTCGGAGCAGATCTCGCTCGCCGGCATGGAGGCCTCGGGCACCGGCAACATGAAGTTCGCGCTCAACGGCGCCCTCACCATCGGCACGGACGACGGCGCCAACGTCGAGATCCGCCAACTGGTCGGCGACGAGCACTTCTTCCTGTTCGGCATGTCCGAGCCGGAGGTGGCAGACCTGGGCTCCAAGGGCTACAACCCCACGGAGTACTACGAGGCCAACGCCAACCTGCGCGACGCCCTGAACCTGATCCTGTCGGGTCACTTCTCCGGCGGCAACGGGCACATCTTCGACTCCGTGGTGCTGAACCTCATCAACCAGGACCGGTTCATGGCGCTGGCAGATTTCCAGAGCTACGTGGATGCACAGGCCCGCGTCGAGGAGCGTTACGCCGACCAGGAGGCCTGGACCCGCTCCGCCATCCTGAACGTGGCGCGCACCGGCTTCTTCAGCTCGGACCGCTCGATGCGCGACTACCTGCAGCGCATCTGGCACACCACCCCGATGATCTGATCCGCACCCGACGAAGCGGCCGGTACCCCCACGGGGCGCCGGCCGCTTCGTCGTCTGGGTCCACCTGGGTGCGCGCCTGCTCTGATGACCCCGTGCGACCGTAGGCTGCACAGGCAGATTGGGGAGGTAGCGTGCAGGAAACCGTCATCACGGATGAGTCCGGGGCCATCGAGATCACCGTGGAGGGGCTGGAGGTGGTCTCACTCCGCATCAGTGCTTCATGGAGAGACCGGTTCATTCCCCGAGAGTTGGCCGAGACGATCTCGGCCCTCATCCGTCGGGCACTGCCGCCCCTCGAGGCAGCCGCACCGTCGGCCCTGCCGGAGGTGCACCTCCCCCTCTCGTCCATCCCCTCCTATCTCGCTGAGATGCGCGCGGGCCGGGCGGCCATGCGTCGCTACCTCGCCCGGCTCAGGGCCGGTGAGGTTGACCGTCGCCGAGAAGAGGTGCTGGGCACCCCGCACGACAGGGTGGAGGTCTTCCTCACCGCTGGCCGCTTCCACGGGCTGCAGATCAACCCGGAGTGGGCGGCGAAGGCCAGCCTGCAGGCGCTCGCCGACGAGATCCTGGAGGTGCTGCCGAAGCCGCTGGTGCAGCCCTCCGCCGAGGACGCCGACATCGCAGACGCCCATTCCCACTACGCGGCGGCGCGCCGCTACCTCGTCGAGAAATAGGACGGAGACACCTCATGAGCCCCCAGGCAACGCTGGATCTCATCACCCAGATGACCGAAGACCTGCAGGACGCCTATGAACTGCAGGCCGAACTCGTGCTCGCCGAGATGGAGGCGTCCAGGGCGCTGGTCGGCGATTTCAAGGAGTATCGCTGCGAGAGCTGGCCGTTCTGCCCCTCCGGCGGGTACTACAGCGAGACCCGCCCGTCGGGCTGGAACCTGTTCTGGCACACCATCCGCACCAGTGACCACGAGCGCCAGGGCGAGGCCATGGAGGCGCTTGCCGAGGCCGAGTCCGGCTACGACACCACCTGCACCGCGCAGACGAGCCGCAAGGACAAGCTGGTCAGCATCCCCACGGACGTGGGCGGCTTCCTCCTCGACTGGTTCAGCATCGACGCCTCGTTCGAGGGCGTCTACTACCCGGCCAACACCAACGAGATCCCTTCCAACGGGGAGCCGTGGGTGAGCGGGAACGCCGCGGGCTACGACGCGTCCATCGGCAGCCAGCGCACAGCCGCGGAGACCACGCGCGGCGTCGCCGGCGGTCTGGTGTCCAACACCACGACGTATCTCGGCAACGTCACGGACTCCATCGCGAACCTGACGAACCTGGCCCAGCAGCAGGAACAGCTCTACCTCGACGCCATCAAGTTCGCCATCATGGAGCCGACGATCGGTAGCTTCATCGGCGCGGTGGAGGATTTCGCCCAACTCGTCATGGACCAGCGACAGCTCTTCTACGACCGCGTGCAGGAGCAGGGCAGGCAGCTGTCGGCGGCCATCTCCTCCGTCGTGCAGGTGGGGCTCCTCGAGAACGACCTGACGGGCATCGGGCCGGGCGGCACCTGGCCGTCGCCCCGCAACGTGTCGCGAGACCTGGACCAGCCGGGCTGCACCGGCAACGACGAGGTGCGCGCCAACGCCGAGTGGTTCCAGTCGCAGGTCGCCTACTGGGACGACCTGGCCACCCAGATGTCGACGCTGCACAGCACCGCTTCCGGCGCGTCGCGGCTGCCGGTCATCATGATCGACATGCCCCACTTCTCGGCCGCCGAGTCCTCGTCGCTCAACGGGTTGGCAGACAGCATCACCACTGCCATCGACGGAGGCCGCGCCGCCGCTGAATCCATGCGCGACTCGCTGCGGCAGACCGCCCGCAACTACCTGGACAACGAAGCCTCCTCCACCTCGCAGGCAGACTCCCTCTTCAATGAGTACTTCGGCTAGGCGGGCTGCGGCCTGGGCCGCCGTCGGCGTGTTGGCCCTCGCGGGCTGCACCCCCGCCGCCGACGAGCGTACGGAGTCCACAGACCTGCTGCGGGAATACATCGGCGCCACCGCGAGGCCCGCCGGGTTCACGGTCACCGATGAGTGGCGCCTCGAGGTCGTCGGCGGGGAGCCGCCCGAGACGCAGAAGCTCTACCCCACTGAGGGATCCAGCCTGGCGGATCCCGCCGCGCCCATCACGGTGCCGAGGGACGACTTCCCCCTGGACGACAGCATCGAGCTGGCCGAGGCGCAGATCGACGCGTGCGACGGTGCTGCCCGCGTCGCGGTGCGGGCCCTGTCGCCCGGCATCGTGGTTGCCGAAGCCCAGTGCGACGGGCAGGGCAGCGTCTTCCTCGACGGCAAGCAGTTGGAGCCGATCACCGAGCCCATCTCCGGAGCCGCTCTCACCCAGGTCTGGTCCGAGATCGACCGGGCGGGCCTCACCGACGAAGCCCTGTCCGTCGAGATCGACACGGAGGAAGGCTCGGCCGTCGTCTCCGTGCGCGGTGTCGACAAAGCCAGGATCTACCAGTGGAGTCGCGGCCTAGACGCGGCGAGCACCAGCGTCGCGTCCCATCCGCTGCCCTCTGACGGCCCAGCGCCGGAGCCCGCACCGCTCCCGCCGGCAGGGGATCTGGCCTCCGCCGTCGACGGACTCCTCGGCTCCCTGCCTGATCCCAGCCTCGCCACCCGCCTGGAAGTGCAGCGCGACGGCGGCGTGACGACGGCCATCCTGGAGTCCGCCGACTACACCCAATTGTCATCAGCAACCTTCAACGGATGAGTTGACAGCACAGCGAAGCGGCCGGCACCCCAGAGGTGCCGGCCGCTTATGTCTCGCCTGATCGGGTGTCGTCACCGGATCAGATGGTGTAATCCTTGTTCTCGTCGGCCGGATCTGCCGCGTCGTGCGTGCCCTGCTCCTTGCCGGAGGCGCGGCCGCGCTCAGCGAGGTCGCGGAAGCCGCGGTTGATCTCGTCCATGAACTTGTCGAGCTGCTCGCGCAGCTGGGCCAGAACGTTCTTGGCGCCCGCCTCCGAATCAGCTTCGGGGTGGGACTCGACGTACTGCTTCTTCTGCTCCTCGTAGAACTCCTTGGCCTTGTCGGCCACCAGCCCCACGAAACCGACCGCGGCGTAGGCCGTCTCCTCAGCCGCCTTGCGCAGGTTGTCGCCCAACTGCTCCGGGCTCCGGTGCTGCTCGGGGCCGTCGACGGCGGTGTGCTGCTGACCCCACGCGTCGCTGGCGGACGCGTCAGGAGCGTCGGTCGTGCCGGTGGTGCCGTACTCGGCGCCCGACTCCTGGCCGGCCGCGGCCTCGGTGGCGTCGTGGGTGTAGGTGGGTTCATCGGCGAAGCGCTCGCCCTGGCTCTGGTCGTCCGGTCGGTCGTTGAAATGCTCGGTCATGGGACCCTCCTGGATCTCGTGCGTTCCTATCTAGTGTGCAACGTAAAGGGTGCCGCCACGAGGGGTTGGCTCCCCCAAAAGCCCCCTATTCACCCCTGAGGATGGGACCCACGAGCGTTTCGGTGGGCCGAGGGCGCCACATCTGGATGTGGGGTCCCTGACCGACGCAGATCCAGATTCGGGGCCGTGCCCGACGCGGGGTGTTGGGGATTGTGGGCAAGATGTGGGTATGAAGATGCGAGGCACGAAACTGTCAGTCGTCGGCGCGGGCGCCGTCGGCACCTCCCTGGCGTACGCGGCGCTGATCAAGGGCGCCGCGACGCACGTCGCGCTGCACGACCTCAGCGCCACCAAGGTCAAGGCCGAGGCCCTGGACCTCGCCCACGGCAGCCAGTTCCTGCCTCCCCACGTCACCGTCGAGGGCTCCGACGATGTCGCGGTGACGGCCAAGTCCGACGTGGTGGTCGTCGCGGCCGGTGCGAAGCAGCAGCCCGGCGAAACCCGGATGGACCTCGCTGCGAAGACCGTCGGGATGATGAAGTCGCTGATCCCGCCGCTGGTGGAACAGTCGCCCGACGCGGTGTTCATCATGGTGACCAACCCCGTCGACGTCACCACCCAGGCGGCGCTCAAGATCTCGGGTCTCCCCCGCAACCAGCTGATGGGCTCCGGCACGGTGCTCGACTCGTCGCGGCTGCGGTGGCTCATCGCCGCCGAGTGCGCCGTCTCGGTGACCAATGTGCACGCCTACATCGCCGGCGAACACGGAGACACCGAGACTCCGCTGTGGAGCACCGCCACCATCGGCGGCGTGCCGCTGAAGCAGTGGGAGGAGCAGACCGGCCAGTTGAGCCGCGAGGTGCGCGAGCGCATCGCCGAGCAGGTCGTCGGCGCGGCCTACGAGGTGATCGAGGGGAAGGGCGCCACCAACTACGCCATCGGGTTGGCGGGCACGCGCATCATCCAGGCCGTGCTGCGTGACGAGCACCGGGTGCTGCCGGTGTCGTCGTACCTCGAGAACTGGCAGGGGATCTCGGACGTGTGCATGTCGGTGCCGCACGTCGTCGACGGCAAGGGTGTGGGCCGGGCGCTGGAGCTACCTCTCACCGACGGGGAACTCCAGCGCCTGCGCGACAGCGCGGACCACATCCGTGAGGCGGCGCGCCGGCTGGGCTTCTGAGGCGGACGCCGGTGAGCAGCACGGCGGGCTGGGGCCGCCGCCGGTCACCCGCTGGAAGCCCGGGTTCCGGATGGCTGCGCTGGGCAAGGCCGCCAACGCGAAGGTGGGCGGGAGTTGGGCTCGACGGGCGAGGCCACAACCGCCACTACGACGGCGACCCGAGCCAATCCGGCGGTTCTGCCACCGCCGCGTCGTCAGGAGGCCGACGGCGGCAGCGCGAGGCGCCGCTGTGGCCGGTACCGGCCCTGGTGCACGCGCCCGGACGACTCCGCGGTGAACACCCGCGCCGCCATCTCGTCGCTCTGGATGCGCCGGACCAGTTCGCTCAGGCGCTCCACCTGGTCGCGCAGGCCGTCAACCTGCTCCTCGAGCGCGAGGATGCGGCGGATGCCCTCAAGGTTGATGCCCTCGGTCTGCGACAGGTACTGCACGTGCCGCAGTTTCGCGATGTCGCGCAACGAGTAACGCCGGCCACGGCCCCGCGCCCGCTGGGGGACGACGAGGCCGAGCCGGTCGTAGCCGCGCAGGGTCTGCGCGTGCATGTCGGCCAGCGACGCGGCCACCGAAACGGGGAAGACCGCCGCGTCGGGGTCAAAGGGCTGCAGATGCTGGCTCATCGGTCATCACCCTCCGAACAGCGACTCGCGAGGGTTGACCTCGTGGGCCTTCTCGGCGTATTCCAGCAGTGCGGCCTTGGCCTCCGCGCTCAGATCGTCCGGCACCTCGACCTTGATGGTCACCAGCAGGTCACCCTGCGAGCCGTCCGGCTTCCGCGCGCCGCGGCCACGCACCCGCATCGTGCGCCCGTTGGGCGTCGACGGCGGGATCCGCAGCTTCACGCGCTGCCCCTGCATGGTGGGGATCTGGATGTCGGCGCCCAGCGACGCCTCGGTGAACGTCACCGGCACGTCCAGTGTGAGATTGGAACCGCTGCGCCCGAACAACTTGTGCGGGGTGACGTGCACGCTGACGTACAGGTCTCCCGGCGCGCCGCCGTTCTCACCGGCCGCGCCCTTGCCCTTGAGCCGGATGCGCTGCCCGTCCTCGACGCCGGCGGGGATCCGCACGTTCATCGTCTTGGTGGACTTCCCACGGCCGGAACCGGCGCAGTCCGGGCAAGGGGTGTCGACGATGAGGCCGCGACCGAGGCAGTCCGTGCACGGTTCGCTCATGTGGAACACGCCGCCGGCCTGCGACGACTGCATGCCCGAACCCTCACAGGACGGGCACACCCGCGGCAGCGTGCCGGCCTTCGCGCCGGTACCCCGGCACGACGGGCACGGCTGATCCGAGACCGTCCGCATGGTCACCGTCGCGCCCTCGACGGCCTGCTCGAAGCTGATGGTCACGTCGCCCTCGATGTCGGCGCCGCGACGGGGGCCGCGCTGCGTGGCGCGACGGGTGGCCCCGGCGCCTCCGCTGAACAGACCGCCGAACAGGTCGCCGAAGCCCTGCTGCCCGGTGCCCTGGCCGGCGTTGCGGAACAGGTCCTCGAACGACGGCGACGCGCCGCCGCCGGGCTGCCCGGGCCGGTTGAACCGGAAGCCGCCGCCGAACAGGCTGCGGGCCTCGTCGTATTCCTTGCGCTTCTCCGTGTCCGACAGCACCGCGTTGGCCTCAGAGGCCTCCTTGAACCGGGCCAGGGCGGCGCTGTCGCCCGGGTTCTGGTCAGGGTGGTTGTCGCGGGCGATCTGACGGAAGGCCTTCTTGATCTCGTCCGGCGACGCGTCCTTGGAGACGCCGAGAACCTTGTAGTAGTCCTTCTCGAGCCAGTCCTTGGTACTCACTTCCCGATCATCTCCTTTCTGAATGAGGGTGCATGGTTGTTCCTCCACGGGCCGGGCGGCCTGCCCTGCGACGTCGTCGCGAGGGCAGGCCCATGCACGGCATTACGGGTTGGCGACGGCGACGCGTGCCGGGCGCACGACCCGCCCCTTGAGCTGATAGCCCTGCTGCATGACCTGCGACACGGTGGTGACCGTGACCGGTTCGTCCAGCTGGACCGCCATGAGGGCGTCGTGGCGGTTGGGGTCGAACTCCTCGCCCACCTCACCGAACGACACCAGGCCATGCTTGGCCATGACCTTCTCCAGCTCGTCGGCGACCATGCGGAAACCGCCGTCGATGTCGCCGTGCTCCCTGGCGAGGGCGATCGAGTCCAGCACGGGCATGAAGTCCGTCAGGACCGATTCGATGCCGGCCTGGCGGGCCAGGTCGCGGTCGCGGTCCACGCGCTTCTTGTAGTTGACGTACTCGGCGCCGAGGCGCTGAAGATCCGTCGTGCGCTCCGCCACGAGTTCCTCGAGCTCGGCGACACGGTCAGGAGCGTCAACGGCTTCGAACTCGACGGGGGCTTCAGGTGCGCCCGTGGGCGAGGCCGTCTCCTCGACGGCCTCGCCCACTGCGTCGCTGTCCGGAGTGAACTGCGAATCGGTCACTTGTCGTTCTCCTCGTCGACGATCTCCGCCTCGACGACGTCCTCTTCGCCCTCGGGCGTGGCGTCAGCGGCCCCGCCGTCGGCCGGAGCGGACTCCTGCGCCTTGGCCTGGGCGGCGGCGTAGATCGCCTGACCCATCGCGGCGGCCTTCGTGTTGAGGTCGTCGATCGCGGCCTTGACCACGTCGTCGTCCTCGCCCTTCAGGGCCTCCTTCAGCGCGTTGGTGGCCTCCACGACCGGCGCCTTCACGTCCTCGCCGATGGTCTCGTCGTGCTCGGTGAGGAGCTTCTCGGTGCGGAACACCAGGGCGTCGCCCTCGTTGCGCATGTCGACGGCCTCGCGGCGCTTGCGGTCCTCTTCGGCGTGCGACTCGGCGTCCTTGACCATGCGCTCGATGTCGTCCTTGGCCAGGGCGGAACCGCCGGTCACCGTCATGGACTGCTCCTTGCTGGTGGCGAGGTCCTTGGCGTTGACGTGCACGATGCCGTTGGCGTCGATGTCGAAGGTGACCTCGATCTGGGGCACGGACCGCGGTGCGGGCAGGATGCCGGTCAGTTCGAAGTTGCCGAGCGACTTGTTGTCGCGGGCGAACTCACGCTCGCCCTGGTAGACCTGGATCATCACCGACGGCTGGCTGTCCTCAGCGGTGGTGAACACCTCGGAGCGCTTGGTGGGGATGGTGGTGTTGCGCTCGATGATCTTGGTCATCACGCCACCCTTGGTCTCGATGCCCAGCGACAGCGGGGTCACGTCGAGGAGCAGCACGTCCTTGACCTCGCCCTTCAGCACGCCGGCCTGCAGCGAGGCGCCCAGTGCGACGACCTCGTCCGGGTTGACGCCCTTGTTGGGCTCCTTGCCACCGGTGAGTTCCTTGACCAGGTCCGCGACGGCGGGCATGCGGGTGGAGCCACCGACGAGGAGGACCGTGTCGATCTTGTCGACGGAGGTCTTGGCGTCGGAGATGACGGCGTTGAACGGCGCGCGGCAGCGGTCCAGCAGCGACTGGGTCATGCGCTGGAACTCCGAGCGGGTCAGCTTCTCGTCGAGGTGCAGCGGGCCCTCCGCCGAGGCGGTGATGTAGGGCAGGTTGATGGCGGTCTCCGACGCGGAGCTCAGCTCGATCTTGGCGCGCTCGGCGGCCTCCTGCAGACGCTGGCGGGCCATCTTGTCCTTGGACAGGTCCACGCCGTTCTTGTTCTTGAACTGCGTGACGAGCCAGTCCACGACGAGGGAATCCCAGTCGTCGCCACCGAGGCGGTTGTCGCCCTTGGTGGCCTTGACCTCGAAGACGCCGTCGGCGATCTCGAGCAGCGACACGTCGAACGTGCCACCACCGAGGTCGAAGACGAGCACGGTCTGCTCGGTGTCGCCCTTGTCGAGGCCGTAGGCCAGCGCGGCGGCGGTGGGCTCGTTGATGATGCGGTCCACCTTCAGGCCCGCGATCTCGCCGGCCTCCTTGGTGGCCTGACGCTCGGCGTCGGAGAAGTAGGCCGGGACGGTGATCACCGCGTTGGTGACCGACTCGCCCAGGTACGCCTCAGCGTCGCGCTTCAGCTTCTGCAGCACGAATGCCGAGATCTGCTGGGGACGGTAGTCCTTGCCGTCGATCTCGACCTTCCAGTCGGTGCCCATGTGGCGCTTGACGGAGCGGACGGTGCGGTCCACGTTCGTGACCGCCTGACGCTTGGCGACCTCGCCGACGAGGACCTCGCCGGAGGTCGAGAAGGCCACCACGGACGGGGTGGTGCGCGAGCCTTCAGAGTTGGGGATGACGGTGGGTTCGCCGCCCTCGAGGACGGCGACGCACGAGTTGGTGGTGCCGAGGTCGATGCCTACTGCACGAGCCATGGGATTTCCTCCTGGGTGTTAGCTGCATGAAGCTGTTGAAGTCGAATCAGTTCCCTTGAGCGGGGTTGACTCAAGCTAACCACAGACCCCGCCCAGGCTCAAGTCAAAGTTGAGCTTATCCGGCTCAACCCTGGGGAACCCTGATTATTGGGCTCCCTGAGCACCCGTGTCGGCACCGCACGTTAGAGTCGGGGACAGATCGCTGACCAGGGGGAATCATTCATGCGCATCCAGACACTGTTCATCGCCGTCATCGTGGCCCTGACCACCATCTTCGCCTCCGCCCAACCCGCCTCAGCGGAGTCCACGTGGCGGATCACGGGCCGGCTCGGGGACTGGCAGGTGCTCTCCGGCTACGCCGTCGGGGAATCGCTGCTGCCCGGCGACGAACTGCGGCTGAAGGTCCACGCCACAGGGGCGACGGTCTCCGTCGAGATGTTCAGGATGGGCCACTACGACGGGCACCGGAGGCCAACTCGTCGCCACTGCTCCAGCTCAGCCCGCGGTGAAGCAGCCCGGGTGCGTGACGCGCGACAAGACGGTGGACTGCTCCAACTGGAGCGTCACGCACCGCTTCGACACCACCTCCTGGCAGCCGGGCGCCTACCTGGCGAAGCTCTCAGACAACGGCGGCAACCAGCGCTACGTCTCGGTGTTCCTGCGCTCCCCCAGCCACTCCGGGGCCGTGACCGTGATGTTCGCCACCTCCACGCATGCGGCGTACAACAGCATCGGCGGCTACTCGCTGTACGTCGGCCTGCCCGACGGCAGCGCGCTCAATCGGGCCTACACCGTCAACATGAACCGGCCCAACCGCGGCAACGGCGCGGACAAGTTCTACCGCTACGAACTGGGCTTGGTCCAGTACCTCGAGTCGCTGGGCGTTCCCATCAGCTACACCACCAACTCCGAGCTGCACCGCGGGGCGGATTCGTTCCGGGGCTCGCGGGCGCTGGTGATGCTGGGCCACGACGAGTACTGGTCCGTCGAGATGCGCCGCAATGCCGAGATCCTGCGAGACAGGGGCACGAACCTCCTCTTCCTGGGCTCCAACGCGGCCTACTACCGGACTCGCTTCAATGCAGACTTCACGGAGGTCACCTCCTACAAGCTCAGCCACCTCGACCCGGTGCAGGACCGCACCTCGACGGGCACCTTCCGCGCCGAGCCCTACCCCAACCCGGAGGCCCGGCTGATCGGCTCACAGTACGACTGCGACGGGGCCAACCCACAGACTGACCTGGTCATCACCAACCCGTCCTTCTGGGCGTTCAAGGGAACCGGCGCCACCGCGGGCTCGCGGTATCCCCAGCTCATCGGCCACGAGGTCGACAAGGCGGGCCCTGATTCCCCCCAGGGCGTCCACATCGCCGCGCACTCGACGTTCGACTGCACCACCCGCAAGGGCATCTCAGACCTGACGTACTACGTGGCGCCGTCGAAGGCAGGCGTGCTGAACCTGGGCACGATGGGCTTCGCGTTCGCCCTGACGCCCGGGATCGCCTACGACGCGCGTTCGGTCGCGTTCGTCAAGCAGGTGCTGGCCACCGTCGTCACCGAAGCAGCGAAGGGGCCGCTGGGCACCACCCACACGGAACGGGGCAACTTCCTCGACGTCTACCCGGCCCCGCCCGCGCCGAAACCGCTCGACATCTACACCACCCCTGGCGAGCATCTCGTCAACGGGCGTCGCTGGAGAACCGCCTGCGAGCCCTACTCGCGAACCGAGCGGTGCCGCACGGAGATCTGGGCGACGACGGTCGCCCAGGTGGGCGGCAGGTTCGTGCAGACGAACGGTTGGGCATTCAACAACCTGACCTACAAGACCTCGCCCCGGGCAATGTGGAAGGGCAACCCCTTGGCCGCAACCGGGTCCTGGACCGCGGTTGACGGGCGCAAGTGGCGCACGGAATGCGACACCGCAGCCACCGGTCGCAACGGGTGCCGGAGCTACATCGAGTCGGACGCCATCGCGCTCGTGACGAAGGCGGATGGTTCGAAGGTCTACGAATGGACGCGCGACTGGCGGTTCAACAACATGGTGCGCTTCAGCTGATCCGGCGCCCGGCGCCGCCGGGTAAAGCTAGAGGGCGGCCAGGCTGATGTTGGAGATCTGGTTTCCGTAGTGCCGGCGGATCTCGAGCTTGCGCTCCAGATCCGTGATCACCGCGGTCGCGAAGTTCTCGTCGTACAGCGCGGCGCAGGAGCCCAGACCACCGGGGCTGAAGACGTTGACCTCCATGAGCTTGTCGCCCACGATGTCGAGCCCGACGAGGAACATCCCGTCGGCGACGAGCTTGGGCCGCACCACATGCACCATCTCGAGCATTTCATCGGAGACCTTGACGGCCTCCGCCTTGCCCCCGGCCGACATGTTGGAGCGCAGGTCGGACCCGCTCGACCGGCGTCGGAAGGCCGCATACTTGCCGTTCATCATCAGCGGCTTGCCGTTCATCACGAACATCCGCACATCGCCGTTCTTCGCCTCCTCAAGGTACTCCTGGGCCACGACGTAGCCGTCGCGGGAGATCGCCTCGATGATCTGGTTCATGTTGGGGGATTCGTCCGTGTTCACCAGGAACACGCCGCTGCCACCGGAACCCTGCAACGGCTTCAGCACGGCACGGCCGCCGAGATCCTTCACGAAGTCGACGATCTGGGCCTCGTCACGCGAGATGAGCGTAGTGGGGCGCACCGCCTCCGGGAAGTGCTGGAAGTAGGCCTTGGAGAGCGCGTTGGCCAGGCTGGTGGGGTCGTTGACCACCAGGACCCCCGTCGAGGCGATGAGCTGCCCGAAGGCGACCCCCGCGTTGTTGGCCCACGCCGAGCCCTGCGCGTCGTCGGCGGGATCCGAGCGGAGCATCACGATGTCGAACTCGCTGAGCGGCAGCCGCTCCTCAGACGTGGGCTTCTGCACGTCCTCGATGTAGCGCTCGAGTGAGCGGTAGTTCTTGCCGGCCCCGGCGCGGGCGCGGGCGCTGAGGGAGCCGTCGGGCTCGTAGGCGAAGTTGCCCATCCCCATCAGCCACGCCTCATGACCCATGTTGGTGGCGTGCATGGCCAGCCTGGTGGTGGTGTATTCGGCCTTCTCGGTCATGACGTCGTTGACGACGAATCCGATCTTCATGCTGCAACTCCTTGGATGAGTTCGGTGGGGTCTGTGGTCTGGGCTGCGACGAGGAGCCGCTCGCGGCTGCTGGCCTCGTCGAACCAGCGGGGCAGCACGACGGGGGCGCTGAGCACCCCTCGTGCGTTGAGTTCTTCGATGAGAGGGAGGTCCTCCAGGGCGAACTTGCCGAGGAAGAAGGCGCCGAGGTCGCCGCCGGAGCGGAGGTGCCCCAGGATGTCGATGAGGCCGCGCAGGTAGCAGGCGTCCTTCGTCAGCCCGCCGGAGCGGAAGATGCGCATCACGGTGGAGAAAGCGCCTCCGGGGTGGAAGCCGTCGTCGACGAGGCCCTCCCAGCATTCGCGGAACGACGCCCCGCCGAGCATGCGCGACACGGTGAGCACGCGGCCGGCGAGTTGCCGGAGCCGCGACGCGGTCAGTTCCCCGCAGGCCACCTCCGCCAGCACGGCCAGGCCCTCCTGGGTCTCGTCGTACCCGGCCAGGCCGGTACCCAGAACCTGGAGCGGCTGGTGGGAGCCGTTGACCTGGGTGACGAGGTGCGTGCCGACCTCGTGCTGGATCAGCGCGTTGGCGCGGTCCGCCGATACGGAGGCCTCCGGCCCGATCAGCAGCAGGTTGCCCGACACCATGACGCCGGTGGAATCCGGCCGGATCTCCGCGTGGATGTCGACGTCGGGTTCGAGCCCGCGGTAGTAGTCGAGTTCCTCGTTGGCCAGGGCCAGGAACTCCTCGGCCGTCAGCCGTTCACCGGACCATGCCGAGGCGTCGATCCGGCTGAGGATCGCCTCGGCCGCCGTGAGCAGGTCCTGGTGGACCCCGCCGAACAGCTCGATGGAGAGGTTGCGGAAGTCCTGCGAGCCGCGGCAGCGCAACATCGACAGTTGGAGGTCCAGCTCGCGGTGCTTGTTGCGCAACAGCGCGCCCACCGTCGCGTCCTGCACGCGGGTGACGTCGATGCTGTGCAGCACCGTGTGGAGCACCTCCGGCTCGATGATGTAGTCGCGGTAGGTGAACTCCGGCTCCCGCACGTCGCCGGCGATGAAGGCGTCCTTCACGTCGTTGGCGTCGATGGGCGTGACGTCCAGGATGAACCGGAAGCTGGTGCTCAGCTGCGACAGCTGCAGGTCGATGGCCTGGTCCACCATCGAGAGCGGGTTGTTACTCATCCGCCCTCGCCAGCCATGGCCTGCTCGGGATCCCGGTGCTGCGGGATGTGCCGCTCGGGGATCTCGGCGAGCGCCGCCAGCACCGGGCCCTGGGTCTGCTCGAGGGCGGCGGCGAGCCGTTCGATGTGCTCGTGGTCCGGCTCCCCCGTCCACTCGTCCATGAACGTCTTCTTGAACTCGATGGCCAGCACACAGCCCACGCCGGGGTAGCGCTCGTGGACGAACCAGGCGAGGTTCTGGCCCTTGAACTTCACGTTCTCGCGGATGTCGAAGCCCTGACCCAGCATCGATTCGCGGAAGGCGCCCGCCACGTCGCCGAACGTCTCATGGTTCAGCGAGCCGGTGCCGAGGTTGACCTCCGGGTTCTCCTCGACCGGCTCGTCGGGGGCGTCCGCGCCGTCGCGGCGATGGTTGTAGGAATGCACGTCATAGATGACGAACGGGCCGCGCTCGGCCACCACATCGAGGCGCTCCGCCAAGGCGGCATAGAACGCGTCATAGCCTGTCAGGGCGATGTCGACCGCGTCCTCGGGAAGTTCGTCGGTGTCCCAGACCTTGAGCCCCCAGCAGTCGTCCGGCGTCCGGTAGACGGCCTTGGTGCGGATCCGGTTGAGATCCGTCTCGAACCGCGACAGGTGCACGTTGACCCGGGCCGGGATGCGACCGGCGATGAGGTCCGTGAAGGGGTCCTCCTCGCGGAAGCGCACCTCCTCGTCGAGCACCATGGACCTGGCGATCTCTGGGCTCAGGTCATGCCCGGCATGGATGGAGGTGGCGATCAGTTGACCGGACCAGTCACCGAGGAACTCGAATGGTTGCATGCACCATTCCTACCCGACGACCGGTTCGCGGGGGTGAAAACGCATAGCTATGAAGGGGGGCCGCGGTTGTGGCGGGCGTTGCTCAGGAGCCGGGCTGGACGAGACCGGACTCGTAGGCCAGGACGGCGACCTGGACGCGGTCGCGGAGGTCGAGCTTGCCCAGGACCCGGGAGACATACGTCTTCACCGTGGTCTCGCTGAGGTACAGCCGGGCGCCGATCTCCGCGTTGGACAGCCCACGGGCCACCAGCCGGACGACGTCCAGCTCGCGCTCGCTCAACGAGCCCAACACCTCGGGCGTGACGCCCGGCGAGGGACGGCGCGTGAACTGTTCCAACAGGCGACCGATCAGGGCGGGCGCCAACATCGACTCGCCCCTCGCCACCACACGGACCGCGTGCACCAGGTCGTCGGGCGCGACGTCCTTCAGCAGGAACCCCGAGGCGCCCGCACGCACCGCCGACCACACGTACTCGTCGAGGTCGAACGTGGTCAGCACCAGGATCTTCGGGCGCGACCCCGGCCCTGCGAGGATCCGCTGCGTGGCGGCGACGCCGTCGAGCCTGGGCATCCGGATGTCCATCAGCACGACGTCGGGGCGCTCCCGGCGGGTCAGTTCGACGGCGACCTCACCGTCGCCTGCCTCCCCCACCACCGTCAGCCCCGCACGCTCCAGGATCAGCCTGAACCCGGCGCGCACCAGTTCCTGGTCGTCCACGATCAACACCCTGATCATGGACCCTCCAACGGCAGGACGGCCTCGACGGCGAACCCGTCCTCGTCGTGGACCGTCAGCGTGCCGCCGAACAGGGAGACCCGCTCGCGGATCCCGACCAGGCCGTGACCGGGGGCGGCGCTTCCCGGCAGGGCCGGGCCGGGGTCGCTGACTCTGATGCGCAGGTCGTCGCCGAAATGGATGCCCACGTCCGCCGAGGTCGCCGCTGAGTGTCGACGCACGTTGCTGAGCGCCTCCTGCACGATCCGGTAGGCCGCCAGATCCAGCCCTCCGCCGAGCGGCACGTGCCGGCCGGTCCGGGTGACGCGGACCTCGAGCCCCGCGTCGCGGACCGCGGCCACGAGCTCAGGCAGCGCCTCCAGCCCCGGCAGGGGCGTCAGCGCCGCCACCGGGTCCGGCACGCGGAGCATCTGGACCATGCGCCGCATCTCCGACATTGCGCCCGTGCCGCTGGTGCGGATGGCGCCCAGCGCGCGCCGCACGAACTCCGGGTTCTCGTCGACCACCTGCTCCGCTGCCCCCGCCTGCACCACCATCACGCCGACGGCGTGCGTGACGATGTCGTGCAGTTCCCGGGCGATCCTCGCGCGCTCCTCCGCAACGGCGGCGGCCGAACGTTCCCGGCTCGCCGCCTCGGCCTGTTCAGCGGCCACCGCAGCAGCCACCGCCTTCTCCTCAGAGGCGCGCAGGCCGCGTCCGATGAGGTAGGCCAGCGCCACTGTGGCCCAATGGAAGATGAGTTCCCCGGGGCTGCGGAGATCCGGCAGCGCCAGGTCCGCCAGCGCCAGATAGGCCGCGATCAACAACGCGGCGAGCCACCGCAGTGCGCCCGGGGCGTGGCGCGCCACCGAGTAGGCCAGGACGTAGGTGGGCACCAACTGGCCGAGGAACAGCACCTGTAACTGACCGCCGGTGAGCAAGCCCAGCACCGGCCAGACGAGGAGCGCGGCCACCGCCACCCACGGCCGCGCTCTCCGTTGCGACAGCAGCGCGGCGACCGCGACGATGCCGACGGAACTGACCGCGGGCGAGCCGGCCCCGAAGACGGACTCCATCGGCAGCCACACCTCGACCAGTCCCAGCACGGCGAGCAGCGCCGAGACCACCAGGTCCTGCGCCTGCGGGCTGAATCGAGGCCGTGCCATGCGCACAGCCTAAGCAGCCCACCGTCGTCCCATGCCATTCCAGGGAAGACCGCTGGGTCTCCGGAAGTGGACTCCGCGGGACACAACCGACCCCGTGGGGCTGATGACCGGCCAACCGCCGGCTTCGTAGCGTCGGCGGCAACCGGCACAGGTCGGTCCCAACCAAGGAGCAGCCATGCACATCACCTCACCCACATTGCGCTGGACCACCGCGCTCACGCTCGCCCTCGCGGCGCTCACCACGTGCGCCTCCCTGCCCTTCGGCCCCAACTTCGCGGGGCCACCCGCCACGTGGCTGGCAGAGATCGCCGTGACCCCAGCCGCTGGCTGGTCCTTCCACCTGTTCACCATCTCGCAGTTGTTCCTGGCCGCGGGCGTCGTCGGCATCGCGGCCCAGACCTGGCGGCGCGCACCGAGGCTGACCTTCGTGGCCACCGCCCTCATCGCCCTGAGCGCGTTCGCGCACGGCGTGGGCGGAGGCGTCCAGATCATGCTGCTCACCTTCGCCCCCCACACAGAGCTGCACGACGAGGTGGGGCCGGTCATTGAAGCCATGTACAGCAGTCCCCACCTGGTGCCCTACCTGGCGTTCGGCATGCTGGGCCTGGTGCTCGGAATGATCCTGTTCGGCGTGATGCTGCTGCGCGCCCGTTTCGGGCCGCGCTGGCTGGGCGTGGCGCCCATCCTCTTCGTGGTGGCGGAATTCGGGCTCAGCTCGTTGAGCGAGTGGGCCTTCTACGCCGCCGGACTACTGTTCGGGGTCACCCTGGTGGGGCTGGCCGTCGTGACGCTACGCGGAACGCTCGATGATCGCGCGGACGGCGACGGCGTCGTTCGGGGCGCTGAGGACGCGTCGGGGCAGATCCTCGATCCCCTCGAAGCGCGCCGGACGTGACGGCACCACGCCGATGGCCTCGACGATGGTCTCGGCGAACTTCACTGGCAGCGCGGTCTCCAGCACGATGACCGGGCCGTCGACGGGTAGGCTGCCGGCGACCTGCACGGCGTCGGCAGTGTGCGGGTCGATGACCACGCCGTCGGCCCGGAAGACCCGCCGGATCTGGTCCAGCCGGTTCTGGTGCGTGGACGTACCCGCCACGAACCCGAACCGCTCGACCTGGCCGCGGAACTCCGGGGTGCCGCCCAGGTCGAAGGAGCCGTGGGAGCCCAGTTCGTCGACGAACAGCTCCCGCACGCGGGCGGCGTCGCGACCCAGCAGGTCGGAGATGAAGCGCTCGAAGTTCGAGGCCTTCGAGATATCCATCGACGGCGAGCTCGTGGCCTGCGTCTCGGCACCCGCCCGCACGCGGTAGACGCCGGTGCGGAAGAACTCCTCCAGCACGTTGTTCTCGTTGGTGGCCAGGATGAGCCGGTGGATGGGCAGGCCCATCTCGCGGGCGATGTGGCCGGCGGCGATGTTGCCGAAGTTGCCCGACGGCACGGCGAAGCTGACCGGCCCCGCGTGCTTTTCGGGGAGCCGCAGCCAGGCGGCGAAGTAGTAGACGACCTGGGCCAGCAGGCGCGCCCAGTTGATGGAGTTCACGGCCCCGATCTTGTGCCGGGCCTTGAAGTCGGCATCCGCGTTGATGGCCTTGACGATGTCCTGGCAGTCGTCGAACACCCCGTCGACGGCGATGTTGACGATGTCCGGGTCGTCGATGGAGAACATCTGCGCCTGCTGGAACGGCGTCATCCGGCCCTGCGGCGACAGCATGAACACCTTCACGCCCTGCTTGCCGCGGAGCGCGTACATGGCCGAGGACCCGGTGTCGCCGCTGGTGGCGCCCAGAATGGTGATCCTCTCACCGCGGCGCTCCAGTTCGTAGGCGAACAGCTCGCCCAGCAGTTGCATCGCCATGTCCTTGAAGGCGGCGGACGGGCCGTTGCTCAGGTGCGCCAACCACAACCCGTCGCTCAACTGCGTCAGCGGCACGACGGCGGGGTCGAGGAACTTCGACGGCTCGTAGGCCCGCCCCACGATGCCGCGCAGGTCCTCGGCCGGGATGTCGTCGATGAACAGCGACACGATCTCGAACGCGAGCGCCGCGTAGCCCTCCTCCGCCAGCAGCGTGCGCCAGGCATCGAGTTGGGCGACGGAGACCTGCGGGTAACTGTCCGGCAGGTACAGCCCGCCGTCGGCGGATAGACCCTCGAGCAGGATGTCGCTGAACCGCTTGCCGGGCGCGCCCGAGGCATCACGGGTGGAGACGTAGAGCATGGGGTGGAGTCTAGTGTGCCGGCCGCTGGGCGATGGCCGGGATTCCGCGGCGCCACCACCACCACAGCGGCACCCCCACCACCACCATGGCGACATAGGGTGCCATCGCATCCTGCAGCGCGGGCAGGAGCGCGAACGCAGCCACCACCACCAGCCAGACGCGGTCCGTCAGCGGCGAGCGCGGGCAGAAGACATACAGCGGCAGCAGCCACGTGAGGTACCAGGGTTGCAGCGCCGGCGCGCACACCATGAAGGCCGCCAGCACGGCGACGGCGAAGAGCCACGGCCGGTCCCCCGTCGCCCGCCCCTTCGGGCCCCACTTCACCCACAGGAGCACCACGACCACGGCGATCAGCAGGGTGGAGAGCAGGTTGATGACGCCGTCGGAGACCCCCTCCGGGAAGATCTCGTGGTAGCGGAAGAAGGACGCCACCCACGACAGCGGGGCGTTGCTGGTGGCACCGATGGGCTGGCCCGCCGTCGGGTTGCGCCAGCCGAGGCCCCAGTGGAGCGAGGTGGCCAGGAACGTCAGCACCGTCACCGCTCCCGGCACGACAGCCACCCACGCGAGACCCCACCAGGAGGACCGGGCGGGCCGACGGAGGCTCCAGGCGAGGGCCACCACGCCGAGGCCGTACAGCGCAGCGGACTGCTTGATGCCCATCGCGACGCCCAGCAGCAGGCCGGCGACGACGAGCCCGCGCCAGCCGCGCCATCCCAGGTCGGTGACCGCCAGGAACGCGGCCACCCCGAGCGCCACCATCAGGGCGTCGTTGTGGGCGCCGCCGATCCACTGCACGAGGATCACGGGGTTGAGCAGCCCCGCCCACAGCGCCAGGCCCGGGTCGACGCCGAAGCGCCGGGCGAGCCGCGGCAGCACCCAGGCGAGGATCGCCAGCGCGAGCACGCTCTGGATCCGCATGGCCATCGGGGTGGCGAGGATGTCGCCGGCGGTCAGCCGGGAGATGAGGCCGAACAGGTCGAGCTGCAGCGAGGGGTAGACCGAGGTGGTGGTGTGCCAATGGGTGCCCACGAGCAGGCCGGGCTGCCCCGCATCGCCGATGGCCGTCTCATACGGGTTGATACCCCGGGCCACCTGCCAGCCGGTGGCCGCGTACGCGTAGGCGTCGCGGGAGTGGAGCGGCAGCGACACCAGCAGGGGCAGCGACCACAGGGCCGCCGTCGTCAGCGGGCGGTGCCAGCGGGGCCCCAACTGCCACCAGGCGAGCAGCAGCACGCAGTGGCCGGTGAAGGAGACGATGACGCGCCACCAGGACGCCGGGCCCTCGAGCAGGAGGGGGGCGTCGGTGAACGCGGCGCCGACGATGACGAGCACCGCCGAGAACCCGATCGTCACCCACAGCCAGTTGCGCACCGCGCCAGACTAGTGGAATCAATCCGGGATATTTTCGCCACGAGTATGTTGCGGATTACTCTGGGCACATGCATCGTGTCGTCATCATCGGTTCCGGCTTCGGCGGGCTGTTCGCGGCCAAGGCCCTGAAGCACGCGGACGTGGACATCACCCTCATCGCCAAGACCAACACGCATCTTTTCCAGCCGTTGCTCTATCAGGTGGCGACCGGCGTCCTCAGCGAGGGCGAGATCGCACCCCCCACCCGTGAGATCCTGCGCCGGCAGAAGAACGTGCAGGTGCTGCTGGGCCTCGTCGAGGACATCGACCTGACCGCCCGCACCGTCAAGTGGCGCTTCCACAACCAGCACCACGAGACGCCCTACGACACCCTGATCGTGGCCGCCGGCGCCGGCCAGAGCTACTTCGGCAACGACCACTTCCGCACGTTCGCGCCGGGCATGAAGACGATCGACGACGCGCTGGAGCTGCGGGCCCGCATCCTGAAGTCGTTCGAGGTGGCCGAGTTCACTACCGATCCCGACGAGCGGCGCCGGCTCCTGACGTTCGCTGTGGTGGGCGCCGGCCCCACGGGCGTCGAGATGGCCGGCCAGATCCGCGAGCTGGCGGATTCCACGCTGCGCAACGAGTTCCGCTCCTTCGATCCCTCCGACGCCCGCGTCGTGCTGCTCGACGGCGCCGACCAGGTGCTGCCGCCGTTCGGGCCACGCCTGGGCCGCAACGCGCAGGAGACGCTGGAGAAGCAGGGCGTGGAGGTGCAGCTGGGCGCCATCGTCACAGACCTGGACGACGACGGCCTGACCTTCCGCCGCAAGGACGGCAGCACCCAACGCATCGAGGCAGGCTGCAAGGTGTGGGCCGCCGGCGTGCAGGGTAGCGAACTGGGCGCGACCCTCGCCGAGCAGTCCGACGCCCAACTGGACCGCTCGGGCCGCGTCGTCGTCGACGAGAAGCTGAACCTCCCCGGGCACCCTGAGGTGTTCGTCATCGGCGACATGGCGTCGATGCCGGGAGTGCCGGGTGTCGCCCAGGGCGCCATCCAGGGCGCGAAGCATGCGGCGAAGACCATCCGGGCGCGGGTGGCGAACGCCCCCGAGCCCGGCGCGTTCACGTACCGCGACAAGGGGTCCATGGCCACCATCTCCAAGTTCGCCGCCGTCACTCAGATCGGCAAGATCCAGCTGACCGGTTTCATCGCGTGGCTCGCGTGGCTGTTCCTGCACCTCCTCTACATCGCCGGGTTCAAGCAGCGCATCACCACGCTGCTGAGTTGGTTCATCACGTTCGTGACCAACGGCCGCTCACAGCGGGTGGTCACCAACCAGCAAATGGTGGCGCGCCTCGCGTTGGAGCGTCTCGGCGCCGGTTCTTCTGGCAAGCTGATCCACGGCGAGGAGCTGACCGAGGACTAGGAGCTGCGATGGACGCCTTCCTGAAGGTGGTGCGTGACCTCGCGCTGCTCGTGGCCAGGATCGTGCTGGGCGTGACGCTGATCGCGCACGGCTGGTACCGCTGGAACATCACGGGCCTCGAGGACCAGACCAACATCCTCGAAGGGGTTGGCCTGCCCAGCGCGGAGGGGCTCGTCATCGCGACGATCGCCTTCGAACTCATCGGGGGCGCCCTCCTCATCTTCGGCCTGGCCACTCCGCTCATCGGCCTGGGCATGATCGTCCAGAACGGAGCGGTCATCCTCACGACGCGGCTCGACGCCGGCTTCTACCAGCACGACCGGGGCTGGGAGTACAACGCCGTCCTGGCCACCTTCGGCCTGGTCCTCCTGGCCTTCGGCTCCGGCCGCGCCGGCCTCGACTACCTGTTCCTGCGGCCGCGCGACGACGCCGGCGAGCGCCTGATCGAACCGGACCCCCGCGACCGGCCCACGGCCTACCCTGTGCCGGACGAACCAGCGGCGGGCTCTCACAGGTACCCCACAGAAACCCCATAGCTTTCACCCACCCGGCGGTGAGAGAGTGGACCCATGGCCCATGCTGACACCCTGACCCGCCCGGACGGCACGCCCATCCGCGTGCTCACCGTCGACGACGAACCCAGCCTCATCGAGCTGCTGTCGATGGCCATGCGGTACGAGGGGTGGGACGTCTACACGGCGACGTCCGGCACGGAGGCCGTCAAGGTGGCCCGCGAGGCGCAACCCGACGCCCTGGTGCTCGACATGATGCTGCCGGACTTCGACGGGCTGGAGGTGATGCGCCGCATCCGCACCGAGGACCCGGACGTGCCCGTGATCTTCCTCACCGCGAAGGACGGCGTCACGGACCGCATCGCCGGGCTCACCGCCGGCGGCGACGACTACGTCACCAAGCCCTTCTCGCTCGAAGAGGTCATCGCACGGCTGCGGGGGCTGCTGCGCCGCTCCGGTGCCACGTCCATCCGCCCCGACACGCAGATCATCGTCGGCGACCTGATCCTCGACGAGGACTCCCACGAGGTGACCCGCGCCGGCGAACACATCAACCTCACCGCCACCGAGTTCGAACTGCTGCGCTTCCTGATGCGCAACCCCAAGCGGGTGCTGTCGAAGGCGCAGATCCTGGACAGGGTGTGGAACTACGACTTCGGCGGCCAGGCCAACGTCGTGGAGCTGTACATCTCCTACCTCCGCAAGAAGATCGACGCGAACCGCGACCCCATGATCCACACCATGCGCGGCGCGGGCTACGTGCTGCGGCCGGCGGCCGGATGAGCCCTCAGCGACGCGGCTCCCTCGCCGCCCAGATCCAGCCCCGCGTCGTCATCACGGTCGCGGTGCTGGCGCTCGTGGTCAGCATGGTCACCGTCTTCGCAGCCGCCACCATCCTGTACCGCCAACTCGACACCGAGCTGGACGGCGCGCAGGTGCGGCAGGGTCGCGGGCCGGGCTGGAGCAGCGGCGACCGGGTGCCCGGTATCGAGACCCCCGGCATGAGGGTGGGCACCGTGATCGCCCTGGAGCTGCCCGACGGCAGCGCCGTGGGCAGCGTCATCGAAGACGGCAAAGTGGACTCCGTGACCACGGCCGCCATGATCCGCCTCGTCGAACTGCCGGCCGACGGCGAGAAGCGCTCCGTGATGCTGCCCGGGATGGGCAAGTACCGCGTCGAGGCGCGGGAGACGCGGCTGGGCAAGGTGTCGGTGGGGCTGCCCACCGGCGACATCGACCGCTCCCTGCTGTGGCTGACGCTGTTCGCGGCGGGCATCTCGTTGTCGGCCGTCGCCGTCACGGCGTTGGTCACGCGCGAGGTGCTGGGCCGCGCCACCCGGCCGCTGACCGCGCTCACGAACACGGCGGACCAGGTCAGCCACCTGCAGCTGGAACGGGGACGCGTCGAGGTACCGAGGGTCTCGGTGGGCGCGCTGCCGGAGAACAACGAGGTCACCCGCCTGGCCACCGCCTTCAACGACATGCTGGACCGGATCGAGGGCGCGCTGGCCGCCCGCGAAGCGTCCGAGGTGAAGCTGCGCCGGTTCGTCGCGGACGCGTCGCACGAGCTGCGCAACCCCCTGGCCGCCATCCGGGGCTACAGCGAGCTGGCGGAGCGCGCCCCGGAAGGCGAGAAGTCCTTCGCGCTGCAGCGCATCGATTCGGAATCCCGACGGATGACCAAGCTGGTCAACGACCTGCTGCTGCTGGCCCGGCTCGATGCCGACACGCAGGTGGAGGCGAGGCCCGTCGACGCCGTCGAGGTGGTGGTCAACGCGGTCAGCGACGCGCAGGCGGCGAGCCGCGACCACCAGTGGCAGCTGATGCTGCCGGAGCCGGAGGTCATGGTGCTGGCCGACGCAGACCAGCTGCACCAGGTGATGATCAACCTGCTGAGCAACGCCCGGACGCACACGCCGCCCGGCACCGTCGTGCGCACGTGCGTGCGGCGGCATGGGGACCGCGCGGTGATCGAGGTCGCCGACAACGGTCCCGGCATCCCGCCCGAGACGCTGCCCCGCGTCTTCGAGCGGTTCACAAAGGCCGACGACGCGCGCACCCACTCCACCGTTCCGTCCACGGGGCTGGGGCTGGCGATCGTGCGTGCCATCGCCGAGGGCTTCGGCGGGTCGGCGATGGTGTCGAGCAGGCCTGGCCGGACGGCCTTCACGGTGACGCTGCCGCTGGCCCCTGCCGACTGACCGACGCGCGGCTGCCAGGCGCCAGGGCGACTTCAAGTTCCGGCCCAGTGCTGGGTTTGGCGCCGTCCTTGGCCTCAAAGCCAGCATTGAACACGGCCGCCCGATTTCAGTGCTGGATGTGGCGCCGTCCTCGGGCACAAACCCAGCATTGAAGCAGGCTCATGCCGCCGGACGACGCTGGGTGCCGCGCGCGGAACGCCGGCTCAGGGCGGCGCCGGGTCGAAGGTGATGCCGCGCACGAGCTTGCTGTTGGCCACGAGGCCGTCCAACTCGCCCTCGGCCTGCTTCACGAAGCCACCAGTTTCAGCCGTGCAATCGCTGGCCGAGGTCCAGACCTCGTATTCATTGACGCGGCCCGAACCGTTGGACGACTGGCGCGGAGTCAGGCTCACGCGACCGAGCTGCACCGGCTCGTCTGAAATCTTCACCGTGAGGTGGTGCGGCGGCTGGACTTTGGTGCCCGACCACTGGGTATGCGCGTGTATTCGTACGCTGCGTTAGCGGATTGGGGGAATACCAACCCGCTCAACGCCAACGCGCCGGCGGCAATGCCTGCCACCACATGTCGTGTTGTCACTGTGGACATCCGAGTCCCTTCTCATCGGTGCCCACACCTGCTCTGCACCTTCACCGTCGCCCCTTGTGGCGGTCACCTTCAGAAGACAAGCGCTCGTTGGAAGTGCGCAACACCCGCCCAAATGGACAGCTACGATGCAAGAAACGAAAGGACCGCAATGCAGATCACCCGCTCGGCACTAGCCCAGATGATTGACCACACGTTGCTGAAGACGGACGCAACGCGCGCCCAGGTGGCCGCGCTGGTGGCCGAGGCACGCGAGCTGGGCACGTACTCGGTGTGCGTCTCCCCGTCGATGCTGCCGATCGACGTGGAACTGGGTGAGGTGCTGGTCGCCACGGTGTGTGGCTTCCCATCCGGCAACCACACCCCGGCGGCGAAGGCCGGGGAGGCCGCCGAGTCGGCCCGACTCGGCGCCCACGAGGTGGACATGGTGATCAACATCGGCCTCCTCAAGGAGGGCCGCGCGGACCTCGTCGAGGCCGAGATCCGCGCCGTGCGCGAGGCCGCCCCGGACGTGCTGCTGAAGGTCATCATCGAGTCGGCCGCCCTGACTGACGACGAGATCATCGCGGCCTGCCGGGCGGCGGAGGCTGCCGGGGCGGATTACGTGAAGACGTCCACCGGCTTCCACCCCAGCGGCGGCGCCTCGGTGCACGCGGTCACGCTGATGGCGCAGACCGTCGGTGACCGCCTGGGGGTGAAGGCCAGCGGCGGGATCCGTGACTACGCCACCGCCAACGCGATGGTCGAGGCGGGGGCCACGCGCCTGGGCCTGAGCGGCAGCGCCTCGGTTCTCGCGGGCGCTGAAGGCGTCGAATCGGGCGAGGTGCCCGAAGCCGGCGTCGAGTCCGGCGACAACTACTGAGCCACCCCGAGCGGCGGCTCAGTCGTCGGAGAACTGCGTGAAATACAGCGTCGCGTACTGACCGCGGGACTCGAGCAGCTCCGCGTGGGTACCGCGCTCAACGATCCGGCCGGACTCGACCACCAGGATCTGGTCTGCATGCCGCACGGTGGAGAGACGGTGCGCGATCACGATCGACGTGCGCCCCTCCCGCGCGTTGTCCAGCGCCTGCTGCACCAGGTGCTCGGATTCGGAATCCAGGTGCGCCGTCGCCTCGTCCAGCACCAGGATGGGCGGGGCCTTCAACAGCAGCCGGGCGATCGCGAAGCGCTGCCGCTCGCCGCCGCTCAACCGGTAGCCCCGCTCGCCCACCACGGTGGCCATCCCGTCGGGGAGCCGGCGCACCAGGCCCGCGATCTGGGCCGCCTCGAGCGCCGCCCACAGCTCATCTTCGGTGGCCGAGGGCTTGGCGTAGCGCAGGTTGGCGCCCACGGTGTCGTGGAAGAGGTGCGCGTCCTGCGTCACGTAGCCGATCTCGTCCTGCAACGACGACAACGCCAGCTCTCGCACATCCGTGCCGCCGATCTCCACGCTGCCCGAATCCACGTCGTAGAGCCGCGCCAGCAGGTGCGTGATGGTGGTCTTGCCCGCGCCCGACGGGCCGACCAGGGCGACCGTCTGCCCCGGCGACACCTCGAACGTGACGCCCCGCAGCACCGGCTCGTTGGCCGACTCCCCCACCGCCATGGCGGGCTCGAGCGACTCCAACGACACCTGCTGCGCGTCCGGGTAGGTGAACCACACGTCACGGAAGGCGACGCTCGGCGGCCCGGTCACCTGCTTCGCGTCCGGCGCGTCGACGATCAGGGGCTTCAGGTCCAGCACCTCGAACACCCGCTCGAAGCTGACCAGCGCCGTCATCACGTCCACCCGCAGCGAGCTCAGCTGGATCAGCGGCCCGTACAGCCTGGCCAGCAGGGCCACCAGCGCCGTGAGGGTACCCACGGTGAGCTGACCCTCCACCGCGGCGTAGCCGCCGAAGCCGTAGAACAGCGCCGTGGCCAACGCCCCGACGAAGGTCATCGCGGTCATGAACACCCGCGAGGTCATGGCGATCTTCACCCCGCCGTCGGCCACCGCCCTGGCCTGCGAGGCGAACGTGGCGTTCTCCGTGGCGTGGTCGCCGAACAGCTTCACCAGCAGCGCCCCGGAGACGGAGAACCGCTCGGTCATGGTGGCCGACATCTCCGCCTGGTGCTGCATCCGGTCACGGGAGAGGTCCGCCAACCGCCTGCCCACCAACTGGGCGGGCACCATGAAGATGGGCAGCAGCACCAGCGCGCCCAGCGTCAGCGGCCACGACAGCGCCAGCATGGAGCCCAGCACCAGCAGCAGCGTGACGCCGTTGGACACCAGCGACGACAGCGTGGAGGTGAACGCCTGCTGCGCGCCGTTGACATCCGAGTGGAGCCGCGAGACCAGCTTGCCCGTGTGGGAGCGGCTGAAGAACGCGATGGGCATGCGCAGCACGTGGTCGAAGATCTGGGTACGCATCGAATAGATGAGCCCCTCGCCGATGCGCGCCGAGCACCACCGCTCAACGATGGACAGCGCCGCGGAACCGACGGCCATGCCCGCCACCACCAGCGACAGCACGACGATGAGCCGGACGTCGCCCGCCAGCACGCCGTCGTCGATGATCCGCTGGAACAGCAGCAGCGGTACCACCGACAGCGCGCTCCCGAGCGTGACGCTGACCAGGAAGAGCAGGATCAGGCCCTTGAAGGGTCCGCCGTAGGCGATGACGCGGCGCGCGGTGCCGCGGTCCAGTTTGTGGTCACGGATCTCGGATCCAGTGGCGAGCCGGCCGAGGACCCGGCCCCCACCCATCCCCCTGCCGACACTCATGGGCGGATCAGACCTGGCTTCGGTGGAAGTTGAGGTGCGAGCGCGACGGCGTGGGTCCGCGCTGCCCCTGGTAACGGGAGCCGTACTTCTCAGAGCCGTACGCGTGCTCCGCCGGAGAACTGAGCTGGAAGAAGCAGAACTGGCCGATCTTCATGCCCGGCCACAACTTGATGGGCAGCGTGGCCATGTTGGACAGCTCGAGGGTGACGTGGCCCGAGAAGCCGGGATCGATGAAGCCCGCCGTCGAATGCGTCACCAGACCCAGGCGGCCCAGCGACGACTTGCCCTCCAGCCTGGCCGCCAGCGCCTGGCCGAGCGTGATCCGCTCGTACGTGGACGCCAGAGCGAACTCCCCGGGGTGCAGCACGAAGGGTTCGCCTTCGGCCACCTCGATCAGGCGCGTGAGCTCGGGCTGCTCCACCGACGGGTCGATCGACGGGTATCGGTGGTTCTCGAACACGCGGAACAGCTTGTCCAGGCGCACGTCGACGGAGGCGGGTTGCACCATGACGGGATCCCAGGGGTCCAGCAGGATGTTCCCGGCGTGCACTTCGGCCAGGATGTCGCGGTCGCTCAGCAGCATGTCGTCGATCCTAACGCCGCGGCGACTGGCCCAGAGGCGTGCTCAGGAGATGACGGGGCGGCGCAGGACGGTGAACCAACGGTTGCCGTAGCTGACCTGCTGCCCCTCCCTGACCCGCACCTGGGTGCCGGACGGGCAGGGTTCCAGCTCGCCGCCCTGCGTGACGAGGGCCGTGCCGTTGGTGGAGCCGCGGTCCACGACGTACACGCCGCGGGGGTCCGTCCCGATCTGCACGTGGGTGCGCGAGATCATCCGGCCGTCGCCCGACGCGGGCACCAGGTGCACCTCCGGGTCCTCCGGGCCCTTCTGCGGGTTGCGGCCCAGCAGCACCGTGACGGTGAGTTCCACCTCGCGGCCGTCGTCGAGGCGGAGATACCAGCCCGCGCCTCCGCCGCGACTCGCCGTGGACGGCAGGTTGGCGATGCGGGTGCCTTCGTTGTCCTCCACCTCGCCGAAGTCGCGGCGTCGCACCTTCATCGACGGTTCGATCACCGACGTGGGGGTGGGCAGCGGGATCCACGCCCGGGGAGGCTTGGGCGACTCAGCGGGCGTCGGCTCCGGCAGCACCGGCTTGGGCGGTTGCGGGGCCTGCCACGGCGACGGCGCGGGGGTCTTCGCGGCCGGCGGACGCCACTGCGCGGAGGCCTGGAAGGGCGCCTGCTGCGGCGTGGGCTCGACCGGCTCGGACTGGACGCCGGGCAGCCAGTCCGGCGCTGACAGCTGGGTGCGGGGCTGCGGGGGGAGGCCGCCGTGCGGCGCTCCCTGCTGGGGCGCCCCCTGCTGGGTGCCGCGCGGCGCGAAGGAATCCCAGTTGGGTGTGGCGGTGGTGCCGGGCTGAGGGCTGAACGAGCTCGACAGGTGGGGCGGCAACCCGACGGTGCTGGCCTGGGCCGTCTTCCGCGGGGCCGTGCTGCCGGGACGAGCCTCGGCCTCCCTGGGCTGCACCACGACGGCGGACACAGCCATGTCGTGCCAGCCCTGGCGACGCTCGTGGATCACGAGGAAGATCAGCAGCGCGATGCCGCCGATGACGGTGCCCAGCACCGCGGAGAACACCACGTGGCGCAGGAACACGCGCCACCAGCCGATGGGTTCGCCGTCCTTCAACGACACCAGCCGCAGTCCCATGGCCTGCGCGCCGAGGCCCGCGCCGCGTACGGCGTAGGCCCACCACTGGTACAGGGCGAAGGCCAGGGACAGCACCCCGGCGCCGATGGCGATGACCAGGGCCACCGTCGGTTCGCTGGCGGACCGCCCGGCGAACGCGCCCAGGGCGCCGATGACGAGGAACGGCAGCGCGTCGATCACCGCGGCGAGGAAACGCTTCCCCAGCCCAGCGACCACGGCACCGCGTGGAATCAGCCGACTCACCTAGCTCCTCCTAGACCAGATACATGCAGAGAATACCCGTAGGGGTGCCACCCGGCACGGCGGCCGGTCGGGTGAGATGGGCAGCACCGCATCACTTGATCCTCCGGAACGATTTGGTCGACAGGTAGCTGGTAAGCCAACGCACCCAACTGACGGAGCGCCGCATGCCGCGGTGGATGGCGGCGGACGACCGCCAGTACTCGCGGGCGGTGGTCTCGCTGGGCTCGCCCGGGGCGAACACCAACCAGTCCGCCTCCTTCGCCAGCGCGATGGGATCCGCCACCGTCGCCACCTTCGGGAAGTCCCCGACGAGGGCCTCAGCCTGCTCGGACCTGGTGGCCGAGATGGACGGCGAGCGGCCCACGTCGCGGGCGCGGTCCACCAACTCCGCCCAGGCACCGGCGATCCGGTTGGCCAGGACGGGGTCGTTGCGCCGACGGGAGCGACGGCGCAGCTTCAGCCCGATGACCAGCGCCAACGGCGCCACGATGGTCAGCAGTGGGATGGCGGTGAGAGCAGCGATGGCGCCGATCTGCGCCCAGTCGATCCGGCTCTCCGGCTCCGGGGCCTCGCCCGGTTCGATGGGCAGCAACTCGTCCGGCGGCGGCACCTCGGGCCGCTGCGGCGGCGGGGGCGGGTTCTCGATGAAGGGAAGCTGCTCCGGCGGCGTGCGTTCGTCGTCCTCCGGCGGCTCGCGGTCCTCGGGCGGCGTGGGGTTGAACACCACCCATCCCAGGCCCTCGAGGTAGACCTCCGTCCAGGCGCCCACGTGGCCGCCGGAGATCGCGCTGCCCGTGTCCACCTGGTAGCCGTAGATGACTCGCGCCGGGATGCCCAACTCCCGCGACATCAGCGCCATCGCGACGGCGTACTGCTCGTGGTCGCCGACCATCAGCTCCGGGTCCGCGAGGAGGTCGATCAGGCGCCGCTCGGAGTGGCCGGACAGCGAGGCGACCTCGTCGGCCTGGCCGTGGCTGAAGTAGCCGTTGCTCAGCCGCTCCTCCAGGGTCAGCGCGAGCTGTCCGGCCGTGCCGCCGTCGCGGGCCCAGGCGCGGGCCGCGGCGATCAGCTCGTCCGGTACGCCGTTGGTCTCCGGCAGGTCGAACCGGCCGGCGCGCGCCTTGGCGATCTCCTCGTCCGGGGGGCGGGGCGCGACCCGGGCGCCGAGCTCGTAGGTGTCGCCCTCCCGCAGCCCGGCCACGTTCAGGCCGGTGCCGGAGCTGCGGTTGTAGAAGAAGTTCTCCCCCAGCTCGACGCGGCGCGGCCCCTGGAACGCCACCTGCGTGCTGCGCCCCACCGTCGGGGTCCAGACGCCGTCGTAACCGCGCACCGTGACGCGCACGGAGAGGTCGTCGCCCTCGGTCTCGTCGGCGATCCACTGGCCCACGCGGGTGAAGGTGGTGGCCTGCACCGCGGTGTCGTCGAGGGTGGAGACCCGGTAGCTGATGCCGTCGTACTTGTCGAGGGTGGCGATGCGCACGATGTCGTCCGGGCGCGCCCCCAGCACGTCGAACAGCACCTCCGCACGGTGCTGAGTGATGTTGGCGCGGAACCCCTGCAGGGGGGAGGCGAACTGTTCCAGGTCGATGGGCGGCTCCATCGCGGTGCGCAGGGTCTCGCGCGCCGGGGTGGGCGAGATGAACGGCACGGCGGCCAGCGCCACCGCGAAGGCGGCCACCAGCACGCCGGCGCCCAGCAGCGCGCGCAACGGCTTGAGCCGGTTCGCGCTGCCCGCGAGCTGGCCGCGCACCACGGCGCGGCGGTGGCTCGTCCACACGAGCACCACGACGAACAGCAGGCCGCCCACCACCAGGGGGCGGTAGGCCACCTGCGAGCCGACGACGACGCCGATCAGGTAGCCCAGCACCGGCGGGAGCCAGGCCATCATGGGCCGACGCGAGCGCAGCGAGATGACCATCGCCAGCAGGCCGGCGGTCAGGCCCACCAGCCCGGGCACGGTCAGCAGGTTGTAGGTCTCGCCGATGGGCGGGTCGAGCGTCAGCATGTCGCGCCACGCCGTCACTGGCCCCACGAGCAGGCCGAACAGCGTGCGCGGGGTGGGGACGACGAAGCCGATCGTCGACGACGGCATGGTGAGCAGGCCGCCGAAGAGGAACCACGCCCCGGCGGCGGCCAGGGCGGTGACGCCCGAGGACCAGTGCCGCAGGGCCGACACGACGGCCAGGCCGATGCCCACGGCCCCGAAGCCGAGGACCGCCACGAACAGCCAGCCGGTGCCGTACACCGGGTAGAAGGAGAGCGCCACCAGGGTCAGCAGCACGAGGATCGCGGTGGCGTCGACGGCGGCCCAGCGCCACCGTCGGGACAGCTCGTACGGGGTGGCGTCGTGCGCCGGCAGGGCCCGGCGGGCGGGGGCGCTCACTGCATGGCCTTCCGCATGGCGCGGGGCAGCTCGTCGAGGGTGCCCACCTGGAGCACGGTCACGTTGCTGGCGGAGCGGGCCCGCAGTTCGGCCCCGTCGGCCACGCGGATGCCGACGACGCGGGTGTCGACGTCGAACCGGGCGCAGGAGCGGCGCAGGTCAGCCAGGGTCGCCGTCGAGCCGGTGATGCAGACCGCCACGGACGCCGACGCCTCGCGCCGAATGGTGGTGTGCACCAGGTCCGCGATGCCGCCGCGGGTGCTCTGCCCCACGAGCGACAACTCGTCCAGCGTCCTGGTGGGCGTGACGCTCATCAGGGTCTCGTGCGTGGTCAGCACCGCCAGCGGTGACTCGGAGTACAGCGTCTGCAGCGCCACCGAGGCGGCGCAGGACACGGCGAGTTCGAACTCGGCGTCGTCGAGGTAGGCGCCGCGTCCGGTGTCGAGCGCGACGACGACCCGCGACATGCGCGACTCCTCGAACTGCCGCACCATCAACTCGCCCGCCCGGGCGGTGGAGCGCCAGTGGACGTGGCGCCGGTCGTCGCCGGCGACGTAGGGCCGCAGCGCGTGGAAGTTCATGTCGGCCGACGAGATGTGGGAGCTGGCGTGGCCCTCGAGGTCGTGGACGAAGCCGGCCTGCCGGCCGGGCAGCCGCACGGTGCGGGGGTGGACGTAGAGCTCGAGGGCCTCCGTCCAGGTGGTGGAGCGGCCGGCGAGCGCGAAGGGGTCGCCCTGCACCGTCTGGGCCGGGCCGACCGTGACAAGACCGCGCTTGTCCGTGGGGATGCGAAACGTGTTGTGCGACACGGCGCCGGAGACCAGCGACGGGAGCGAGAAGCTCGTCGACACGGGCCCGACGGGCAGGTCCAGCCGCGAACCCCAGTGGCGGCGGGGCGCGGCGTTGCGCACCATCAGCTCCCCCCGGGCCGGGTCACCCACGACGACGGCGCGGCCGGCCAGCCGCAGCCCCACCTCGAGCGTGGGCCGGCCGATGGTGAACAGCAGGCACAGCCCGACGGTGACCACCGCCAGCACTCCCGCGACGGTGAACTCGAGCCACCCGAAGCCCAGGCCTAGCGCCAACGCCAGGGCGCCGGCGGCCAGCGCCATCCAGCCGCTGGTGCGCAGGCCGGTGACGCGGCGGAGCCGGTCATAGAACCGGCGCAGGCCGTCGAACGTGGGTGGGTCCACAACTTCGGGAGCTTCCCACCGCGCGGGAGTTGCGGTCATCAGGCGGACTGACGCTCCGTTGGAGGCTCCACGGAACCGACCACCTCGGCCATGACGTCAACCGCCTGGACTCCGTTGAACTCGGCCTCCGGGTCGAGGATGAGACGGTGCGCGAGGCACGGGATGGCGAGCATCTTCACGTCGTCCGGCACCACGAAGTGCCGCCCCAGCGACGCGGCCCACACGCGGGTGGAGCGCACCAGGGCCAGGGCGCCGCGGACGGAGACGCCCAGCCGCACGTCGTCGACGTGCCGGGTGGCCTCCGTGAGGCGGGTGATGTAGTCGAAGATCGACGACTCGATGTGCACGGACGCGGCCAGTTGGCTCATCTCCGCCACCTGCGAGGTGGACAGCACCGACGGCAGCGCCGTCGACCTGGGCCGGCTGCCGCCGGTGGCGAGGATCCGCATGGTGGCGTCGTGGTCCGGGTAGCCGAGCGCCGTCTTCATGAGGAAACGGTCGAGCTGCGCCTCCGGCAGGCGGTAGGTGCCGGCCTGCTCGATGGGGTTCTGGGTGGCGATCACCATGAATGGCTGGCCGACGTTGTAGGACTGGCCGTCCACGGTGACCCGCGACTCCTCCATCACCTCGAGCAGCGCCGACTGGGTCTTCGGAGAGGCGCGGTTGATCTCATCGGCCAACACGATGGAGGCGAAGATGGGGCCCTGGTGGAACTCGAAGTCGCCGGACTTCTGGTCGAAGATCGTCACACCCGTGACGTCCGAGGGCAGCAGGTCCGGCGTGAACTGGATGCGGCTGTTGGTGCCCTGCACGGACTGGGCGATGGCGCGCGCGAGCGTGGTCTTCCCGGTGCCCGGGTAGTCCTCGAGCAGGAGGTGCCCTTCCGCGAGCATGCAGGTGACGGCCAGCCGGACGGCTTCCGTCTTGCCCATGATGACGCGTTCGATGTTGGCGACGATGTTGGCGAAGTTCTCGCCGAACCACCGGGCTTGTTCGGGATTCACTGGCTCTGGTTTCCTTCGTTCGGGCTCATCTGATCCTGCTCCAGGTCTGGGTGGAGCCGTTCAGCGTGCAGGTGACGTCGATCCGGGTGGGCTTGATGTCCGGCGGGGTGGAGGTGGTGGGCTCGGGGGTGGGGCCACCGGGCTCCGCCGGGCTGGGAGTGACGGTCACCGGGTCCGCCGAGATGTACTGCTCGGTGGGCTGGTAGTAGATGACCCCGTCGCTGCCGGCCGGCACCACTTCCTGCTGCTGCTTGCCCTCGCCGCTCAGCTCGATGGTGCAGCTGCCGGAGTCGACGTAGCTGAACTTGAAGGTCAGCTGGTCGTTCTGGAGTTGCGGGAGGACGGGCGCCGTCGACACCGCGGAGATCGCCGGGAGGTGGCTGAAGCTCTGCTCGTTGACGCGCCACGGGATCTGTTGCTCGCCGTAGGGGACCGCGCCGCTGCGCTGGCTGGACCAGACGCAGCCCCTCGATCCCGGATAGCAGAACTCGAAGGCGGACGGGTCCCAGCCGTTGGTGCCCTCCCAGTCGTCTGCGCTTCCGCTGAGACGCGCCGTGACCCGGCTCTCGTCGACGGCTGAGTAGGAGGCGACCTGGGGAGGCGTCGGCTCGGCGCCCTGGGGACGCAAGCCGGTGCGGGTCTCCACGGCGGACTCCATCTGGTCGAGCACCGCCTTGATTTGCAGCTGATACCGGCGCCCGTTGACGAGCGGCCTGATGACGCCGTCGCCGGGGAGCTGGTGCCAGCCCTCGCCCATCGAGTACTGGATCACGCCCGGGGAGTTGCGCGGCATGGTGTGGGCAACGCTGACGGTGACCTGGCCGTCGCCCGGGGTGGCCTCCACGGACGTGAGCTTCGGCCGGGCCCACGAGGTGATGGGTGTCGGCGACATGCCCAGCGCCACCTCGCTGTGCCGGTTCTTCGCGTAGACGCGGAACTGGGTGGCCTCGGTGCCCATCCCGTGGATGGCCGCCTGGAGGGTGGTGGCCCCCGTCGGCGCCACCACTGCCTGGCGGTCCGTGCGCTCGCGGCCCGACGCCACGGGGACGACGCGGTACTGCGCGATGGTGGGGTCGCCGTTGGGGTCCACCCCCGACACGTCGAAGGAGACCCGGAAGCCGCCGCCGATGTCGTCCTGGATGGTGGTGGGCGTCACGGCGATGGAGCCCATCGGCGCCCCGACGGGGTACTCGCTGTTCGAGGCGTCGGACAGGTCGGAATCGAAGTGGGCCGCGTTGGAGACGATCGCGTGGTCGCTGAGGGCCTGCACCCGGAACTGCGACGACTGGCCGTTGACGAGGTTGGCCCACCACAGCGCCCGCTGGTCCGCCGAGACCGTCTGCGGGCTGTCGGGCTGTTCGGCGCCGTCGACGTAGCGACGGACCAGGTAGCCCTTGACCCCGCTGGAACCGAACTCCGAATCGGTGATCCGGTTGTGCACCCAGGAGACCGTGAGGCCGCGGTCTCCCGTGGCGGCCTGGACCACCTGCGGCGGCAGCAGCTTGGCGTCGGGGTGGAACGCCGCGGACGGCGGCGAGATCTCCGACGGGCCGACGGAGTTCTGCTCGGTCACCGTCGCGGTGTACGGGACGCCGTTGGTGAGGCCACGGATGCTGCAGATGCCGCGCGAGCAGGTGCCCTCCGCCGGCGGGAGACCCGGCGCGGACGCCGACGCGGTGCCGGTGACGTTGGCCGGCACGTCGCCGCCCGTGCCGGTGGGGGTGTACTTGAAGGTGACGGATCCGTCGCCGGCGACGATGTCGTAGGGGTTCCCGGGGCGGCCGGGCACGTCGCGGACCCGCACCTGGATGACCCCGCTGACCACCCGTTCGGGGTCGCGGAGCGCGTCGTTGACCGAGTAGCTGACCACCATCGTGCCGTGCCACCCCGGCGCCGGCGAGACGGTCACGACGCCTGCCCCCGGGTCCGCCACGGCCTTGCCGCCGCCGCTGACCACCCGCGCGCCTTCGAGGAACACCTGCTGGTCGTGCGGCAGGTAGGACACCACGTTGTCGCCGAGCACCGGCACCGGCATGGACTGGCCGGCGTCGACCTCGACGACCACCTCGGACGCGGAGACCTTCTGGAACCGGGAGGCCACCACCAGGATGGTGAGTTCGAACCGGGCGGTGTTGGCGTCCACCGAACCGTCGATCACCTCGCCCTGCAGCACGACGGACTGGCCCTTGCGCGCCGAATCGAGGGCGCGCGCGACGATGCGGTTGCCGTGCTCCTCCCACTCGATGGGGGCGTCGCCGCGGATCTGGCGCGGACGCTCCAGGAGCCGCACGCTGTCGCCCTCGGGGTCGCGGAAGAAGGCCGTCACGTCGATGCTCTGCTCATCCTCCGCGGCGCCGACCTCGAGGACCGGACGCTCCGTGAGCAGGACGGGCGCCTGGTTGACCTGGTAGCCCTCCTGGTCGGGGTCTGAGCTGCCGCTGACCTTCGCGCGCAACACCGTCACGGGGATGGAGATGAACGCGCTGCTCACGTCGGTGCTGGCGCTGGAGGCGGGCATCACGTCCCTGACCTCGAACACGACGGCGGCGGGGCCGAAATCCGCCAGCCCCGGCTGGTACTCCACGGCGTTCAGGCCCGCGGCCCGGGCCAGGCCGGTGCCGGGGTAGCCCTTGATGTTCTCGACGCTGGCGAGTTCCACCTCACGGCCCTGGGTGCCCTGCACCACCTCGTTGACGTTGATCTGGAGGTTCTCGCCGGCCCGCACCGTCATCTGGAGCGCCGGGTCCTTCAGTGTGGGCACCACGTCGCCGCGGCCGGGGACGGTGATCACGCCGTTGGTGGCGAGGCCGTCGTCGTCCACGGCCCGGTAGCGGATCTGCTGCATGGTGTCGCGTACGCCGATGGAAACCTTGCCCTCGTCGGTGAGGCGGGGCGCGAGGTCGTCCTCGGCATCGGTGTCGGGGAGGTCCACGGTGAGCTCGTCACGCGGGCCGTCGGGGTCGTAGTCGTTGGCGAGGGGGTCGATCTCGACGTACTGCTGATCCGCGAGCTGGGCCACGTCGACGAGGTCGTCGCGGGCCACGGGCGGCAGCAGGGGCGCCTCCTCGTCGACCGTGAGCCTGATGAGCCCGGAGTTCGGTTCGCCGCGGAGGTCGACGATGTCGTAGGTGCCGTCGTAGTCGCCCTCCTCCTCCGGGGCTGTCATGACCAGTTCGCGGTTATCCACCAGTTGCACGGGGATCTCGGCGCGCATCCGCGCCGGCTCCTCGCTGGCGAACTTGATGGGGTCGCCGTCGAGGTCGTAGTCGTTGGAGAGGGGATCCAGCTGCACCTGGCGTCCCGGGCGCGTGCGGATCTCGTCCATGACGGCGATGGGCTTGTTGTTGGTCTTGCTGGGCTGGGCCACGCCGATCCGGATCTCGCCGGTGGCCTCGACGCCGTGGCTGTCGACGACGACGTAGCGGAACGTGTCCGTGCCTGCTGAGGTGAGGAACGCCTCGTACTCGAAGTACCGCTCCCCCACCTTGAGGACGCGGCCGTGCGTCGGGATGGAGCCCAGGCCCACGAGCCGCACCGAGTCGCCCTGCGGGTCGATGCCGTCGAGCGGGATGGGGATGCGGGTGGTGGTGCCTGCGAGCACGCGGTCGATCACCTGGCGGGGCTGCGGGGGCTCCGCGTTGGAGGCCTCCTCGGACACGATGGTGACCCGCACGATGCCGTCGGTGGCCTCACCTGTGCTGTCGACGGCGCGGTAGCGGACCTGGCTGACGCCCGGGGCCGAACCCGCCGGGACGCTGACCCGCACGGTGTCGCCCTCCACCCACGCGTTGTCGCCGAACGGGTTGTCCACCAGTTCGGCGTCGACCGTGAGGTCGCGGCCGTCCGGCGAGGTGTCGTTCTCCAGCACCTTGACCGCGCCCGTGGCGCCGGCGCGCACGCGCAGCAGGTCGTCCTCGACCCGCGGCCCGATCTGGTCCGACGCGTCGGTGGCGACCACTTGGATGGTGCCCCGCTTCGACGCGGTGCCGTCGGAGACGTGGTAGTGGAACTTCTCCGTGCCGGTGAGCTCCGCCGTCGCCTCGATGGTCAGCAGCGTGCGGCGCTCCATGGTCACGTTGAGGGTGGGGGGCACGTCCGTGATGGTCTGGATGACCAGGACGTCGCCGTCGGGGTCCGTGTCGTTGAGGAGCGGGTCCACCGTGACCGAGCCCATCGCCGGGAGGTGCGCGACGTCGTCCACCGGCACGGGTGGCCGGTTGGTGAGCCGCGGCAGCACGTCCACGCGCACCAGCCCGCTGGCGCCGTTGTTGACGCTGTAGTTGATGTAGTGGGCGCCCACCCTGTCCGAGGTGAACGTGAAGCGGTTGTCCGCCAGCGAGGTCTCGACGCACTCCGCGCAGTCGACCGGGTTGACCTCCGTGAGGTTGATCGCGCGGATGTCGTTGGCGAGCGGCTCTACGGTGACGGATTCGCCCTGCATGGTGGTGGCGAAGTCGCCGTAGGTGGTGGGCGGCACGACCTCTTCCGAGACGAGCACCTGCAGCTGGTCCGTCGTGACGGCGCCGTGCCGGTCCGCGACCTGGACGTGGATGGTCTTGGGCCCGAAGGTGGTGCCGACGTCGGTGTAGGTGATCTCGCCGTCCGGGCGGAACTGCACGATGTCGCTGAACTGGGGGTCCATCCAGGCCTTCTCCAGGATGAGCGGGTCGCCCTCCGCGTCGCGCCAGTCCAGCAGCGCGCGGTACTTCACGTCGGAGTCGCCCTTGGTGACCCGCAGCGGCTGGGGGGCCGGCACGTCCGGGTCGTGCTTGCCGCGCAGCGCGGGCGGCTGGTTGCCGCCGCCGGGCTCCGCCGGGTGGACCGTGACATAGGCGTTGGCCGTCGCGGTCTTCTCGCGGCCGTCGTCGACGGTGTAGGGCACGACGATCTCGCCGCTGGCATCTGAGTCGACGGTGATCTGCAGCCCGGACCCGCCGCGCACCGGCTGCACCGTGGCGCCGTCGATCTGCAGGTCGTCCGGCACGGAGATGGTCAGCACGTCGCCGTCGGGGTCCGTGTCGTTGTCGAGCACCGGGATGATGGTGGCCACGCCGGCGCGGGCGCCCAGGCGGTCGTCCTTGGCGATGGGGGCGCGGTTGTCGAGGGTGCGGTCCGGGAGCACCGTCGGGTCGCCCTCGGTGTACTCGCTGTCTTCGCGCTCGACGATGGGCCGCACGTGCGACCAGGCCTCCGGCAGGATCACGGTGCCCTTGTCCACCAGCCAGACGGTGCCGTTGGCCATGTCGTTGAGGGCCACCGTCGTGCGGTTGACCTGGAACTCCAGGGCGGTTCCGTCGCTGGTGAGGTGGTCGAGCTCGGTGACCACCGGTTCCTCACCGGCGCAGCGCTTCACGACCCGGAGCACTCCAGGGCCTCCCTGGAACGCACCGTAGAGGCAGTCCGCCACCTGGATGGGGCGCACCGGCCTCAGGTCCATGCGCCCGGACATGGAGCGGAACCCGTCCGGCGTGATCGCGCCCAGCCCGGCCTCGTTGGCGAAGAGCGCCCGGGCGCCGTCCTCACCGTGCAGCACGTCTGCCACCGGCGGCAGCAGCACCGCCTGCGACTGCCCGCTGATGGTGAACGCCTTCGGCATCCCCTCCACCCAGATCTGGGCGTTGTGCCGGTCCAGGACGACGGCGTTGTCACCGACGGCGGAGATCTCGAAGCTGCGGCGCTCGGGGTCGAACTCGATGGGCACCGCAGTGGTGAGGACGACGTCGCCCTCGAGCCGCACGAGCGTGCTGGCGGAGACGTTGAGGCCGATGGCCTTCCCGCTGACGGTCAGGGTGGCCACCCCGAACTCGCCCACCTCCAGATCCGGCTTGTCGCGGAGGAAGTCCACCCGCAGCATCTCGTCGAGGGTGCCGTGCCAGACGCGCCCGTTCTCCTGGTCGAACACCAGCATGGAGCCGCCCACCTGCTGCACCACCGCGTTGGGCGGCATCTTGGTGGCGCGCTCCAGGATGTTGCGCCCGGGGAGGTACGGATGCAGGTTCGACGACTGCGGCAGGAAGGCCTGCGCGTGCTCCTGGTGCTGGTAGAGCTGGAACCTGGAGTCGCCGGTGGCCGTCGCCGCGGACAGCTCGTCGATCTGGGCGTTGACGGTGCCCATGAGTCCGTCGTCACGCTTGCCGACGAAGACGATGCCCTCGTCGAGGTGCACGTCTGCCTGCACGAGGCCCGGGCTGAGGTACGCCGCGATGCCCAGGGCGATCGCCAGGACGACGACGAGGAGGGCCTGCCAGAACCGCCGGAGGAAACGGGCGATGATCCGAAGGGGCCGGGCAGCCTGCCTGGCTGGCCCGAGCGGAGCGTCCGTCACGGAGATCTGGTCCTCCTCTTCTAACCGCGGGGCGGCTCGATGCGCAGCGAAACGCCGTCACCGAGGTCGAGCACGGTGCCGATCCCCACCTGGACCGAGGCCCCGTCGCGCAGGGTGAACGGGGGTTCGCCGGCGGGGAGCACAGTGGTGCCGTTGGTGGAATCCAGATCCGTGACGTGCACGTTCCAGTCCTGCGTGGTGATCAGCAGGTGGTTGCGCGAGATGTCGTTGCTGGGGCTGGCCACCCGCATGAGGTGGCTGCCGGACGGGCCGTGGCCCGCATCGGGGGCGCGGCCCACGACGATGCCGGCGACGATGTCGGCGAAGTCGCCGCGGTTGGTGTGCACACCCGCCAGGACGGGGCGGCGGATGAGCCGCGGGTTCGACGAGTCCACGGGGTACTGGCAGATGCGGCAGGTGCGGCTGCCGGGGGCGTTGGGGTGGTTGTTGACACAGGGCACGGCCAGCACCTGCGGGTCCGGTCGTTCGTCGGCCGGCGGCGCGGGCTTGTGCGTGGCGGCCAGTCCCGTGGAGAAGATGGTGCCGCCGTCGTCCTCCTCCACCTCGCCGAACGAGCGCGGCACCACGACGGGCGCCGGTCGCTCAGCCGGCGACGACAGCGATGCGGGCTCCGCGATGGGGGGCACGACCACCTCGGGCGCGACCGGGGGCGGGATGACGGCGCTGAGCGCTGCGGCGATCTCCTCGGGGCCGGCTTCGTCGGTGTCGTCCGCGTTGAATTCCTCAGACGGCGGGGCGTCGAGGACCATGGCCTCCGAGAACTCGTCATGGACGACGTCCACCGGCGCGTCGTCGTCTGAGACGTGGGCCGCGGTGGGGACGAACTGCGGCGTGCCGGCCGGCTCGTCCGCGGTGGGGAACCGCACGAGGGCGGCGGGGTCAGTGGTCAGGAACACGGCCGAGACGGTGGCCGCCCCGACCACCAGCGGCAACTGCAGGGCCTGGTCCGCGTCGAACTCCTCCAGCGTGATGCCGAGGTTGCGCTCGCGGCCCAGGTGCTCCTCGCGCCACGTCACGCTCCCCTCGCCCTGCAGGACGACATCCCCGGAATCAGTGTCGACCACCCGCACGCGGCCGCGCGCGAGGCCGTGCAGCCCGTCGTCGTCCCAGTGGAACGCGCCCAGATCCGGCATGGAGTCCAGGCCCACCTGCGAGACGAGCGTCAGCAGCGCGTCGAGGGAGCCGGCGGCCACCACGCTCAGCCAGAGTTCGTTGACCGTGGCTGCTGCGCGCGCCGGCGGGGGCGCCATGACCACCAGGGTGCTCGGCCCGGTCAGGGCAAGCCACGCACCGGGCGTGTAGGTGGTGCGCCATGCAGCCATGGGTCGCGTCATGTCATCTCCTCGGATTGGCACTAGGCAGAAGGTTAGCGGTCAGGACCCGCGAAACTAGATGATGGACGAAGCCATCCGCCTGATGCCCTCGGTGATGATCTCACGCGAAGAGGCCAGATTGACCCTGACGAACTGGGTGGATTCAGGCGAGAAGTCCGTGCCGAAGTTGAACCGCACCCGGCCCACGTCGTGGAAGTGCCGGCCGGGGTGTTCCAAGCCAAGCGGCGAGCAGTCGAGCCATGCCAGGTAAGTGCCCTCGGACGGCGTGTACGTGAGTTGCGGGAGCTGCCGGGCCAGTTCCTCGGCGAAGAACGCCTTGTTCGCGTCGATCTCCTGCGACGCCTGCGCCAGCCACTCGCGGCCTTCGCGCAGCGCGGTGGTGTGGGCGAGGATGCCGAAGTAGGAGGCGGAGTCCGACACGACGGGGTTGATGCGGCCACGCAGGTCTGCCGGGCCGATGATGAGCGCGGCCTTGAGGGCCGCCAGGTTCCAGCACTTCGACGCGGACGTGATGATGACCGCGCGCGCGCCCGGCGCCGCCTGGAGGTAGGGGGTGTGCCGGGTGCCGGCGAGCGGTGCGTGGATCTCGTTGGAGGCGACGATCACGCCGTGTGCGTCGGCCAACGCGGCCACCGCCCGCAGTTCCTCGACGGTGTGCACGGCCCCGGTGGGGTTGTGCGGCGAGCACAGCAGGTACAGCGCGGGGCGGTGCTCGACGAACGCGGCCTCGATGGCCGCCAGGTCCAGGCGCCCGCTCTCCAGCATGGGGGCGGTGACCACTTCGCGGCCGTGGCTGACGCTGCGGAAGGGCGGGTAGACGGGCGGGTTGATCAGCACCCGGTCCCCCGGCTCGGTGAAGGCGAGCACGGCCTCGCGCATGCCGGTGACGACGTCGGCGACCAGCATGGCGTCGGCCGTGTCGAACTGCCAGCCCCACTGCCACTGCGCGTAGTCGGCCATCGCCTCCTGGTAGGCGGGCAGTTCGGGGTAGCCGGTGTCCGAATCGCGGATGGCGCGCTTGATCCGGTCACGGACGGCGACGGCGATCTCCGCGTCCATCTCGGCGACGAACATGGGCAGCACGTCCGGCTCGAAGCGGCGCCACTTGATGCTGCCCCGCTGCCTCAACTCGTCCAGCGGCACGTTGAAGATCGTCATGCCGGCGAGTCTATGGCAGCCGGCCGCGGGTCAGCCGCCGTCGACGTTGTGGGCGACGGCCCCGATGATGTCGTGCAGGAAGCGCAGGTACCCGTCGACGTGTTCGCGCGGCGCCGCGTCTTCGATGACGACGGCGGCCACCTCCCGCTCGAGCCACAACTGGCTGAACTCCGGCGTGGTGGGGGCGGTGAAGAACCGCCACACGGCCGGGCCCAGGAGGTGCCGGGTGGCGTCCGCGTCCGACGACGTGACGCGCCAGCGGGCGTCGAACGTGGGGTCGCCCACCTCGATGTCGCTGGTGCCCATCAACTCGGCCAGCAACGCGTTCTCCGCGGTCAGCCGCACGGGGTTCATCACCAGGCCCGGGCGTCGCACGCAGAGCACCTGGCGGATCTTGGCGCCCTGCTCGGGGGCGGAGATCCACTGCCAGCCGAAGCACGGGAGGTCGCCGAAGCGGCCCACGAAACCGTGCACGAACCTGCCGGACGGCACCGGGCCCTGATTGAAGCGTTCGACGATCTCGCGCGCGTTGGCGTAGTAGAGCCAGCCGCGCTGTCCCGCCCATTCCTGCCAGGTGGTGCCGCGTCGGACGACGGGCCTCACCGCCGCGGTGCGCAGCGCGGGGGCCGAGGCGGTGAGATAGGCGGGCAGGGCGCGCTGGTAGGGGCGGGGCCGGATGGCGTCGAGCACCCGCGAATCGATGGCGTCGACCATCTTGCGGAGCAGGTCCAGGTACCGGTCCACGTGCTCGGGCTCGACGCGGCCGCGCGCGCTCAGCAGGACGGCGTCGTGCTCGAACCAGATCTCCGAGAAGTCCGCGGCGATGGGGATCAGCAACTGGCGGACGGCCTCGTTGAGCACGTCGTTGGCGAACTGGGGGTGGGCGGCGCTGACGCGCCAGGCCAGGTCGAAATCCGCCTCGATGGGGATGCCGGGGCCGGACTGGGTGAAATCCGCCGCCTCGATGCTCAGCCAAGGGAACCGCACCCCCGGCACCCGCAGTGCCACGACGTGGAGGTGACCGGCCGGGTCCGAACCCGCCGTCGCCCGGAAACCGAAGCAGGGCAGGCCTGCGTAGGTGCCGGACCACCCGACGGTGATCGCGCGCTGCCCGCCGACGTGGAGGCCGCCGCCGCGGAAGGTACCCGTCATGGCCTCCCACGCGGGGAAGAAGTGCAGGTTGCGGAGGGTCGCCCAGTGCCGCCAGGCCTCAGCATCGGCCATTCAGGCACCTCCCTTCCATCCCCATCGGCTCAATGTTGCCATGGAGGTCGTCCGGCGGGGCGCCGACCGCCGCGTGGGCTTGAGTCGGCGCCGCGCTCGGCGCATAATGGCACGGACCGCACGGCGCGGATGGGGCCATCACCCCGGAGCTGCCGGAAGAACGGTGGATCTCCACTCATTAGAACCGGCTGCGGCAGCGAATGAAGCGGGGCGCTCACGCGTCCAAGAAGGGTGGTACCGCGGGCCACGGCTCGTCCCTTCGCCATGGCAGACGAAGAAGGAACCCACCCGATGAGCACCACTCCCGGCTACCGCGCCGTGCCCGCCCAGGTCGATTTCCCGGCGTTGGAGCACGACATCCTGAAGTTGTGGGCTGAGCGCGGCACGTTCGACCAGTCCCTCGAGAAGTCCAAGGGTGGTGAGCCCTGGACGTTCTACGAGGGCCCGCCCACCGCCAACGGCATGCCCGGCACCCACCACATCGAGGCGCGGGTCTTCAAGGACATGTTCCCCCGCTTCAAGACGATGCGCGGCTTCCACGTGGAGCGCAAGGCCGGCTGGGACTGCCATGGCCTGCCCGTCGAACTCGCCGTCGAGAAGGAACTGGGCTTCTCCGGCAAGGCCGACATCGAGGCCTACGGCGTGGAGGCGTTCAACGCCAGGTGCCGCGAATCCGTGCTGCGCCACGTCGACGCGTTCTCCGATCTGACGGAGCGGATGGGCTACTGGGTCAACCTCGACAAGGCCTACGTCACCATGACGCCCGAGTACGTGGAGTCACTGTGGTGGGCGCTGAAGCAGATCCACTCCAAGGGCCTGCTGCAGGAGGACTACCGCGTCGCGCCGTACTGCCCGCGCTGCGGCACCGCGCTGTCGGACCACGAACTCGCGCAGGGCTACGAGGACGTCACCGACCCGTCCATCTACGTGCGCTTCCCGCTCACGTCCGGCCCGCTCGCCGGCGACGTCGACCTCCTGGTCTGGACGACGACGCCCTGGACGCTGGTGTCCAACACCGCGGTCGCGGTGCATCCGGAGGTCACCTACCGGGTGGCCAGCCACCCTGAGCAGAAGTCGCTGGTGGTCGCCGAACCGCTCGCCGAGCAGGTGCTGGGCGAGGAATGGACGCTGGGCGCGTCCTTCACCGGCGCGGAGATGGAGCGCTGGTCCTACCAGCGGCCGCTCGAACTGGTCGAGTTCCCCGCCGAGGCCCACTTCGTGGTGCTGGCCGACTACGTCACGACGGAGGACGGCTCCGGCCTGGTCCACCAGGCCCCGGCCTTCGGTGAGGACGACATGGCCGTCTGCCGCGCCTACGGGCTGCCGTTCGTGAACCCCGTCACCAAGGAGGGCGCCTTCGAGGAGGGCCTCAGCCTGGTGGGCGGCATGTTCTTCAAGGACGCCGACGCGTTCATCGTCGAGGACCTCACCTCGCGCGGCCTGATGTTCCGCAAGCTGGACTACACGCACAGCTACCCGCACTGCTGGCGCTGCCACACCCCGTTGCTCTACTACGCCATGCCCTCCTGGTACATCCGCACCACGCGCATCAAGGACCAGTTGCTCGCCGAGAACGAGGACACCACCTGGCACCCGGAGAACATCAAACACGGCCGCTTCGGCGACTGGCTCACCAACAACGTCGACTGGGCCCTGTCGCGCACCCGCTACTGGGGCACGCCGCTGCCCATCTGGCGCTGCGAGGACGACCACCAGGTGTGCGTCGGTTCCCGCGCGGAGCTCTCGGAGCTGACTGGGCAGGACCAGTTGGCGCTCGACCCGCACCGCCCGTTCGTCGACGACATCACCTTCAGCTGCCCCACCTGCGGCAAGGAGTCGCGGCGCGTGCCCGAGGTCATCGACGCCTGGTTCGACTCCGGCTCGATGCCCTTCGCGCAGTGGGGCTACCCGCACGCCGAGGGTTCCGTCGAGATGTTCGAGGAGCGCTACCCGGCTGATTTCATCTGCGAGGCCATCGACCAGACCCGCGGCTGGTTCTACTCGCTGATGGCGGTGGGCACCCTCGTCTTCGGCGAATCGGCGTACAAGAACGTCGTGTGCCTGGGCCACATCCTGGCCGACGACGGCCGCAAGATGTCCAAGCACCTGGGCAACGTGCTGGAACCCATCCCGCTGATGGACAAGCACGGCGCCGACGCGGTGCGCTGGTTCATGGCGTGCTCCGGCTCGCCGTGGTCGGCCCGCCGGGTGGGCGACACCACCATCGGCGAGACCGTGCGCAAGGTGCTGCTGACGTACTGGAACACCGTCGCCTTCCACACCCTGTACGCGCGCGCCGCCAACTGGACTCCGACGGGCACCGCTCCCGCCGTGGCAGATCGCCACGTGCTGGACCGTTGGTTGACCTCCACCACCCAGGAGCTGATCCTGGAGACCACCGACGCGCTCGAGAACTTCGACACGCAGCGCTACGGCCAGGCCATCGCCGGCTTCATCGACGCGTTGTCCAACTGGCACGTGCGTCGTTCCCGTCGCCGGTTCTGGAGCGGCGACGAGGGCGCCCTGTGGACGCTCCACGAGACGCTCGACACGCTCACCCGCCTGCTGGCCCCCATCATGCCGTTCGTCACGGAGCGCGTGTGGCAGGACCTCTTCTACGCCGCGGACCCGGAGGGCCCCAACTCGGTGCACCTGGCCTCGTGGCCCGTGGCGGACGAGTCGCTCATCATCCCGGAACTGACCGAGGCGATGAAGCTGACCCAGCGCACCGTCGAACTGGGCCGCTCCGCGCGCGCCGAGTCCAAGATGAAGGTGCGCCAGGTGCTGGGCCGCATGCTGGTGCCGTCGCGCATCTTCGCCAAGCTCTCACCCGAGTTGCAGGAAGAGGTCAAAGCCGAGCTGAACGTCGAATCCATCGAGTCCTTCGATTCGGCCGGCGACCTCGTCGACTTCTCCGCCAAGGGCAACTTCCGCAACCTCGGCAAGCGCTTCGCGAAGAAGACGCCGCTCGTGGCGAAGGTCATCGCCGAGCTGGACGCCGCCTGGCTCGCCGGGCAACTGCGCGACGCCGGCCGCGCCCTGATCGAGTTCGAGGGCGAAGAGGTGGAGCTGTCCGCCGACGACGTCATCGTGACCGAGCGGCCCCGCGAGGGCTGGTCAGTTGTCAACGAGCAGGGCGAAACCGTCGCGCTCGACCTGGAGCTGACGCCGGCCCTGGTGCTGGCCGGCCTGGCCCGCGAGGTCATCCGGTTCATCCAGGACGCCCGCAAGCGCGCCGGGCTGGAGATCACGGACCGGATCCGCGTCACCGTCGAGGCCGACGGCCCCCTCGGCGACGCCGTCGAGACCCACCGGAGCCTCATCGCCGGCGAGGTGCTCGCCGTCGATCTCACGAACGCGCCGGTGGCTGAAGCCACGGATGTCGACGATGAGCTGGGGCTGAAGATCACCCTGGCAAAGGCCTGACACTGACCCACCGTGATTCAACGGCATCGGGCCGACCCGCAGCGTGCGGGTCGGCCCGATGCCGTGTGACCGGGCGCGGAGGTCAGGGGAACAGCACCAGGTTGTTGAAGACCCACGCACCGGACTGCTTCACAACCAGACCGCTGGTCGTCGTCGTCGCGCGGAAGACCGTGGTGAACGTATAGCTGCGGCAGGCGCCGCGGCCGGTCTGGGCGGTGTCGCACTCGGTCTTCCACCGGCGGCCACCGGATTCGAAACCGTTCATGTTGTGCATGGCGATCGGGTTGGTGCCCCACTCCGCACGGCTCATGAGCGGCAGGTAGGTGAGGTTGTTGAACGCCCACCCCTCCTTCTGCACGAACCGCCCACCTTCCTTGACCACGATCGCGGCCCAGATGTCGGTGCGGCAGCGTTCGGTCTGCGAATAGGGCTCGCACCTGGTCTGCCAGTCGCGGCCGTTCACGTTGCGGTGGATGCCCGGCAGCGTGTAGGGGGCGCTGCGCACGAAACCCCCCGCCGTGGGCTTCGGCGGCGTGGGCGCCGGGGTCGGCGAGGCGCTGTTGCCGGTGGTGACCCAGATCGTCTGGGTGGGGGCCGGCGTGGTGGGGCGCGGGCTCGCCGGGGCGGGCTGTCCGGCGGCGGGAGCGTCGGCGTCGAAGAGCTTCACGCCGTAGGAGTGGCTCACGGTGACGCCGTTGCGGACGATGCCGCTGACGGTGACGGTATAGGTGTGCACCGCGGAACCCACCGGCTTCGGCAGCAGGCCGAGCTCGAAGACCAGCGTCGGGTTCCCCATGCCGCCGACCAGCGGCTGCTTGGTGACCTGCACGGGGCCGTTAGGCCCTGTCACGCTCACCTTGGCGCTGTCGAACTTGGTCGACGAGTTGCCGGTCAGCGACCACCGCCCGTTGGGCTGGATCTGCGTGGGGAAGTAACCGGCCGTGGGCCACGGGATCCAGGCGGGATCCGGGTTGGAGCGGTTGTCGTTGGGGGTGTTGATGACCCAGAGGGCGTTGGAGTTGGTGGTCGAGCCGCTGCCCATGGTCGTCGTGTGCGGGCGCATCACCCAGCGACGGTGGCCCACGGCCGTGTTCGACGCGCCCGGCTCAGACATGTACAGCGCGATGGCGCCCGCGCCGGAGCCGGAGCGCACCGCGCCGAGCGCGATGTTCGAGCGGCCTGCGGCCTCCTTGCCCTGGGCGCTGATGCAGCGCCAGGAATCCGTCGGGTAATGGTCGAGCCGCTTGTTGGCGCTCATGATGAGGGCCGCTTGTTGCGCCTTGGCGGACAGCGCGGCGTCGAACTTCACCGCGGCGAGGCCACCCATGGCGCGGAAGTAGTTTACGGCGTCGAGCGTGGCCTTCTGGGCCGCGGCGCTGGGGGCACCCGCCGCGCAGGTGTCGAGGTTCCCGGTCCAGTCCTGCTGCACGGCCAAGGCCGGCTTGAGCTGCTGCTGATAAGCAGCGCGGACGGATTCGATGTTGGAGTTGTCTATCGCGGTGGTGGCCTGGGAAGACTGAAGACCCATCCCGGAGAGGATGAGCACAGCCCCCAAAGCGGCGGCCAAAAGAGCATGCAGGCGCACTGGGGAAGATCCTTCTGCGAACAAGATTTACCTACGAGGAGGGGTCGCTCGACGATGAGTACCGCCTGTGACGGTACACAAGTGACGCATAAGGTGCAGTCAAACCGTAAATCTGATGTCTTACGACCTCAACGTCAGGTTAATACTCCGGGTCGGTATCCTCGGCATCGGGGTGGCCTTGGTGGGGCGACCCACCTCCTGACACCTGACGACTTTGTCAGTTCAAGAGCGGTTCAGATGAGCGCCAGGTTGGCGTCGCTGTGGGAGATCCCTGCCTGCCGGAGGCATGACTCGAGCACCCGCATCACCTCGAGGGTGTCGTCGAGCGGCATCGTCAACGACTCCGTGCAACCCTCCCTGATCCGCTCCGTGACCTCGGCGAACTCGTGGCTGTAGCCGCGGCCGGTGGGCATGGCCTCGATGATGCGCGGCAGCACGCCGTTGCGGTGGATGGTGATCATCGACGGATGGTGGAAACGCGGCTCCACCTCGATCCAGCCCTTGGTGCCGATGATGACCATCCGGGCCGGGCCATGCCCGTCGAAGCCGACCGCCAGCGACGACAGCCCACCGCCGGTGTGCGCGAGGCTGATGCTGGCGGCCCGTTCCACTCCCGTGGGGTACAGGCGCGTCATGCAGTCCACAGACTTGACGTTGCCGAGGAACGCCTGGGCGAAGTTGACGACGTAGACGCCCAGGTCGAGGATGGCGCCGCCGCCCAGTTCCTTGGCGAAGAGGCGGTGGTCGGGCTGGAACTCGCGGTACGCGTAGAGGTCACCCTGCACCGAGACGACGTCGCCGATGCGCCCCCACGCCACCACTTCGCGGGCGGCCTCGACCACCGGCAGGAAGCGGGTCCACATGGCTTCCATGGCGAACACGCCCCGCTGGCGGGCCGCCCTGACGATGTCGCGGGCGCCGGCCAGGGTGGCGGTGAAGGCCTTCTCGACGAGGACGGCCTTGCCGTTGGCGATGGCCATGAGCGCGACGTCGCGGTGCTGGGGGTGCGGCGTGGCGATGTAGACGACATCGACGTCCTCGGATTGGAGCATCTCAGCGTAGGAACCGAAGGCCTTGGGGATGCCGTGCTTGGCGGCGAACGCCTGGGCCTTGGCGGTGGTGCGTGACGCGACGGCGGTCAGTTCCGCACCGGGGACGAACTGGAAGTCTCCAGCCACTCCGTGTGCGATAGCTCCCGTGCCGACGATGCCCCAGCGAACCGTATCCATGGCAGACAGGGTAGTCCTCTCGATAATGCTTGGTGGGTGTTTGACTAGGCTCTGCGTCGGCCGATGAGATAGAGCCGGTCCCGATCCGCGTCGCCGCTGACGAGGTACGACTCAGATTCCAGGCCGGCCGCGGACATCGCGCGGCGGATCTCGGCAGGGTCGTGCAGCACCAGCGGCACCGCCACCTCTTCGCCGTCCCACTGCGTCACCGGTTCGACGGCGTTGCCGACGTAGACCGCCAGCGCGAGCACGCCGTCGGGCAGCAGGGTCTGGGCGAGGTGCCGGAGGACGGCCGCCAGTTCGCTGGGCGCGAGGTGGATGAAGGAGTACCAGGCCAGGATGGCGCCCCAGCCCGCGTCGTTGCCCGGCCGCAGGAGGCGGCGGAAATCGCCCACCTCGAACTCGACGTCGAGGTTGCGCTCGCGGGCCACCTCGATCATGCGCGGTGCCAGGTCGAAACCGGTGGGCAGCGCACCGGCCTCCGCCAGGAGGAGCGTGGTGTCGCCCAGGCCGCAGCCGATGTCGGCCGTCTGGTGCGGGCCCGAGAGTTCGGCCACGTGCGCGATGAACCAGTCCTCGAACGCCGTGGGCGACATCGGGTCCGGCTCGAGGTCTGCCAGCGCCTCGTAGGCGACGACCATGGCCTCGTCGCGGGAGGCGACCCCCTCCGCCAGGATCTGCTCCCGGTCGACGGCGGCCTCAGGGCCGACGTCGGGCGGGATGTCGCCCAGGAGGTGGAGCCAGCGATGGTCCTGGTGTCCGGCCTTGCGCTCGAGCTGCCGCACCAGCGGGGCCTCGCGCTGCGCCATGCGCTGCAGGACGGCTTCCACCGCTTCCCTGTCGGTGAAGCGGTGCAGCCTGTCGGTGCGGGCCTTGAGCTCACCCGGCGCCTGGGGGCCGCGGAGCAGCAGCACGGTCAGCAGGGCGCGCTCGTCGTCGGGCAGTGCCAGGGCCTCGACGGCGCTCTGCGAGTACTTCAGGGTGCGCTTGCCGTAGTCCAGCCACGTGATACGGGCCAGCCCCCGGTCCTTGAGGGAGCGCACGGCGTCCTGGACGGTGCGCTCGTCGTAGTCGACGACGGGCTCGCGGCTGCTGGACTGGTTGCAGGCGGTGCGCAGGGCGTTGAGCGTCAGCGGATAGCTGGCCGGGACGGTGATCTCCTTCTCGAGGAGGCACCCCAGCACGCGCTGTTCTTCTGCGGTGAGGATCGGGAGCGCGGTCACGGGCCCGACATTACCCGCTGGGGCCGGGCGCCGTCGGGGCGGGTGCGGGGGTCGCCCTGGCGACCCGAATCTTGATTCGGCGTCGTCCACAGGGCTGAACCCAGCAATGAACCACGACCTCCTCGTTCAATGCTGGATTTGGCGCCGTCCACAGGGATAAACCCAGCAATGAACGACCGCCTGCTTGTTCAATGCTCAGCCTGATTCCACGCGCCGGGACTGCCCCCAGCGCTGGTGCGCACGTCGCCGGACGACGGCGACCCGGTGCGCGGCGGACGGCCCTCGCTTCCAGGCCCCGGGCGAACTATCCTGATACGCGGTCCTCAGGAGGTTCTTACACATGGGTCGCATCGTTCAGAAGTTCGGCGGCAGTTCGGTTCAGGACGCGGAGTCCATCAAGCGCGTCGCCCGCCGCATCGCACGCACCCGCGGCGAGGGGCACGACGTCATCATCGTCATCTCCGCCATGGGTGACACCACCGACGAGTTGATGGACCTGGCGCTGCAGGTCTCCCCCAGCCCCAAGTCACGCGAACTCGACATGCTGCTGACCACCGGCGAGCGCCAGTCGGCCGCGCTGCTGGCGATGGCGCTGGCGGACCTCGGCGTGGAGGCGGTGTCCTACACCGGATCACAGGCCGGCATCCTCACCACCCCCACCCACGGAAACGCGCGCATCATCGACATCACCCCGGGCCGCGTCGTGAAGTCGCTCGAAGAGGGCAGCGTCGTGATCGTCGCGGGCTTCCAGGGCGTCGCCCAGACCACCAAGGACGTGACGACGCTCGGCCGCGGCGCGTCGGACACCACCGCCGTCGCGCTCGCCTCCGCGCTGGGCGCCGACTACTGCGAGATCTACTCGGATGTGGACGGCGTCTACACGGCGGATCCGCGCATCGTGAAGTCCGCCCGCCAGATCAGCGAGATCGGCTACGAGGACATGATGGAGATGGCCGCCAGCGGCGCCAAGATCCTGCACCTGCGCTGCGTCGAGTACGCGCGCCGCGAGGGCGTGCCCGTGCACGTGCGTTCCTCGTTCACCGACAAGCCCGGCACCTGGGTCAAGAGCCAGGATCAGATCACGAAAGACGGAGCCATGGAAGAAGCCATCATCACCGGTGTCGCCCACGACCGCACCGAAGCCAAGATCACCATCGTCAACGTGCCGGACCGGGTGGGCGAAGCCGCCAGCATCTTCCGCGCGATCGCCCAGGCCGACATCAACATCGACATGATCGTGCAGAACATCTCGCGCCTGTCGGACGCCGCCACGGACATCTCGTTCACCCTCCCCATGGACCTGGGCGCCAAGGCCATCGCCGCGCTCGACGCCATCAAGGACGAGGTGGGTTTCGAGGAGGTGCTCTACGACGACCAGATCGGCAAGGTCTCGGTGGTGGGCGTGGGCATGCGCTCGCACCCGGGCGTCTCCGCCACGTTCTTCGACGCTCTGGCCAAGGCAGACGTGAACCTGCAGATGATCTCCACCTCGGAGATCCGCATCTCGGTGATCGTCGGCGCCGATGATGTCGACGACGCCGTCCGCGCCGCCCACAGCGCCTTCGGGCTCGACGGCTCGGCCGAGGCCACTGTCTACGCGGGCACCGGTCGCTGACCTTGCCCTCCCCCTGTCCCGGCGCCGGGCGCCGGGCAGGCAAGAAGGGTGCTCCCGGCGGGCGCGGGGCTAGAGTTCCTGCATGACCATTCTGGGGCGACGACACTTCCTGGCTGCGGCCGCCGTCGTGCCGCTCACGGCGTGCGTCAACACCCAGCCGCCGGCGCCCCCGGGCGAGAGCCAGACGGGGAGCCCCACCTCCACGCCGGAGCCCAGCCCCACGGCCACCCATCCCTTCGGGCTCACGGTGCCCAGCAGCGTCAAGGCCGTCATCTTCGACGGCGCCTTCGGCGTCGGCTACGTGCGCGACGCCGCCACCGCCATGCGGAAGACCTATGAGGGCCTGCGGGTCCAGGTGTCCGCGAGTAGCGACATCACCGCAGACGTGGCGCCCCTGTTCGCCGACGGCGCCACCCCGCCGGACCTCGTCGACAACTCCGGCAGCCACCAGCTGGCCGTCGCGGACATCGTCGACGAACTCCTGCCGCTCGACGACCTGATGTCGTCCGTCAACCTCGAGGGCATCCCCATCGAGGAGACGCTGTACAGCGGCGTGGTGCAGGCCGGCACGTTCAACGGACGCCACGTGGCGCTGGACTACGCACTCAGCGTCTACGGGCTCTGGCACTCCGCCAGCCACTTCGCGGCTCAGGGCTGGGCCGTGCCCACCGCCTGGGACGAGCTGTTGGAGCTCGGCGAGCAGGCCCGCGGGTTGGGCCAGGACCTGTTCGTGTGGGGCGACGACGCCGCCAGCTACTACGCCGAGCTGGCCATCTCGTCGGCCATCAAGGAGGGCGGCCACGACGTGCGCCGCGCGCTCGACAACCTAGAGCCCGAGGGCTGGTCCCACCCCGCCGTCGCCGGGGTGCTGCAGTCCCTGGCGGAGTGCGTGGCCGCGGGCTTCGTCCGCCATGGCGGGGCGTACGTGGACGCCCAGGCGGAGTGGTCGCAGCACCAGAAGGCGCTGTTTTACCCGTCGGGGTCCTGGATCGCCAGGGAGATGGAGGGCCGCACCAGCCACGGCTTCGAGATGACGGTTTCCCCGGTGCCCGCGCTCACGGCCGCGCCGACGCTGCCCTGGTCCGCCGCGCATGCGCAGCCCATCGAGCAGTTCATGGTGCCGAAGAACTCAGCGAACCCGGCCGGCGGGCAGGAACTCCTGCGGACGCTGCTGTCGAGGGAGGCCGCGGAGTCGTTCGCACGGAACAACCTGGTGCCCACGGTCGTGCGCACCACGGTGCCGGCAGACCTGGAGTCGACGGCGTTGGCCGCGCAGACCCGCCTCCTGGCAGACGCCGGGGAGGACGTGTACTCGTGGCGCTTCGTGTCCCACTACGGCCTGTCCGAGGACTACAACCGCCTCTGGGGGCAGTTCCTCAGGGGTGACCTGGGCGCGCAGGCGCTGGCCGAGGAACTGCAGGCGTTGTCGGACGCTGTGCGCGAGGATCCGGACATCCCCACCTACACCGTCGACTGAGCTGCTACCGCCCCCGGCGGCCGGTGCCGAAGATGCTGCGCACGATCTCGCGGCCGGCCGTGCGCATGACGTCCTTGAACACCGGCGACTTCGTGACCTGCTCGATCAGCGACGGGTTCTCCCGCTCATAGCGGCGACGCTCGGCCTCCGCCTGCTTGCGTTCGCGCTCCAGCTGGGCCAGCTCGCGCTCGTTCTCGCGCTGCTGCTTCTCCCACTCCTGCTGGGTGCGCTCCTGCTCCTTCTGGGCGGCGGCCTCGGCCTCCGCCCGCTCCGCCTCCAGCCGTTCGGCCGCGGCCTGCGCCGAGCCGGCCTCGAGCCGGCGGGTCAGGATCTCGTAGGCCGATTCCCTGTCCACCGCCTGGCCGTACCGCGCGAACAGGGGCGACGCCTCCACCGAGGCCCGCAACTGGGCCTCCGGCGTCGGCGACATCGAGGAGGCCGGCGCCCAGATCCGCGTCCAGGCCACCGGGGTGGGCGCGCCCTTCTCGCTCATCACGGTCACGACGGCCTCGCCGATGCCCAGCTGCTGCAGCACCTGCTCGAGGTCGTAGTGGGAGTGCGGGTAGGTGTCAACGGTGGCCTTGAGGGCCTTCGCATCGTTGGGCGTGTGGGCCCTGAGCTGGTGCTGGACGCGCGAACCGAGCTGGGCCAGCACGTCGTCGGGCACGTCCTTGGGTGTCTGCGTTACGAAGAACACGCCGATGCCCTTGGAGCGGATCAGCCGGACGGTCTGCGTGATGGCCTGGAGGAACGCCTTCGACGCATCGTTGAAGAGCAGGTGGGCCTCGTCGAAGAAGAACACCAGCTTGGGCTTGTCGAGGTCGCCCACCTCGGGCAGCGACGTGAACAGGTCTGCCAGCAGCCACATCAGGAACGTGGAGAACAGCGCGGGCTGCGTGGCGAGTTGCGGCAGTTCCAGCAGCGACACCACGCCGCGGCCGTCCGGCGCCACCCGCAGCAACTCCGAGGGCTCGAACTCGGGCTCGCCGAAGAAGACGTCGCCACCCTGGTCCGAGAGCGTCACGAGCGAGCGGAGGATCACGCCGGCGGTGGCCGTCGACACCCCGCCGATGCCTTTCAGTTCCGGCTTGCCCTCATCCGAGGTGAGCCACTTGAGCAGGCCGACGAGGTCCTTGAGGTCGAGGAGCAGCAGGCCGTTCTTGTCGGCGTAGTGGAACACCAGCCCCAGCGAGGATTCCTGCACCTGGTTGAGGCCCAGCACCTTGGACAGGAGGATGGGGCCGAACGACGACACGGCCGCCCGCACCGGAACGCCGATGCCCTGCCCGCCCAGGGCGTAGAACTCGGCGGGGAACGCCGTCGGCTGCCAGGGCTGGCCCTGCTTCTGCGTGCGGGCGAGGATATTATCGTTCGATTCGCCCGGCGACGCCATGCCGCTGAGGTCGCCCTTGATGTCCGCGGCGAACACGGGCACGCCGGCCGTCGACAGCGCCTCGGCCATCACCTGCAGGGTCTTGGTCTTGCCCGTGCCGGTGGCCCCGGCCACCAGGCCGTGCCTGTTGAACATCGACAGGGGGATGCGGATGGGCACGTCGACGGCGGGCTCTCCGTCGACGAGGACGCCCAGCGTCGCTGCCGGCGCCTCGAAGGTGTAGCCGGCCCTGATCTGGTCAGTTGGTGCTGCATCGTTCACGTCCGCATCGTCCCACAGACCCCCGTCGCACGGGCGTGTTTACGACGCACGGAGGCCCCAGTGGGCACAGCTGGCTCCGGGCGGGGGGCGGGTTGGGTAGGCTGGCGGCGTGATCTTCAAGCGAGTCGGCGATTCCCGCCCCTACCCGGACCACGGGTACACCCAGAAGCAGTGGATCGCGATCGCGCCCCATCAGGTGCGCCTCGACGAACTCGTGACCACCAAGCGCACGCTGGATCTGGAGGCGCTGCTCGAGGAGGATTCCACCTTCTACGGCGACCTCTTCGCGCACGTCGTGTCCTACCGCGGCGAGCTCTACCTGGAGGACGGGTTGCACCGGGCGCTGCGCGCCGCGCTCCAGCAACGGCAGACAATGCACGCCAGGGTCCTCGAGTTGAAGTAATCTCCCACCAGGGAAACTCCTCGACGAAAGCGAATGTAAACAAGTGCGCATCTTCCGCCTGATAGCCACCCCGGTGATTCTGCTGGGTCTGCTGGGCTTTCTCGGGTGGGGTTTCCTGTGGGGCTGGCGCGAACTCACCGCGCCGCTGCCGACGACACCGCCCACGCCGTGCGTCACTGAAGCCACGGAGTTCGTCAACCCCACCATGGTGTTCGTGCACGTGTACAACGGCGGCTTCACCTCCGGGTTGGCGCGTCGGATCGGCACGCAACTGACCGACGGCGGGTACAACGTGGTGAGCGTCGACGACACCGAGGAGACCATCAAGGAGACGGTGATCCGCGGCAACAAGGACCAGTACCCCGCCATGCGGCTGCTGATGTCGAACTTCATCGACCCGAAGATCGAGTACGACGACCGCATCGACGGCACCCTCGACGTGCTGGTCGGCACCGCCTGGCAGGGCTACGCGCCCACGGAACAGATCATCTACCAGGTGTCGTCCGCCGGCGGTTCGATCTGCAGGCCGCCGGTGGCCACGGACGAGTCTGCGTCCCCGTCCCCCTCGCCGACGACGGAGAGCTGAGCCCGTCGCACGCACGCCCGTAGCCTCGGCTCCGGGGCCCATAGAAACGTTGAACCCCCGGAATCTCTTCCGGGGGTTCGTCGGCGGTGATGGAGGGATTTGAACCCCCGGTAGGTTGCCCTACTCTCGCTTTCGAGGCGAGCTCTTTCGGCCGCTCAGACACATCACCGCAGACCAGTGTAGTGATTCCCACCGGCGATCACCAATCGTGGTTTGCCAGCCACCCGCGCCCGGCGCGTACAGTAGGCCGGTGCGTGAAATCTCGGCCCTCCTCCGTGTCCCGGGACTCCCGCTCATCCTGGCGGCCCAGCTAGCCGCCCGGTTCCCGGCCGGGATGTACACGCTGGGGATCCTCATGCACGTGGAGCGGGCCCAGGGCACCTACACCGCCGCGGGCCTGGTGCTCGCGTCGTTCTCCGCGGCCATGGCCGTGGCCGGGCCGCCGGTGTCGCGGCTGCTGAGCAGGTTCGGCACCTTCCGGGTGCTGCTGGTGTGCACCCTCCTGTCCGTCACCGCCTTCTCGGCCCTCGCGCTGTTCCCCACCCTCCCCCTGTTCTGGCTCATCGTGCTGGGCGCCCTGGGCGGCGGCACCGTCCCGCCCGTGATCCCGGCGGTCCGCACGCTGTATCCCCGGGTGACCCCGCGCCCCCTGCTGACGACGCTCTTCAGCTTCGACGCCGCGCTGCAGGAGGTCATCTGGGTCATCGGACCGGTGTCCATCACCATGCTGGTGGCCGCGTTCGACACCACCGTGGCGCTGCTCATCGTGGTGGCCGTACAGATCGTCGGCGGCCTCGCCTTCATGCTGGCGCCGGCCGTGCGCACCATGAAGATCCCGCAGACGGACCGCAAGCTGGGCCGCGTGCTCCAGAACCCGTCCGTGATCCTCATGATGGTCACCTCGGCGCTGTTCCTGGGCGCCTTCGCCGCCGTCGAGGTGGGTGTCGTGGCCAGCTTCGACGAAGGCTCGATCCTCGCCGGCGTGGTGCTGGGCATCACGTCGTTCGGTTCGCTCATCGGCGGGCTCGCGGCGGGCAACCGGCCCATCTCGCGCTGGTCGCTGGCCCTGCGCACCATGATCATGGTGGTCGGCCTCGTGTTGGCCGCGATCCTGACCGGCTTCTGGGGCCTGACCGCCGCCCTGTTCATCGCGGGCGTCGGCATCGCGCCCGCCCTGGCGGCCGTGTCCTCGGTCATCGCCGGCAGCGTGCCGTTCGCCGACACAGCGGAGGCTTACGGCTGGATCGGCACCGGCCAGTTGCTGGGCACCTCTGTGTGCGCGGCCGTCGCCGGCGTAGCGATCGACGCGGTGGGGGCGCCCGGCGCGCTGTTCATCGCCGCGGGGGCCGGCGTGCTGGCGCTGGTGGTGGCCGTCGTGTTCCGCAAGGCGCAGCCGGACCTGCGCGGCGGCATCTCCATCCTCGACTGAGCCGCGGCCCAGCTGTCATGAGCGGGCAGGGGGGTTCACCTAGCGTTTGGCGGCGAAGAACTGCTCGAGGATCGCGGCGCATTCGGTTTCCAGGACCCGTGAGGTCACCGTCGGGCGGTGGTTGAGCCGGGGGTCGCGCACCACGTCCCACAGCGACGAGACGGCGCCGGCCTTCTCGTCGAACGCGCCGAACACGAGGTGCCCGATCCGCGAGGCGACGATGGCGCCGGCGCACATGGTGCAGGGTTCCAGGGTGACCACGAGCGTGCAGCCGGTGAGCCGCCACTCCCCCACTGCCTGCGCGGCGCGGCGGATGGCGACGACCTCCGCATGCGCGGTGGGGTCCCCGGTGAGTTCCCGTTCGTTCCCGGCAGCGGCGATGACCTCCCCGGCCGGGTTCAGGACGACGGCGCCGATGGGTACGTCGCCGTGCGCTTCCGCGCCCGACGCCTCGGCCAGCGCGCGACGCATCGCGTCATGCCAGCGCGTGCCCACGGCCCAGGTCAGTCGTCGAAGGACTCGGCGGCGCGCTCGAACTCCGCGCCGATCTTCAGCTTCTTCGCGATGACGCCGAGGAGGACGTCGGAATCCTCGTCGTAATCCGTGGCGATGGCCTCCATCTCGAAGCCGCGGAGACCGCTGGCTGCGTAGATCTCGAGGTCGCCCAGCGGGAAGGAGTCGTCGTCCTCGTCCGGCACGTCCTCGCCTAGGTAGTCGACCACGTCGCGGGCCAGGGGCCAGTCGTTGGCGGCCGTCGCGTCGGACAGCAGCACCTCGACGGTGCGGCCGCGCACGCGGCACAACACGAAGAACTCGCCGGCCACGGAGACCCAGCCGTCGGCGCCCGAGTCGCCTGGGAGGCGGCTCAGCTGACGGATGAGCTCGTCGAAGTCGTTGGCGAGGTCGTAGTCCATGGGCACCGCAGTGGCCTTACCGTCTTCGCGGTAGAGCGCGACCACAAGGTCGATGTCGTCCTCGGTGGCGTCTTCGAGGTCGTCATCGTCGTCGTCGAAATCGTCCAGATCAGCGTCGTCTGTTTCCTCGACGTCGTTCTTCAAGTCGAACGGCTCCGCATCCTCATCGAACACGTCCACAACCCACTCCTTCCGACGAACCCAGGTGCCTCGCCCATCCTTGCACGCTTCCCCGGAATGAGACAGCAGGGGGCCCAACCCGCTACGCGGAAGTGCCCGGATGTGCGAAGGTTGGTCCCGTGGAACTACACGTCGTCGAACACCCGCTCGTCCATCACAAGCTCACGGTCCTGCGGGACAAGAACACGCCGCAGCCGGTCTTCCGGTTGCTCGTGGAGGAACTCGTCACCCTGCTCGCCTACGAGGCGACCCGCGGGGTGCGCGTCCATGAGGTGCAGATCGAGACGCCCGTCGCCCCCACCACCGGTGTGAAGCTGGCGCAGCCGGCGCCCCTGGTGGTGCCCATCCTGCGCGCCGGGCTCGGCATGCTCGACGGCATGCTGCGCCTGGTGCCCACCGCGGAGGTGGGCTTCCTCGGCATGATCCGCGACGAGAAGACCCTGCAGCCCATGACCTACGCGGAGCGCCTCCCGCAGGACCTGTCGGGCCGGCAGTGCTACGTACTGGACCCGATGCTCGCCACCGGCGGCTCACTCGGCGGCGCCATCCAGTACCTGGTGGACCGGGGGGCGGACGACATCACCGCCATCTGCCTGACCGCTGCGCCCGAGGGCGTGGAGAAGCTGCAGCACCTCCTGGGCGACCTGCAGGTGCCGTGCCGCGTCGTGGTCGCCTCGCTGGACGAGCGCCTCAACGAGGCCGGCTACATCGTGCCCGGCCTCGGCGACGCCGGCGACCGCCTGTACGGCCTGGCCGAGTAGGCACCCCGTCGCTCGTCCCCCGCGGGGCGGCCGATAGGTTGGGGTCATGGCCAAGGGAGCGTCCAAGGGGTGGATGACCAACCAGCACGGCGCCTGGGCGATGATCATCGTCCCGTTCCTCGCCGGGCTGATCCTGGTGGCCCCCTACCGCCCCCTCGACGGTGGCGACGCCGCGCTGGGCGTCACGTGGCTGATCGGCTACTTCGCCTACCACGCGCTCACGCTGGCGCTGAAGGCCGCGCCGCGCCGCCGCCCCTCGTACTACCCCGCCGTGGCCGTCTACGGCGCCATCGCCGTCGTCGCGGGCCTTGTCACCTTGTGGTTCCGGGGCTGGTCGCTGCTGCTGTGGGCACCGCTGTACGCCGTCCTGCTCGGTAGCGCGCTGTGGTTGGCGGCCTCCAAGCGGGAACGCACCGTGCTCTCCGGGGTGCTCACGATCGTCGCGTCCTGCGGCCTGATGGCGGTGCTGCGCAGCACCGCGGGGGTGGACTTCGTCCGGGCTGACGAGGTCGCCGTCGTGGTGGCCATCACGGCCTACTTCGTGGGCACGGTGCTGCACGTGAAGGCACTCATCCGGGAGCGCAACGACCCCCGCTCGGCGAAGCGGTCGCTGTTCTACCACGTGGCGCTCGGCGCGCTGGTGCTGGCGGCGGCCATCGTCGGCTGGCTCGGCTGGGGCTGGCCCATGTGGGCAGCGGCCCTCATCGCGCGCGCCTGGTGGCTGCCGCGTCGGCGTCGCTCGCCGGGGCAGATCGGCGTCGTCGAGATCGTGGCGTCGGCATGGGCGTTGCTGCTCGTGCTGTTCTGAGCCACCCTCCACTCCCAGCGCACGCTTGGAGACATCCCCTACTCTGAGGCGAGATCAGAAAGGGGCCATCGTGGTTCTAGAGGGTATGGGCGCGATCGTCGCCGAGGGTGGCGTCGGATTCCGGGTGTGGGCGCCGAACGCCGACAGCGTCAGCGTCACCGGCGACTTCAACGGCTGGGACACCACGGCACATCCCCTCACCAGGGAGAACGACGAGGGGTACTGGTACGGCTACGTCGAGGGCGCCGAGGCGGGTCAGGAGTACAAGTACCTGCTGACCAACGGCAGCCTCGAACTCCACCGCAACGACCCCTACGCCCGCGAGGTGACGAACTCCGTCGGCAACACCGTCATCGTCGACCCCCTCGATTTCGACTGGGAGGACGACAGCTTCGAGCCTCCGGCGCACAACGAGATCGTCATCTACGAGGCCCACGTCGGCTCGTTCTTCACCAAGAGCGACGACACCGGCAGCTTCACGATGATGGCCGAGAAGCTCCAGCACGTCCTGGACCTGGGCTGCAACGCCATCCAGCTCATGCCCATCGCCGAGTTCGCCGGCGACCTGTCCTGGGGCTACAACCCCGCCCACATCTTCGCCGTCGAATCCACCTACGGCGGCCCCCGCGCCTACCGCGAGTTCGTGAAGCAGGCGCACCGCATGGGCCTGGCCGTGATCCAGGACGTGGTCTACAACCACTTCGGCCCGTCAGACCTGGACCTGTGGCAGTTCGACGGGTGGCAGGAGAACGACAAGGGCGGTATCTACTTCTACAACGACCACCGCTCCAGCACCCCGTGGGGCGACACCCGCCCGGATTACGGCCGGGCCGAGGTGCGTCGCTTCATCCACGACAACGCGCTGATGTGGCTGCGCGAGTACCGCGTCGACGGGCTGCGCTACGACATGACGCCGTACATGCGCTCCGTGGACGCCACGGGCTTCGACATCATCGACGGCTGGACCCTGCAGTCCTGGATCAACCGCGACATCCGCGCCCAGTTCCCCAGGGCGCTGCTCATCGCGGAGGACATGCACTCCAACCCGCTGGTCACCGGCCTGGACAACGACGGCGCGGGCTACCACGCGCAGTGGGACCCCAACTTCGTGCACCCGGTGCGCAAGGCCCTGCAGGAATACGACGACGCGCACCGCAGCATCGACGCCATCGCCGACGCGCTCACCTTCAACTACGACGGTGACGCGTTCCGCCGGGTGGTCTACACCGAGTCGCACGACGAGGTGGCCAACGGCAAGGCGAGGGTCGTGGCGGAGGTCCAGCCCGGCGACCAGCAGGGCTGGTTCGCGCAGAAGCGCTCCACGCTGGGCGCCGCGCTCGTGATGACCGCGCCGGGCATCCCCATGCTGTTCCAGGGCCAGGAGTTCCTCCAGGGCGACTGGTTCCGCGACGACGTGCCGCTCGACTGGCATCTGAAGCGCGAGCACCACGGCATCGTGCAGCTCTACGCGGACCTCATCACGCTGCGGCGCAACCTGTTCGGCGAGTCGCAGGGGCTGCAGGGCCAGGGCATCAACGTCTTCCATCGCAATGATGACGCGAAGGTCATCGCGTTCCAGCGCTGGTACGACCACGGCATCGGCGACGACGTCGTGGTGGTGGCGAACTTCTCCGGCGAGGTGCGCGACGACTACCGCATCGGGCTGCCGTCAGGCGGCAGGTGGGAGTTGAAGCTCAATTCCGACGCCACCCTGTACTCCGACGACTTCGGAGACCACCCGTCGGACGACCTGCACAGCAACGACGAGGGCCAGGACGGGTTCGGCGCCAGCGCCACGCTCACCATCGCCCCGTACTCGGTGCTGATCTACAGCTACGCGGGCTGACGACTCGCCCTAGGCTCGGGTCATGGACGAGGCACAGCGGATCGACGCGTTCTGGCAGTGGTGGGGGCGGCATTCAGCCGCGTTGGGGTCGCTGCTGGACACCGGCGCCGAGGAGGCTGCGGTCCGCACCTACGGGCCGCTGCTCGCCGAGCAGCTCGACGCCGTCGACTCGCGCCTCGGCTACCGCATCGACGACAACGCGGGGCGCAGCCGTCGCACCCTCACCATCTCTGCCCATGGGCAGCCGTGGCTGATGGCGCTGGCCCGCCGGGTCCGTGACGGCGCCCCAGCGCCGGACCGGCACTGGTCCTACTCGAACTTCATCAAGCGCTCACCGGAGCCGATGGCCGTGACCTTCGACATCGACGGGCTCGCCCTCGAGTTGGCGGACACCCAGATCACCTACCGCGACATGGCGCGCCGGGTCGACGTCGGCGTGTGGCACCCGTTGTTCGAGCCCTTCACCGCCGAGCAGCGGGCGTCGCTGGCCGCTGCCATGGTGGACGTCGCGTTGGGCGAGGAGCATGTGCAGTGCTGGGTGGGTGGGCTCGAGGCCCTGGACAGCCCGCCGGAGGACCCTGTCGACCTCGTCACGCTGCGGCGCTTCGTCGACGACGTGCGCACCCGGTTCGTCGAGCTCCCCGACGTCAGCCCGTGGACCACGGTGCAGGGCACCCGCTACGACGGCAAGGAGCTCCACGCGCGCATCAGGGTGCCGCTGTGCGTGGCGCGGGAACCGCTGTTGGAGAAGGTCGTCACCATCCGGCTCCGGCTCGAAGACCTGCGGGGCCCGGCGGCCGACGAGGTCGAGGAGATGATCAACGAGAGCATCGGGGCCGACGGCGAACTGGTCGCCGTCGAAACCCTCAACAGCCTGCGCACGTGGTACTCCTACGTCCGGCCCGACACGGAGGCGACGCAGCGGCTGCTCGATCTCGCCACCGCGCTCGCCCTACCGGTGGAGGTGGCCAACGACCCCACCTGGGAGGTCGTCTCCCACCTCAGCTGAGCAGCCGGCGGCGGGCCTCCATGAGGGCGAAGCCCTGGATGTTGAGGCCCGGCCAGCGGGTGGGGTCCTGGGCGGCGGGGTCATCGGCCGACAGGCCGATGCCCCACACCCTGTCGATGGGCGTGGCGTTGACCAGCACCGCGTGCCCGGTGGACCTCAGGTGGTCGGCCAACTGCGGATCCGCGGCGAACTTGGCCACGTTGGCGGCCACCGCCACCTCGAAGCGGTGCGACTTCCACACCTCGTCGTTGAACGGCCGGACGGTGCGCCCGATCGCCCGGGCCGTCGTCGGCGACTCTGCCCTCAGCACGCGCTGTGCGGAATGGGTGTCGCCGAAGAGGGTCGCCTTGCGCCAGGCGAGGTAGTGCTCGACGGTGCGGAAGAGCTCGCCGTCGGACTCGAAGGGCGCGGGATAGTGCTCGCTGAGGCAGCCGTTGTCGACCTGGCCTGGCTGTTCCGGCACGTGGCCGTGGAACAGCAGCAGGTTGAACCCCGCGCCGGCGGCGAGGGCGGCTCTGAGGCTGGCAACTGAGGAGGGCTCCAGGATCGCCATCGACCCTCACTTCCACACGGTAGGTCTACCCGGTCACCCTACTGAGCGCGGGGTCGATCCAGGGGTCCTCGGCGAGAGGTCAGACGTACTACTTTTCGGCGGTTCCGCGGGGAGTCGTCGCTTGTCAGACGCGGGTGCGTGCCTTGCGCTGCCGCGATGGCTCAGTAGTAATAGGGGAACTTCGACCAGTCCGGCCTGCGCTTCTCCAGGAAGGAGTCGCGGCCCTCCACGGCCTCGTCGGTCATGTAGGCCAGCCGGGTGGTCTCGCCCGCGAAGATCTGCTGGCCGACCAGCCCGTCGTCGATGGCGTTGAAGGCGTACTTGAGCATGCGCTGCGCGGTGGGTGACTTGCCGCAGATCTTGGCGGCCCATTCCAGGCCGACGTCCTCGAGTTCGGCGTGCGGCACCACCCGGTTGACCATGCCCATGCGGTGGGCGTCCTCGGCGTCGTGGACGTCGCCGAGGAAGAAGATCTCGCGGGCGAACTTCTGCCCCACCTGGCGGGCTAGATAGGCCGAGCCGTAGCCCGCGTCGAACGAGCCGACGTCGGCGTCGGTCTGCTTGAACTTGGCGTGTTCGCGCGACGCCAGCGTCAGGTCTGAGACGACGTGCAGCGAATGGCCGCCGCCGGCAGCCCACCCGTTGACCAGGGCGATGACGACCTTCGGCATGAAGCGGATCAGGCGCTGGCATTCGAGGATGTGCAGGCGGCCGAGCTTGGCGGCGTCGACGGATTCCGCCGTCTCGCCCTCCGCGTACTGGTAGCCGGCGCGGCCGCGGATGCGCTGATCCCCGCCGGAGCAGAACGCCCAGCCGCCGTCCTTCTCGGACGGCCCGTTGCCGGTCAGCAGCACGCAGCCGATGTCGGAGGAGGTGCGGGCGTGCTCGAGCGCCTGGTACAGCTCGTCGACGGTGTGCGGGCGGAACGCGTTGCGCACCTCCGGCCGGTCGAACGCGATCCGCACGGCGGGCACGTCCTTGGCGCGGTGGTACGTGATGTCGGTGAACTCGAAGCCCTCGACGGGGGTCCACAGCTCTGGGCGGAACGGGTTGCTCATGCGCCCACCCTATCGAGCGCGGCTCGGCGACGTCGGCCCGAGCGCGCGGGGCGGCTCGCGCCGTCGGCGGTCTGGCTCAGCGGTCTGGCTCAGAGGTAGCCGCGACGGACGGTCTCGCCCAGCCTGTCGGGGAAGTTCGTGATGATCGCGTCCACGCCGATGCGCTTCAGACGCAGGGCGTCTTCGTCGTTGTTCACCGTCCAGGCATTGACCTTGATGCCCTTCTCGTGGCACAACCACACGAAATCCGGGTGGCGCAGCGCCAGGTAGTGCGGGTGCACGTTGCCGGCGCCGAACCGCTTGGCGTACTCCCACGGCTCGTAGAGGCCGTCCGAGAACAGCAGGCCGAGGTGCTCCGGCGACACCCGTCCGCGCAGGTTGGCCAAGCTGTAGTGGTTGAACGACGAGAACAGCGTCTGGTCCAGCATCCCTGCATCCGTGACGGCGGCGAGCACGTCGTCCTCGAGCCCCGGGTACAGCTCGACGCTGTTCTTGAGTTCAAGGTTGACCGTCGCGTCGGTGCCCCTGACCAGCTCCAGCACGTCGCGCAGGAGCGGGATCTTGGTGTTGCGACGGCCGGGGAAACCGTGCGAGAAGTCCGCGCCGCGCAGTTCCTCCAGCGTCTGGTCCACAACCTTGCCGAAGCCGTTGGAGGTGCGGTTGATCGCCTCGTCATGGACGACGACGAGCTGCCCGTCCGCGGTGCGCTGGACGTCGAGTTCCAGGCCGTCGGCACCCATCTTGAGGGCGAGCTCGAACGCAGGCAGCGTGTTCTCCGGAGCGTATGCCGACGCGCCGCGATGGGCCCAGATTGCAGTCACTCCCCTATCCTTCCACCTCTTCGCAAGCTGGGCACCTTCTGAACGGCTCAGCATCCGGGCGGGTAGCCTCGAAAGGGTCTCGGTTGAATCGCGCCCGACCGTTGAGCGGTGTCCGGCGCCGGGGAAAGGAGTGGCCATGGCCACGCTCGTCTTCAGCATGAACCAGAGCCTTGATGGGTACGTCGATCACGACAAGTTCGCGCCCGGCCCCACGCTGTTCCGGCGCTTCATCGAGGAGGCGCGGACGCAGACGGGCTCGCTCTACGGGCGGCGCGTCTACGAGTTGATGCGCTACTGGGACGACGACCGGGCCGAGTGGGACGACGCCGAGCGGGAGTTCGCCGTCGCCCACCGCCGGCAGCCGAAGTGGGTCGTCTCGCGCAGCCTGAAGGAGGTTGGGCCCCACGCCTCATTGGTGACCGGCGATCTGGCGGAGGCGGTGCGCCGGTTGAAGGCCGAGCACGACGGCGAGATCGCCGTGGCGGGGCCGCGCTTGGCCCAGAGCCTGACGGAGCTCGGCCTGATCGACGAGTACCGGACCTACCTCCACCCGGTGGTGTTGGGCGGCGGGGATCCGTTCTTCGCCAGGCCCCGTCCGCGGCTGCGCCTGGCGGCTTTCGAGCAGGTCGACGACGACGTGCTGCGCCTGAGTTACGTCCCAGCCGTCGCTTAGCGGGGGATCGGACGGCGGCGGCTGGCCTCGCCGCGTCAGGTCGGTGTGCACCGGGTGAAAGTTATGCTCCGACTACGGCTCCTGCATGAGGAGCACCGAGATCCGCCGAAAGGAAAGATCATGAATCACAGAATCGGCACCTCCATCATCGCCGCCATGGCAGCCCTCGGGCTCGCCGCATGTTCCGGCACCCCAGGGGAGTCGACGACGCCCGGCGCCTCCGTCGAAGCCCCCGCAACGGACACCACCACCACCGCCGAGACAGGCACCGAGTCGGCGTCGGCCGACCCCACCACCCAGTCCGCTTCCGCCGACCCCAGCGCGGACTCCGACGCGTCGACCCCGGCCGGCACGGACGCCCAGCAGCCGGTGGCGGACGCCTGCGCGAGCATGTCCGGCCCCCTCGAGGATGCGAGCAAGGCGATCGCTGACATCGCTTCGGTCGGCACCGCGGATCCGCAGGTAGCCGTGGACACCTGGACCAAGCTGGTCGAGGCCTACCGCACGGCCGCGGACATCGTGGTCAACCCGGAGGTCAAGGCGGCCGCCAGCGCCGTGCAGGAAGACGCCACGAAGATGCGCGACGCGATCCAGAAGGTCTACGTCGACCAGGACATGAGTGAGATGGGAGACGTCACCGAGGCCACCACTGAGTTCGGGGCCTCCATGGCGGAGTTGCAGGCGCTCTGCACCGGCTGAGTCCACGTTCATCGACGCGGGAGCCCGCTGACGCCATCTGTCAGCGGGCCATCCCGAGGAAGGTCATGAGGAGTCGCTCCAAGTCGACCATCTGCTGGCTGGAGAGCCTGCCGACGCGCACCTGCACGTTGCTCCGCCTCACCGTTGTCAGCTTGTCGACCATCACGTCGCTGTCCTGGGACAACCCGCCCGCGCCACCTGCGGGGATTCGCAATCGCAACAGTGGAGCGTCGATGAGCCTCGTGGTCAGGGGCACGACGGCCACCGAGTCCGTTTGATCGAAGACATCATCCTGAACGATGATCGCCGGCCGCGGTTTCGAGGCGTAGACACCGCCCGCCACCGTCCATAGTTCGCCGCGTTTCACTCCTCGTCCCAGTCGACGGCAACGGCCTCGATGAAGTCCTGCTCGTCGTGTCTGCGGTCAGAGTCCGCCACTAGGGCGGCCTGGCGACGGGCTTCACGAGCGAATTGCTCCGACCGCACGTCCGGCACCCACACCTGCACCGCACGATACCCGCGAGCCCGCATTCGCTCGCGGTACTGCCCCACCCTGTCGCTGACGCTCATGGATCCACGTTACATGTAACGCTTTCCCGCGACAAGAGGCTCGGGTGGCGGCGTTAGGTTCGTGCGGGGCCGGGGCCGACGCGGGTCAGATCAGGCTGGCTGCCTCGTCGAATGCGAGGCGCGGGTTACGCGGGAACGTGCCGTCCTCGGCGACATGGCCGATGTTGACCACCATGAGGCTGCGCATCGACGTGCCGGGGAAGAACTCCCGGTCGAGGCCTGCGAGGTCGACGCCGCCCATCGGGCCAGCGTCGAGCCCGACGGAGCGCACAGCGAGGATGAACCCGCCGGCCTGGAGCCACGCGTTGTTGCGCGCGAACGCCTCGCGCATCGCATCGTCGGCCTCGAACCGGTCGCGCGCTCCGGCAGACTGGGGCGAGACGACGGGCAGGTGCTCGTGGAAGTCGATGTCAGCGGCGAGGATGGCCACGACGGGAGCCGACTCCGACTTGTGGCGGTTGAACTCCGCCAGCAACGGCAGCAGGCGGGACTTCGCCTCAGGAGTGCGCACGAACGTGATCCGCAGCGGCTGGCTGTTCATGGCCGTGGGGGTGAACTTCGCCAGTTCGTACACCTGAGCCAGCTCGTCGTCGGTGACCGGCTCCGACGTGAAGCGGTAGGCGGTGTGCCGCTCGGTGAAGATGCGGCTGGCGGTGATGTGCTCGGGCGGGGCGACCAAGGTCATGCAGAATCCTTCAGAGAGGTAGTTGATCCTTCTACTATATCCCACGTTCCGGAAACAGCCGTCTAAGAGGCCGGCTGCTGCGCGGCGAGCGTCAACTCCGCCCGAAGTCCGCCCAGCTCCGAGTCGCCCAGCGCAACGTCGCCCCCGTTGTCGCGGGCGATCTCCTGGGCGATGGCGAGCCCCAGACCGCTGCCCCCGGCTTCACGCTGGCGCGCCTCATCGAGGCGGACGAACCTCTCGAACACCCGCTCCCGGTCCTCCGGCGCGATCCCCGCCCCGTCGTCCTCGACCACGACGCGGGGCCCCGCAACCGTGATGCGAACCCGGGAGCCGGCATGCCGCACCGCGTTGTCGACGAGGTTGCGCAGCACCCGCTCCACGGCAGGCCCGTCCACCGTCGCTGCGCCTTCCCCCATCACCTCGAGCGCCACCCCTGCGCGGCGCGTACCCGCCACCTGCTCCGCCACCGCCCGCAGATCGGTCAGACGACGACGTCCACCCGCCGCCCCGACCCGGGCCAGCAGCAACAGGTCGTCGACGAGTGCCTGCATCCTCAGCACTTCCGGCTCCAGCTCCGCCGCCAGCTCCCCCGTCGGGAAGGCGTCGGGATGTGACAGGGCCACTTCAATGCTCGCCCTGAGTGACGACAGCGGCGACCTGAGCTCGTGCGCGGCGTCCTCCACGAATCGGCGTTGCCGCGACGCCGCCCGATCCAGTCGATCAAGCATCTCGTTGAGCGTGCGTGCGAGCGCGGCGAGCTCGTCATCCGCGTCGGGCACCGGCAACGCGCCGGGCCCACCCTCACTCGCCACCCGCGCGGCGGCCACCCGCAGCTCCTCCACCGGGCGCAGCGCCCTGCCCAGGGCGAGCCAGATGAGTCCAGCCAGCGCGAGGGTCAGGATGGGCACGACCCCGACGAGCGATACGCGAAGCGCCCGAAGCACCCCCTCCACGTCGCGCAGCGGCAGCGCGACCACCACGGTGACGCGCTCGCCTCGCCAGGTCGCAGTCCTGGCGGCGATGCGGGCGCGGTCGTCGTAGGCGGTGGGCAAGGTGACCCCGGGTCGCTCCGTAGCGAGCGCTGCCTCCTCGGGGCTCAGCAGCGGCAGCGTTCGGCTGGCCGTAGCGGAGCTCGACACCACCAGCCCATCGGTGTCGAGCACCTGCGCGATCTCTCCGGGCTGGGTGACGGGGAGCGGATCCGGGAGCCGGTCGTCGGAAGCGAGCCGGGCGATGGTCTCCACGCGGGCGGTGGCCGCGCGGTCGAGTTCGGCGACGCGGCTGGAGGAGACGACGGCGGTCAGCGCGACGGCGCCCAAGGACAGCCCCACCGCCAGCAGGCCGGCCGTCAGCAGGGTGAGTCGCAGACGCAGCGACAGCCCTCCCCACCGCACGGGGCCAGTCATCCGACGGCCCGGTAGCCGGCGCCCCGGATGGTCGAGATGACGTCGCGACCCAGTTTGCGCCTCAGGTAGCCCACGTAGACCTCAACGACATTGAGGTCCTCGCCGGTGCCCTCCCAGACGTGGTCACGCAGCTCCACCTTGCCGACCACGCGGTCGCTGTGGCGCATCAGGTATTCCAGCAACGCCACCTCGCGGGCGGTCAATTCCACCGGCGCGCCGCCCAGCGTGACCGCTCGGGTGGACGGATCAAGGGTGAGCGCACCCACTTCGAGCACGGCCGGCCTGGCGCCGGAGGGTCGCCGAACCAGAGCCCGGAGCCTCGCCACGAGCACGACGAACGAGAACGGTTTGGTGAGGTAGTCGTCTGCACCGAGGTCGAGGGCGTCGGCCACGTCGTATTCGCCGTCCTTCGCGCTCAGCATCAGCACCGGGGTCCAGACGCCGCGCTTCCGCAGCTCAGCGGTCACCGCGTACCCATTGCGCCTCGGCAGCATGATGTCGAGCACGATGGCGTCGTAGTCGCCGTGGGTGGCCAACGTGAGCCCTGCGTCACCGTCGTGAGCGACGTCCACAGCGAAACCCTCAGCGGTCAGTCCCCGCTGGAGCGCGCGCGCGAGGGTGCGCTCATCGTCGACCACCAGTACGCGCACGGTTTCATCATGTCATTCACGCGTCGTCCGCACCCCAGCGCCGCACGCTTCCGCTCTCAGCAGCCTCTCAGCGTGCGGCGCCTATCGTGGCACCATGACCGATTCCCAGGCTGACCGCCGTTCCCCGCTCCGCTCCCCGTGGGCGGTGCCGATCGTCGTCGCCGTGGCCGTCACTGCCTCCCTGGCCGCCCAGCCACTGCTGGCCGCGGGCGAGTCGAATGATCTGCCCGACATCTCCGCCGAGGAACTCGTCGCTCGAGTGCTCGAGGCGGACCCCCAGCCGATGTCCGGCACGGTGGTGCACACCGCACGTCTCGGCCTACCCGACCTGCTCTTCACCGAGGCGACCGGCGCCGACCCGATGTCGCTGCTGGGCGGCAGCTCCACGCTCAAGGTGTGGACCGACGGCGAGCAGCGGTCGCGGGTGGCACTGCTGGGCGCCGTGTCCGAGTACTCGGTCGTGGCCGACGGAGCGGACCTGTGGACCTACTCCAGCTCCGACGACGAGGCCGTGCACTACAGCGTCAGCGATGCTGACCGGGCGCGCCTGGAGGCGATGAGCGAGGAGGCCCGTGCCGAGGCCCTGGCCCGCAAGGCGGAGCTGCCCACCCCGCAGGAAGCCGCAGCGGAAGCGCTCGCGAAGGCCGACGAGTCCAGCACCATCAGCGTCGACTCCCAGATGATCATCGCGGGCAGGGACGTCTACCAGCTCGTCGTGACCCCCGACACCGACGCCACCCTCGTGGAGCGCGTCGTGGTGGCCGTCGACGGCGAAACGATGACCCCCCTCCGCGTGCAGACCTGGAGCACCCAGGACCAGAGCGCGCCCGCGGTTGAAATCTCCTTCACCGACGTCTCCTTCCAGATGCCCAACGAATCGGTGTTCGAGTTCTCCCCACCCGCGGGAGCCACCGAGCGCGAGGTCGTCGTACCGCTCCCCGAGCAGGATGGCGCGATGCCGTCGCACGAGGGCACGCACCATCAGAAGCCGACGGTCACCGGCTCGGGATGGGAGAGCGTCGTCGAACTCCAGGGAATGGACCTCACCAAGCTCCTCGCCGCCGACCCGGGCGCCATGTCCGGCATGCCCGATCGCCTTGTCGGATCGGACGAGGCCCAGGAACTGATGGACGAGTTCACCCCCGACCACTCCGGGGGGATGGGGCTCGACAACGCAGCACTGTTCGAACAGCTCACCACGGAGGTTCCCGAGGGACGCCTGCTCAGCTCCACGCTGCTCAGCATCCTCATGACCGACGACGGCCGCGTGCTCGTGGGTGCTGTGCCCGCCGAGACGCTGCGTGCGATGGCGTGAGCGCCCCCGCCATCGAGACCTCGGGGCTGACCAAGCGCTTCCGCTCCGGGCAGGTGGCGGTCGACGGGGTCGACCTCGCAGTACCCCACGGTGCTGTCTACGGCTTCCTCGGCCCCAACGGGTCGGGGAAGACCACCACCATCCGCATGCTGCTGGGCCTCGTTTCCCCCACGTTAGGCTCCGCACGCCTGCTCGACCGGCCGATGCCGGGAGACGCCCTGGAGGTGCTCCCCCGCGTGGGGGCGCTGGTCGAGGGACCCGCCTTCCATCCCTACCTCAGCGGACGCGCCAACCTGGCCCGGCTCGACGCCTGTGACGCGACGTCCGCCCGGTCCTCGTCGCGGCAACGGATCGGCGAGGCTCTCGAACGCGTGGGGCTCACCGCCGCCGCCCGCAAGCCGTACCGTCAGTACTCGCTCGGGATGAAGCAGAGGCTGGGACTCGCAGCGGCGCTCCTGAGGCCCCGCGACCTGTTGGTGCTCGATGAGCCGACCAACGGCCTCGATCCCCAGGGCACCCGGGAAGTCCGCCACCTCATCCGCGAACTCTCGGCCGAGGGCGCCACCGTGCTGGTTTCCTCCCACCTGCTGGCTGAGATCGAACAGGTCTGCACGCACATCGGGATCATGAGCCAGGGTCGGCTGCTGGTCCAATCGGAACGGGGATCGCTGGTCGCCGACGACGCCTCGACGCTGGTGGTCACCACCAACCTCGACGACGTAGCTACCGCCGCCGATGTGCTCCGCGGGCTCGGGCTCGAGTCAGTGACCGCCGAGGGCGCCGTGCTGCACGCTGCGCTCGGCGCCACTGCCCCGTCGGGGGTGGCCGCAGCGCTGGTGCACGCCGGTGTCGGCCTGGACGGGCTCGAGGTCCGACGGCGCAGCTTGGAGCAGCTGTTCGTGGAACTGACCGGGGAGGGCTTCGATGTCGCGCGCTAGGGGTTCGTTCGGGCGGCTGGTCCGCAGCGAGCTTCGGCTCCTGTTCGGGCGACGGCGCACGCTGGCCCTGTTGGCGGGGCTGGCCCTGGTGCCACTCCTGCTCGCCCTCGTCCTGTTCATTGCCAGCAACTCCGGCATGAGCGGGCAGGGCCCAGGTTTCATCGACCGGGTGACCGGCAATGGGCTCTTCCTGGTCATCGCAGCACTGTTCATGTGCCTGCCGTTCCTGCTGCCCTTGACCATCGGCATCACGGCCGGCGACGCCATCGCCGGTGAGGCCCAGACGGGGACCCTGCGGTACGTATTGACGGTACCGGTGGCCAGAACCCGGCTGCTGGCGGCAAAGGCCCTCGTCGCACTCGCTTTCGCGTTCGCGGCCGTGCTGGTGATCACGATCGTCGCTCTCGCCGCCGGCGGTGCGTTCTTCGGATTTTCGGAGATGACACTGTTGTCGGGCACCACGGTGTCCCTCGCGGCGGGCGTGGGCCGGATGCTGGGAGTCGCGGCGTACGTGGCGCTGTCGCTGACGGGTCTGGTGGCCGTCGGGCTGTTCTTCTCAACCCTGACGGATGTACCGGTCGGCGCGATGGCCGCGACGACCGTCGTGGCCGTGGTGTCGTCGGTGCTGGACACGCTGCCGCAACTGTCGGCCATCCATCCCTATCTGCTCACGCATCACTGGTTCGACTTCGCCGAGTTCCTCCGCCTCGAGGTCGACTGGAGTGTCCTCGCGTCCGGCCTTCTGGTTCAACTGGGCTGGGTGGCGATCTTCGCCTCGCTGGCCTGGGGCCGCTTCAGGACCGCCGACGTCACCGCCTGACCTAGCTCGAGAAGCGCACCGCGGGCATGGGGTCGGGAGAAAGGGTCGCCCACTTGTCGGCGTCGAAGACCACGTCAGGCAACTCAGCCGTCGCAGGCGCCCCACCCACTGTCCCTGCCGTGCCGGTATCCATCGGCAGGATCAGGAGCACCAACGCACCTCCTTCATGGCTGCGCCCCACCAACACGCGGCCGCCCCTGGACTCCACGATCTCCTGGACGAGCGCGATGCCGAGGCCGGTCTGGGAGAGGTCGAGGTCCCCGGCGACCGGGGGCAGATGTGCGATGTGCGGCTGGCGCGCATTCACCGCCGCGGCCAGTGCCGCGTCGAAGCCGCGCCCGGCGTCCGCGACGCCCAGCCACAGGCTTCCTGCGTTGGTCGAGGCAGCCAGGCGCACGGTGTCGTCCTTGTGGGTGTACCGCACGGCGTTCTCGATCAACGTGTCGAGGCAGCCCCGGATGCGTTCGGCGGAGAGCGTCACGGTGCCGGCGTCGGAGTCGACCATCCAGTTCCTGTCGGCAACGGACGCCCACCGGTGGGCCGTCTCCCGCAGCAGCGCGTCCACATCTACGGGCATTCGCTCCAACAGGTCACTCAACTGGATCATCCGCAGCAGCCTGTCGCTGGCCCGGGCCAAACGACGCAACTCGTCGTGCACCACCTCCAGTCGCTCGCGGACGTCCGTGTGCTCCTGCCCGTCGAGCGTCATCTCCACATAACTTTGCGCGATCGTGAGCGGGGTCCGCATCTCGTGCGAGGTCAGCCGGGCCAGCCGCAGCCGCCGGGCCGACGACTGCGCTGCCCGATCGGCCAGCGCCCCGGCCATGGTCAACGCCGCTTCTCTGCGCTGGACGTGCCACACCACTAAGCCGGCCAGCATCAGCATCAGGAGGATCTCGGTGGTTTCCGCCCAGGCCACGTGTCCGGTCGAAGCACGATAAACCAGGATCGCACCCGTGATGAGGCTGACTCCGACGGCCGCCAGCACCGTCGGCAGGAGGTCCCAGGCCTCAAAACCGTAGGCCAGCGCGAAGCCCACCCACACCAGGTGGAACGGCACCACCTCGAAGGTTGGAACGAACCACATCCACAGGGCGCAGACCGTTGCCAGGGCCAGCCACGGCAGGAACAGGCGCGACCGCAGCACCCCTTTGCCCTGCCTCATCTCGGCTCCTCTGAGGTCAGCCGTCGGTGAAGCAGTAGCCGACGGAACGGATGGTTTCCACAGGCACGTCCGGAACCTTCTTGCGTATCCGCCGCATGCAGACCTCCACCAAGTTGCTACCGGGATCGAAGTCGAACCCCCACACGTCGTGCAGCAACTCAGATCGGGTGCACACGTCGCCGTGCCGGCGCGCGAGGTGGGCGAGCAACCCGAACTCACGCTCGGACAGGTACACGTCCTTCCCCCGCATGCGTGCCAGGCGACGATCCATGTCCAGTCGGAGCCCGCCCACCTCCAGGAAGCGCTGATTGTCGCGCTCGTGTGGCTGGTCAACCAGATGGCGCCGCACGCGGGCCACCAGCTCGGCGTTGTGGAACGGCTTCACGATGAAGTCGACGGCGCCCAGGTCAAGCGCCTGCACCCGCAGAGAAACGTCGTCCACCCCCGAGACGACGACGACCGGGGTGGTGAAGCCATTCTTACGGAGGACAGACAGCACCATCAGCCCGTTCGACTTCGGCATCACGACGTCGAGCAGTACGAGATCCACCTCCTGCTCACGGAGCTGCTGCAGCGCCTCGTCCCCGTCCTCGGCGAGCAATACGGTGTGACCTTCGTTCGCCAGCAGCGTGCGCAGCAGGGCTCGAGTCCGCTCGTGGTCATCGACGACCATCAAGATGCTCATGACCGACAGATTACGCCTGCGTGACCGCTGTGTCAGTTGATCTCTCCACGCGCGGGGATGGGCTCCAATAGCGGGTGAGCGTCGGTTGACGCCCTCGGTAGGCGGGCGAGAAAAACGACCCCCGCGAAACGAGAGGGGAAGGAATGATGAACGTGCTCAGGAGGAGCCGACGAAGGCTCGCCATCACCATCACCTCAGCATCGTTGCTGATTGTGATGACACCCGTGATCGGGCTGGAGGCAAACGGGGCCGCACCGCAAGCGGTGACCGCAGAAGTGGCCGCTGCTGCGCCGACATCACCGACTGACGAGACGAAGGTGCCCCACTACTTCGGGCCGTACCCCAACTGGGCCAACAGCCCCTACACACTGTCGACGGCCACGGTCACCGTCGACGGCCCGGGCACGGGTGCGGAGGCGGTGGCGGTGGTGGACCCCCAGACCGGCGGACTGGCTTCGATCACGGTCACCTCCCCGGGACGTGGCTACGACACCACCACCACGGTCACCGTCGGTGGTAACGCCGCGGGTAGCACCGCCGGCACGGCCACAGCGACGGTCAACCCGAGCGGCGCCGTCGTCGAGCTCAGCGTGGACTCCCCCGGCGCCGGCTACGGCGCGTTGGCCATCGCGATCACCGGAGGCGGCGGCACCGGTGCCACCGTAACCGCATCGGGTGGCGTCGACGGCGTCACCCTCGCTGACGGCGGCAGCGGCTACACGATGCCCACCGTCGACTTCGACCTCCCCGACGATCCCAACGGGACCGTGGCCAAGGCCCACATCCCCATGACCGCCAACGGTGACGCCGTGGATGGGATGGATGCGGGCGGCACCATCACCGCAGTGGTGGTCGATGATCCCGGATCCGGCTACAGCACAGCCCCCGCGGTCACGATCCGCAACGGCACCATCTTCGACCCCATCAACGGCGCCACGGCGGCAACCGCCACCACGAGCCTCGCGCTCGTCGGAACGGGCATCACTGATCCGGGTTCCGGGTACACCAGCGTTCCCAGCGTGGAGGTGACTGATCCCACCGGAACCGGCACGGGGGCCACCGTCACGGCGGTGACCGACGTCGGCTCCATCTCCTCGATCACGGTCGACACCGCCGGCGACGGCTATCTCTCGCCAGGGATCAAGAAGTTCCAGGACGAACTGCCTGTGCCGTGCAACCCTGGCACAGACGGGCTCGGCTGCCCGCTGGCACCTGACACGCCGGCCATGGGAGCGGACGCCAAGTTCATCCCGACCGGTGTCCCCGAGGTGAAGACCTACAACGACCAGGAGGCCGACGAGTACGTCATCGGCCTGGTGCAGTACCGCACCAAGTTCTCCACGGACCTGCCCGCGACGCTCGTGCGCGGCTACGTGCAGCTGTCCACCGCGGCCGTGCCGGGACGGCAGGTGCCGCTTTACAACGAACTGCTCGACGGCACCCGGCAGCCGATCAGCGGTTACACGGCCGTCGCGTCGCCCCAGTGGCTAGGCCCGATCATCGCGGCCACCAAGAACCGGCCGGTGCGGATCGTCTTCCGCAACCTCCTGCCCAACGGCGCCGAGGGCGACCTCTTCCTGCCCACCGACAGCACCATGATGGGCTCGGGAATGGGCCCGATGGAGATGGCCGAGCCCGTCAACGAGGGCACCGTGATGGACGGCGTGCGGAACCCGGATTGCACCGGCTACCCGAAGTCCGACATGTGCTTCAAGGACAACCGGGCCACGCTGCACCTCCACGGCGGCATCACACCGTGGATCAGCGACGGCACACCGCACCAGTGGATCACCCCCGCCGGCGAGGACACCGCCTGGCCGGAGGGCGTGAGCGTGCGCAACGTTCCCGACATGGTGGACAGCAGCGGAGCCGAAGTGTGTGCTCCCGCCGATGACGGCTGCTCCACCTTCTACTACACCAACCAGCAGAGCGCCCGGATGATGTTCTACCACGACCACTCGTGGGGCATCACCCGGCTCAACGTCTACGCCGGCGAAGCCGCGGGATACCTGATCACCGACGACACCGAGAAGGCCCTCGTTACCAACGGGACCATCCCCGGCGCCGACGACACGATCCCCCTCATCGTCCAGGACCGCACTTTCACCCCGGACGAGGCAACGCTCCAGCTGCAGGACCCGACGTGGGACACGCAACGCTGGGGCGGCAAGGGCAGTTTCTGGTACCACCACGTCTACATGCCTGCGCAGAACCCGGGCGACCCGTCCGGGATGAGCGCCTATGGACGTTGGATGTACGGCCCATGGTTCTGGCCACCGGCCTCGGGGACGGTCAACGGACCGATTGCCAACCCGTACTACGACCCTGCCTGCAATCTGGACGACCCGGCCACCTGGCAGTACCAGACCGATCCGTTCTGTGAACCCGAGCAGATCCCGGGCACCCCGAACATCTCGGCCGGCATGGAGCAGTTCAACGACACCCCGATCGTCAACGGTGTCGCTTACCCGACGCTGAACCTCCAGCCGAAGTCGTATCGGCTGCGGGTGCTCAACGCGGCCAACGACCGCTTCTTCAACTTGCAGTGGTACACCGCCGACCCCACCCAGGGCGACGGCACCACCGAGGTGGCTCTCAAGCCCGAAGAGCTCGCGGCGGCCCAGCTGGATCCGACGGTCTCACCCACCCCGGTGGGCAGCCAGAACAACGCCTACGGCCCCGATTGGGTCCAGATCGCCAGCGAGGGCGGCTTCCTGCCGGCGCCTGCGGTGCTCGACGGCCAGCAGCCCACCACCTGGATCACCGATCCGACGCGCTTCGACGTCGGCAACGTGGACCAGTCCTCGCTGCTTCTGGCACCCGCCGAGCGGGCCGACGTCATCGTCGACTTCTCGAAGTTCGCCGGCAAGACGCTGATCATGTACAACGACGCCCCGGCCGCGTTCCCGGCGCGGGTGCCGTCGTACGACTACTACACCGGCGCTCCCGATCTGAGCCCAGTGGGTGCCCCGACGCCGTTCGCCGGCTACGGACCCAACACCCGCACGGTAATGCAGGTGACCATCGCTGACACGACACCAGCGGCCGCGTTCAACCTGACGAAGCTCCGCACCGCGTTCTCCCACAAGGCGAACGGGTCGGGCGTCTTCGAGTCGGGCCAGCACCCGGTCATCGTCGGCCAGGCCGCCTACAACTCGGCCTACGGCGCCTCCTTCGCCGCCAGCAGCAACTGCAACGTGGCCAACCCCGCCGTCCAGCGCTGCGACGGGCTGGTTCGGGTGAACAACACCGGAACCTTCGCCTTCAACACTCTGCGTTCACCGAACACCAAGGTGTCGATGAAGATGGAGCCCAAGGCCATCCACGACGAGATGAATGCGTCGACCTTCGACGAGTTCGGGCGCATGCAGGCCAACCTCGGCATCGAGGCGCAGCCGCCTACACCGGGACTGCAGAACGTCACTCTCTACCCGTTCACCAATCCGCAGACCGAACTGATCGACGGCAGCAAGCTGCCCTCGGCAGACGTGAAGGTCTCCCCGATCAGCGACATGGCCGACGGCTCGCAGATCTGGCGATTCACCCACAACGGCGTGGACACGCACCCCATCCACTTCCACCTCTACGACGTCCAGGTGCTGAACCGGGTGACGTGGGACAACATCATCAAGCCCACCGATCCAGGCGAGCTGGGCTGGAAGGACACCGTGCGGATGAGCCCACTGGAGGACACGATCGTGGCGCTGCGCCCGATCATCCCGAAGGTGCCGTTCGAGGTGCCGAACTCGGTGCGGGCACTGAGCCCGATGGATCCGATCGGCTCGACGATGGGCTTCAACAACACCGACCCACAGGGCAACCCGACCGCTGTGGTCACCAACCGGCTGGTCAACTTCGGCTGGGAGTACGTCTACCACTGCCACATCCTCTCCCACGAGGAGATGGACATGATGCGACCGGTCAGCCTCGCCCTGCCACCTCTCCAGCCCGTCGGGCTGGCCTACACCCTCACCGGGAGGGGCAACAACCGCCGGGTGCGGCTGACGTGGACCGACAACTCGATCACCGAGACGTCGTTCGTCGTCCAGCGGACGGCCGACGGCACCACCTGGGTCGACGTGGGAACGGTGCAGTCGCCGCTGGACCAGGTCAACACCAGGGGAGGCACGCGTGAGTTGGTCGACGCCACGTCCAACGCCACGACGCCCTACCGCTACCGGGTGCAGGCCGTGAACACGGTCGGGTACGGCGCGGAGTTCCCGAGCTTGTCTGTCCGGGCAACCTCGTTGGAGCTGGGCGTCAACATTCCAGGGGCCCCAACCCAACTGGTGGGCGCCTTGCAGGCCGGACCTCGGGTGGCTCTGACCTGGCGTGACAACGCGAGCAACGAGTCCGGGTTCGTGGTGGAGCGTTCCACCGACGGTGGGACAACCTTCGCGGCCCTGGCCACTCCGGCAGCGCGCAACGGCACGGGGAACGTGACCTTCACCGACACCAGCGTGACGCTGGGGTCCACGTACCAGTACCGGGTGACCGCAGCCAACGCCGCGGGCGCCTCGGCGCCGTCCAACACGCTGTCGATCACCGTCGCCGTTCCGGCAACGCCGGCCAACCTGGCCGGAACCGCCAGGCGGCAGGGAAACGGCGAGCGGGTGACCCTCACCTGGGCTGACCTCGCCAACGAGAGCGGCTACACGCTCCAGTGGAGCACCACCGCGGCCTTCACCACCGTGAACGGCACCGGATCCACACCAGCGAACACGACGACGTTCACCACCGGAACCATCACGCGGCAAACGTGGTTCTTCCGGGTGCGCGCCGCCAACGCCCTGGGGACGTCCGCCTGGTCTCCCCTCGTCCAGGTGGCCGCCGCCGGGTAGCGCTACCGCGGCGGGTTAGGCGTCGGGAGCCTGCGTCACGCAGGCTCCCGACGTCGGCCGCCCCCTCCCGAGCGCGCCCAGAAGAACAGTCAACGTCTCGCTGCAAGAGCAGCGAGAGTCCAAAGGAGAGTCATGAAAGACCCTGTTGTCACCAATCCCGGGCTGTACCGGGTGCTCTTCGAGAACCATCGTGTTCGAGTGTTGGAGTACGTAGATCAACCAGGCGATTCCACCCAGCCCCACTCACACCCCGACAGCGTGATGGTGACCCTCACCGGGTTCCGTCGCCGGCTCCGTTCAAACGACCGGGAGATGGACGTCGAACTGACTGCGTTCCAGGCACGGTGGCTGGACGCCCAAGAGCATGCGGGCATGAACATCGGAGACACCCCGACCCACGCCATTTTCGTCGAGCTGAAAGAGCCCACCTCGTCGGCCGTCGCCGAGCAGCGCCTCGGACCGTCCACGTCCTGAAAGCGTCCACGACGCTTCGCCTGTTTCAATCACCCCTCGATGCGATGAACCTGTTCAGTTCGCTGCGCGTGCCTCCATCAGGATGTCCGGAGGCATCGGCCGGCGCAGCTGCCAGGTGAGCGCGATCGGCTGTGAGGTGCCCGCGGCCGAGTTCTGAGTACGCTTAGCGCCGTGTCGAATCCATCAGCGCCCAAGCCCACTGCAGCACCCTCCTCGGAGGCGGTCGGCAGCGGAGTCGACCCAGACGACCTGGCCGCGACCCTGCGGGTCTTGCGCACCATCCACGAGCTCGACGAGGCCCACCCCGACTTCGTGGCCGTCCGACGGGCGACCGGCAGGATGTTCAAGGCGGTCAAGCACCACCGCCGAAGCGTCAAGCGAGCGGCGATCCAGGACAGCGACAAGGCGATCGTCGCCGGGACAGCCACGGGCGCACCCGACCGCATCGATGATGAGACGCGGGGGCTGGCGCTCACGTCAGGCGTCGAGGCGCCGACGGCCGGGACGCTCATGAAGGCCCGACCCTGCTACATCTGCAAGCAGCGATACACGCTGGTGGACGCGTTCTACCACCAGCTCTGCCCCGCGTGTGCGGCCATGAGTCACGCCAAGCGCGGAGCGCGGACGGATCTGACCGGCAAACGAGCGCTGCTGACCGGCGGCCGGGCCAAGATCGGAATGCACATCGCGCTGCGGCTGCTGCGCGATGGTGCCCACACCACGATCACCACCCGCTTCCCGCGCGATGCGGTGCGACGCTTCGCGGCGATGCCCGACGCCGCCGACTGGCTGCATCGACTCCACGTGGTCGGCATCGACCTGCGTGATCCGTCCCAGGTCATCGCATTGGCCGACGCGGTGGCCGCCCGGGGCCCGCTGGACATCCTGATCAACAATGCGGCACAGACCGTACGACGCTCGCCTGGTGCGTACGCGCCCCTCGTCGACGCCGAGTCGATCCCCATCCCGGACGGGCTGTGGCCCGAAGGGCAAGGTCCAGAACTCCTGACGTTCGGGCACACACGAGACCTGCATCCTCTGGCACTGGCCGAGTCGGTCAAGGCCCACCCGCTGCTCGCGGCGGCGGACGCTGCGGTCACCGGCTCTGCCTCCACTCACGCGGATGCCGAGGCTGCGGCCCGCCACGCCCAGCGCCTGACGGACATGGCTCTGGCTCCGGGCTCGTCGTCGCTGGCGCGTCTGGCCGACGGCTCAGCGATCGACGCGGGAGGGCTCGTTCCGGACCTTCACGACTCGAACAGCTGGGTCCAGGGCGTCGGCGAGGTGGACGCGCTCGAGATGCTCGAGGTGCAGCTCTGCAACGAGACGGCGCCGTTCATCCTCATCAGCCGCCTGCGGCCGCGCCTGGCCGAGGCGGCGAGAAGCGTGGCGAGCGGTCCGGCCCGGGCGTACGTGGTCAACGTCTCAGCAATGGAGGGGGTCTTCGCGCGCGGCTACAAGGGTCCCGGCCATCCGCACACCAACATGGCGAAGGCGGCGGTCAACATGCTGACCCGGACGAGCGCGCGGGAAATGTTCGAATCCGACGGCATCCTGATGACCAGCGTCGACACCGGCTGGATCACCGACGAGCGACCGCACCCCACGAAAGTTCGGCTCGCCGAAGAGGGCTTCCACGCGCCCCTGGATCTGGTCGACGGAGCCGCCCGGGTCTACGACCCGATCGTCCGCGGCCAGGCCGGCGACGACCTGTTCGGCGTCTTCCTGAAGGACTACGCACCGTCACGTTGGTAGGCCCGCACTAGGCAATCTGACTCTCTGCACGGGACGGAACCGTCAGATCCCCTTGAAGGCCACACCTGTCCCTACGCAGCGTAGTATCAGCGGCAGGGCAGGTGATACCACTTGGTCGTCTCCGCCCTTAAGGAAGTGACTGTCATGAACAGGCTGCAGGAGACCCGTCCCATTTGGCACGCGGTCGCGTGGATAGCGATCTACGTGATTGCGGTCAACATCGGCGACTGGCTTTCAACGCTTGTCGGCGTTCCGAATTTGGGGGCCAGCGCGGTGCTGGTCCTGCTCGCGGTGTGGCTCGTGGTCCGCCTCCGCAAGCACGGTTGGCTGACGTACTACGGCGTCCGCCCCCTGCGCAGGCGCGATTTCAACGCGACGCTGCTATACATCCCGCTCCTGCTGATCGCGCTGATGCAGTTCACGAAGGGTTTTAGGGACGACCTCGACTTCACCACGGTGGCGCTGATCATCGTTCTCATGGTCGCTGTCGGTTTCCTTGAGGAACTGATCTTCCGCGGCATGTTGTTCCGCGGAATCCAACGCACCAGCACGTTGACGCGCGCGGTTGTGATCTCCGGCGTCACTTTCGGCATCGGGCACATCGTGAACCTCACCAGGGGAATGGCGCCGTTGGATCAGGCAATCCAGATCGCGTTCGGCGTCACCCTGGGAATCGTCCTGGCGCTGCTGTTCGCCGTTACCGGCACGATCGTTCCGCTCATCGCCTTCCACGCCCTCCTCAACATCAGCGGGAATCTGACCAGGGCGGATGCGCAGGCAGAACTGGTCATGCTCGCGGCGACCACGCTGGTCTGCGCCGGATACGCCGGGTACTTGATCACCGTGCTTCGACGACGTGGGCCCAGCCCCGAGATATCGCAACCCGCGCCTTCGGACACCGCGGCCGCTCCGCCGGCGCGAGCTTCGGCTCTCACCTGAGCGGGGCGGCGAGACGGGTGCGCACTTCCGAGGTCTCGAGGAGGGGTCTCTTGGCTGCCGGCGCCGGCGCCGGTGCGATGGCGCTGTTGGCGCTCGTTGGCCCGCGCCCGGTGGGAGCGGCCGCGGGCCGCACCGGTGATCCTGCGCTGCTCCGGCGCGTGGACCCCCATCTCCGGGGGCTCAATCGCGTGGCACTGGCCTATGTCGACGGGGATGCCACCCAGTTTGCGGGCATTGGCGCCGACCAGACCACCCCCTTCGGGATCGGCTCGGTGTCGAAGACCTTCTGTGGCGCAGTGCTGATGGACATGGTTGCCAAGGCCGAAGTGAGCCTTGACACCACCGTCGACGAGATCACCGACGCAAGCGGATCCGAGGTGGCCGACGTCACGCTGCGGGAGCTCGCCTCCCACACCTCGGGCCTCCCGGACTTCACGGCGAAAGCGGCCGGGAGCCAGAACACGTGGTTCGGGTTGCTCCACGCAGACGGCTTGCGGCAGGACGCGGCCGAGACCGTCGCCGACATCCTCCAGCAGGGCACGGAAGGACGGGGCAGCTACTCCTACTCCACTGCCGGCATCGCCCTGCTCGCCCACCTCCTGGCGGCGAAGGCCGCGACCACTTACGGCGAGCTGCTCACGGAACGCATCCTGGAGCCGTTCGCACTGACCGACACGCTGCTCCCCGCGACTGTGGCGGACCTGCCGGAGGGATGGACCAAGGGCCGGCTCGGCGGGCGACCCGCAGAGCCGTGGATCCTGGGGGGTCTGGGGCCGGGCGGCGGCATGTGGTCCACCTGCCAGGATCTTGCGTCCTGGCTGCGGCTGACGCGGGACGGCCGCCAACCAGGCTCCGCCGGGCTCGACCCTGTAGCCCCGGCGCCGATCCTGCCCTGGATGCCGGAGGCCCAGATGAGCATCACTTGGGTCCGGGCCTCCACTGCCGGAGGCGAGGAACTCATCTTCCACAACGGGCTCACCGGGTCGCACCATTCGTACGTGGGGTTCTGCCCCCGCACCGGGTGCGGCCTGGCCTACGTCGTCAATTCGGTGCCCACCGGTGCCCAGTTGCTCACCCTGCAGGGCGACCTCGTGAGCGCCCTACTGGACGAAGCGCACTAGCCATGAGCGAGACATTCGTCCTGGCACTGTCCGCCGCACTGGCCCTCGCTACCGTCGTCGGTACTGGATGGGCGATGTGGCGGATCACGCGGCACAATCCCAGCCGCCATCGCGCCCTCTCCTACGTGCTGTGGAGCGTCACTGGCACCACGCTCATCGGGGTGGTTCTTCCTGCCATCGTGATGGGAATGGTGGACCCCTTCCCCATCTGGATGGTCCAGGCGACGTTCACGTCGGCGACTGCGGCGGCCCTGGGCTGGCGGTGGCCAGCCCTGCCCCGTGAGCCGCGAGACCGGGCCTGGGTCGCCGTCGGCTCGGTGATCTTGGCCCTGGCGCTTGCGCTGGCCGGGGTCGCGGTCACCTAGCAGCAAACGGCCGTGCGAAGCCCGCCGCCTGCGTCGGCCCAGCGGAGAGGTCGCGCGCCAGCGCTACCCGAGCAAGATCGCCTGAAGCCCCAGCGGCGCGTGAGAGTACCGAAAGTCTGTGGGGCAGACTGGTTGAGGCGACGAACATATTGCCCGCAAGCGACGCGAAGTCGGGGGGAGTGGCTGCGGCAGATCCTCGACCTCTGCGGCAACCGTGACGTCAACCGTGGGCCTTGACGACCTCGATGGTGCAGCGTGGGTCGGTGGATCGTGCGAGGCGCCTGTCACCGGTGAGCAGGGGCGCCTGAAGTGCTTCGGCGAGGGCAACGTACGCGGCGTCGTAGATAGTGAGGTTGTCCCGCAGTTCCCAACAGCGAACCAGCAGCGAAGTGTGCTCGACGCGCTGGAGTGGCAGCTCCTGCAGGTCGTCAAGAGCAAGCCGGACCCGGCGCGGGTCCAGGTGGCCGCCGAGGGCCAGGCCGCGCCAAACCGAGGCCACTTCGAGGTCGACCAGCGCGGGTGCGGCGAGTCGTTCACCGCGCAGCCTGTCCCGCACTGTGTCACCGTCCTGGCCGTCGTCAAGCAGTGCGACGGCCAGGACGCTGGCGTCAATGACCAGCACGGTCGGACCGCAACGCGCTCACCGCGTCGGCGAGCGGCAGCGATCCGCCGGCGCGCCCGCCGGCCCTGGCCAACACCTCGTCCAACGTCGGCTGGGCGGCTTCGGCGATCAGCTTCGAGCGCAGGTACTCCTGAAGTGACTGGTGCGCCGCGCTAGCCCGCTGTCGCAGCACAGCATGCGTCTGGTCCGGCACGTCCTTGATCTGAATATTCGGCATGGAGCCATTATGGCGCCACGCACGCCTTGACGGAAGCGCGCCACTCTAGGCAGATCAGCTCTTTTCGCCACTGAGGTATCGACTGCGGCGGAGCGCGTTGCGCAGTGGCTATTGGTAGTGGGTCCGCATCCTCAGACGTGGACCCCGTGGCGACCAGGTATCGTCAGCGGCCCGGAATCCTCCTTCACCTGATCCGCTCAGGATCAGCTTGGCAGCAGCGACGACGGTGTGCCGCTGTACGTCACGACCAACTCGTCGCGGGCGCGCGACGCCGCGACGTACAGCAGCGAGCGTTCCCGAAGCTGCGCCTCGCTCAGTTCCTCGTCGTCGAAGTCGTAGGCCTTCAAACCCATCGGCATCGAGTCCTTGCTCAACCCGAACAGCAGCACCCGCGCGAACTCGGTGCCCTTGGCCCGGTGCATCGTCAGCGCCACCGGGTAACCGGGCTTCACCGTGCCGGCCTCCAGGGCCCGCACCTCGACGCCCCGCTCCCCCAGCCCGGCGACGACGCGGTCACGCGTCACCCGGTCGCGCACCAGCACCGCGACCGTCTCCGGCGCGACGTCACCACCGCCCACCCAGGACCCGAGGAGGTCCGCCGCGAAGTCCAACTCCGCCGTCAACGTCGGGAACGACCGCACCTCCGGTTTGGGCCCCGTGCGCGCCGACAGGTAGCCGGCCATGGTCTCGGCCTCGCCGTCGGAATCGACGATCTCCTGCCCGGTCAGCACGCCGACGGCCCACGCCAGGTTCTGCGCGGTGGTGCGGTAGTTGAGCTTCAGCCCCCGCGACCTGCCCTGCGTCCGGATCCCGTACGCCGAGAGCATCAGCTTCTGCCCGTAGATCCGCTGGTGGGCGTCCTCGGCGATGAAGACGTCGTTGGGCGCCTCTCCCGCCAGCGCCCGCACCAGCTGCCAGTGGCACGGCTTGAAGTCCTGCCCCTCGTCGACCAGCACGTGCCGCGCGGGCCGCTCCCCCGTCGCCTCAAGGTGGGCTGCCGCAATCGAGGCGGCCTCAGCGAAATCCAACGTGCCCGCCTCGCGGGCGGCGCCGCGGTAGGCCTCGACAACGGCCCACACCGCCTTGCGTCCGGCCCGCGACAGCCGCACCCCGCGCCCCGTCCGCGCCACCTTCAGGTAGTCCGCCAGCTGCGTGATGCGGTGCGGCAGGATCACCATCTCGTACTCGGCGGCCAGGAACGCGGGCTTGCGCAGCTTCTCGTCCAGGTCCTCACCGGCCCGCAGCACGGCTTGCCGCCAAGCGGCGTCGGCGTCGGTCCGGCCCCCGATGTCGGTGCGCCCCACCCCCAGCACGGCCGCGACAGCCTCGCTCACGTCCGCCCCCGCCGACTGCAGCACCGCCCGGGCCAGCGCGTCGATGCCCTTGACGTGGAGGCCGGGCGCGCCGAGGGCGTCGGCGAAGCGCAGGCCGGGGTCGAGGCGCTCGAGGCTCCGCGACAGCTCGGCGGCCAGGTTGGTGGTGAACGTGGTCACGACGATGGGCGCGTCCGGGTCCTCGACGGCGAGCCGCCGCGCCCGGTGGAGCACGACGACGGTCTTGCCGGTCCCGGCGCCGCCGGAGATCCGGTACGGGCCCTTCCAGTCGCCCCGCACCCAGGTGCGCTGCTGCGGGTGGAGGAAGACGCGCCAGGCGGAGAAGTCGCCGCCGGTGATGACCCGGCGGAGCTCGTCGGCGCCGGCGAGCTTGGCGAACCCCATCTGGGCGGTGGGGTGGTCGAAGCTGTCGAGGAGCTCCTGGTCGCTGACCGGCTCGGGCTCGACGAACCGAGTGGTGGCCTCCTCGTGGCTCATCGGCCGGTTCATGATCTCCAGCTCCTGCTGGATCTGAGTGATCGACTCGCCGTCGGCCAGGAGCAGCAGCGCGAGGCCCTGCCACTCGGGCAGCGTCTGCGCGAACGTCTGCAGCGCGTCCTTGCTGGTGAGCGCGACAGCCTGCTCCGAGGTGGCCGGCGGGATGCCGAGAGAGACGGTGAGGTCGGCGGCGCTGAAGGCGATCAACGGCTCGGGTCCTGCCGGTAGCGGCGGGACGGCCACCGGCGGTTCCCACGTGGGTGCCGATTCACTGGCCACTTCGTTGTACTCGGGCAGCCCGTTGATCGGGTTGATCGTCAGCTGCACCTTGGCGGCCGCCTTGTAGGCGTCGTCGTGGTTGTAGATGCCGTGCACCACATAGGCGGTCGAGGTGGGGGTGGTGAGCTTGAACAGCAACGCCCGGTACTGGATGTCGACTCGCCCCGTCCGGGCCCGCGAATCTGCAGCGTTGGCGATCGGCTCGATGTGCAATCCCGGCGCGCTGTCGTCCTGGGCGAGCTTTTCGAGGAAGGTGTAGGCCTTCTGCTTGATCGACGCGTCGAGCAGCTTGTCCTGCTTGGGGTAGATGATCACACTCTCAGCCACGGGGCTGCTCCTTCCATGCCGCCGCGATCACGGCCGCGTCGGGCGCGAGGATCCGCCACCCCTGCTGATCGGGCACCGGTTCGGCATCCAACCGCACCGCGATCCGCTCGTTGGTCCAGACGAGGTCGAAGGGAACGCCGTCGAGCTCGTAGCCCACCTCGGCGTCCGGCGCGGCCACCCCGGCCTCGCTGAGCGCGGCGATGAGCTCCAGCACCGACGCCGACTCCCCCGCCAGCTCCTCGACGATGGGCTGCCACTCGGCGCCGACCTCCACACCCCGATGGACGATGTCCACCACCGGGACGGTCGGGAGGGCAGCGGAGGATCGCGCCTCGAACGTGGCGATCGACGCGGGCAGCAGCGCCATGACGTTGGCCAGCCGCAGCCACTCGCGCCAGGCGTCCTTCGCGTCGGGAGTGGTGAGGTCGACGGTGTCGTCGAGCACCGCGGCCAGCCGCACGGAGCCTGGGGCCGGGACGCTCACCGCGACGGCGAGACTCCCGTGCCGCCAGACCCGGGTCTGCCCGCCCGACCCGGACAGCAGACCGACGGCCAGGTCCTCCACCGGCGCATCCGTAGGAGTGGCGCCGGAGGCGAACACCGAGAACGCGGCCGCCCGGGCGAAACGCTCCAGATTGTCGGGGTCTGGCTGCTGCATCCACCCGGCCAGGAACGCCAGCGGCCCACCGAGCAGCGCCTCCCGCGCCGCGGCGGTGTGCTGCATCGTCGGCTCGGCGTTCAGCTTCTGCACCAGCGACGCCTTGAACCACGACGGCGCAGTGGCGGCGTCGCCCGCCTCGTCGAGCGCCAAGTCCTGTGCGGTGATCGCGAGCACGAGCGTGCCGCTCTGGCGGAGGATGCGGCGCTTGGCGGCGTCGTCGGCGACGTTGTTGTGCTTGGGCGAGGCGTGGAACTGCCAACCGTCGGTGAAGATCGCGACGTCGGGCAGGCCCTCGCTGGACAGGACGAAGTCGGGCTTGGAGTTGGCCACGTGCACCTGCGGCCGGAGCCGGAAGGTGCGGCTGCCGAGCGAGACGGTGATGATGTTGCCGCCGGAGATGCTCGGGGTCTGCTTGACGGTGCCGCCCAGCTTCGCCGCCAGCCGCAGGAACGCGGCGCGGAACCGCTCCTCCAACCACGACTCCCCCGTCGGGTCCGGCGCCGGCGGTGCCTCCGTGATCTTCCACGACGGCACCAGCGGCGGCTCCCCGCCGTCGATCCCCAGCAGCGTCCGCAGGTGCCGCTCGGCGGCGACCCGGGAGGTGACCTCACGGTTGTACGGGGCGGCGAAGGGCAGCAGGCAGCGGTGGCAGGACAGGCGCCCCTCGTCGTCGCAGGCGCAGTCCTTGACCCGCTCCAGCGCGCCGGTCAGCACCTGCCACAGCTCGCGCGGATCGGCCAGCTCGGCCAGATAGCCCGTGCCGCCGGGGACGAGGTCGTGCAGGAGGAGCGCGTCGCGGTTGTCGAGCAGCGGGTCCTTGATGAAGGCGACGTCGAGGTGGTCGGGCGCGCCGCCGTAGTTCTCCCGCAGCCCGAGCAGGACGGCGGCGGTGAGGCTGGGCACGGCAAACACGTCGTCGCCGAACGCGATGCCCTGCGGCAGGGTGAGCACCACGCCCTCGGTGGTGAGCTTGCGGGTGAGCAGCACGGAGCGGGTGTGCTCCTCGTGGCTGTGGCGGTGCTTGCACCAGGGCCGGTGCTCGTCGCGCTTGTTGGCCAGTCCGGTGCGGTCGAGGTGGCCGCAGGCCTCGCAGATCCGGAACCGGGGCCCGGCGAGCCTGTTACCGGCGATGGTGATCTCGCCGGCGGTGTGGCGGCGGGGGCCGAGGTTGTACCAGCGGACGTTCATGCCCTTGAGGTACGCCACTCCCAGGCCGCCAGTGGTGTACCAGCGGTGCTGGACGGTCTGGGGGTCGACGTCGGCGGCGGTGACGATGGAGAAGCCGGCGCGGACGCGCTCGTCGTTGGAGTCGTCGATGCGCGACTCGTCGCGGCGCACGAGCGCGGAGACGCGGGTGAGCTCGATGGTCTCGAACCGCTGCCCGACGTCGTTGATGCCGGACTTCCCGCAGCGGGGGCAGGTGGTGGGGGTGTCGTCGCCCTCGTGGCTGTAGCCGCAGTGGGGGCAGAGCCGGACGGAGCGGATGGCGGAGCCGTCGTGGCCCACCTCGACCGCATCGATGTCGATCTGGTGGCCGCCGACGTAGAACGACGCACCGGGCGCGAAATCGCGCAGGGCGTTGGCGCTGGCGCGGGAGTAGTCGGCCGCCTCGGAGTGGTACTCGCCAGTGTCGGAGTCGATCCAGCTCATGGTGACGTCGAGCTGGACGGAGTCGTCGACCAGCGAGTAGTTGGGCAGCAGCCCAATCCGCTCCAGCGCGGAGATCCAGAAGTCGCCGTAGGCAGCGCCGATCTGGGCCTCCAGCATGCGCTGCTCGGCGCGGGCCTCCTTGAGGGCGCGGGCGTCGTCGTCGCTGTCCTGCTCGCGGGCCTCGAGGTCGGGCAGTTCGGCGACGAGCTGGTCGAGGCGGTCCTTGAGGTCCTGCTGCTCCGCATGCCAGCGCTGGGCGGCACGGCCGATGGTGGCCACCAGCCCGCTTGCCCCGTCGGGCCCGGGGGTGGCCCATGCGCGCAGTGCCTCGGCGGCATCGCCCCGGAGGGTGGCGGTGAGGTCGCCGTCGACGGCGAACGCGGCGAGGAAGCGGTCGACGGCGCCGGGCTGCCGGGAGGCCTCGACGAGCTGGTCGAGGAAGGTGTCCTTCCCACCGGTGGGTTGCGCGAGGGCGGTGCCGGTGGTGCGGGGGTGGATGGCGTCGGGGTCGCGGGCGAGGCTGTCGGCGAGGTGGGCGATGTACTGGCGGCGGAGGATCTCCTCGGCGCTGAGGTACGTGGCGGGCGGGGTGACGGCGCCGTTGATGAGGGAGAGCGGGTCGCCGAGGCGGGGCAGGAACTCGCCGCGACCCTGCACGAAGGCCAGGTCCAGCGCGTTGCCGGTGAGTCGGCCGGCGCGACCGACGCGCTGGACGTAGTTGCTGACGGTGCGGGGCAGGGAGGCGAGCATCACCGAGGAGAGGTCGCCGATGTCGATGCCCATCTCCAGCGTCGGGGTGGCCACCAGCACGTTGGGCGCGGTGGGGTCGTCGGCGCTGGACTTGAAGGCGTTCTCGTACTTGAGGCGCGTCGCTGTATCGAGGAGGCTGGTGTGTTCGCGGGCGACGACCCTCCGCACCTCGGATGAGCGGTAGAGGCGGCGGTAGTAGTTGTCCGCGTCGCCGGAGTGGGGGGCGAGAGTGCCGGCGCAGGTGGCGTGGAGGCAGGGGCCGCCGTCGAGCTCCGCGCCGGTGTCGAGGCTGACGGGGAACTCGCCGTGGCAGGTGGTGCAGCGCAGGGTGTGGCGGCCGGCGTCGACGTCCGAATCCTCGGTGGGCGCGACGACGACCCGCTCCGGCTCGATGGCGTAGACGGTGGCGCCGCTGCGGGTCTCGACGGCGTGGAGCAGCTGGTCCTTGGCGAGCTGGTCCAGCAGCGTGCGGGCGAGCACTCCCCCGGCGGCGCCATCCAGGCCCAGGCAGCGACGCGCCCACTGGGCGTACCAGGCCCGGGTGCCGGTGACCGGATCGAGCAGCGCCTTGTTCGGCTCGATCTTCGCGCCGCCCACCCGCGGGAAGGCGGGCGTGGAGCGGCCGGGCGGGAAGGGCGGCATGTACTTGGCGCGGCCCTTGCGGCTCCACAGGTGCCAGCGGTTGCCGTCCTCGGTGACGTACCGCTCCAGCCATGGGTGCCAGATGCCGCCCTGGGTGCGGATGCGTTCGACGACGCCGCGGGCCCAGGTGGTGAGCGTCCGGTCGTCCACCTCGTGGGGGAACAGCCCGGGGTCGAGTGAGTCGAGCGCCTTCCTGGCGGAGCGCAGGAGGTCGGCGCCGTCGATGGAGACGTGGGCGCTCATGGTGCCGGTGCGCTCCAGGGTGCGGCCGAAGCTACTGGTGAGGCCGAATTCGAGGGTGGCGGAGAACAGCAGCCGTTCCTGGGCGATGGCGATGAGCTTGGCGGGCGGGTTGTCCTTCTCCCAGAACGGCTTGAACTCCTCCTCGCGGGCGGTGAGGTTGGGGGCGAGCAGCCGGTAGCGCTTGAACTTGTCGTCTTTGGCCTGCTCGACGGCGTGCGCCACCAGAGCGGGCAGTGATCGCGGCGCGTCGCCGGCGGCGCGCAGCACGGAGCGCAGGGTGAGGGTGTGGGAGCGGGAGGAGACGAAGCCGGCGCGGTGGGCGGCGTCCTGGACGGAGTCGACGAAGACCAGCGACTTCTTCTCGGCCTCGTCGAGGGTGGCCTGGCCGAACATGTTGGACAGCGTCACCGACATCAGGGTGGCGATGGCGCTGCCGGTGAAGCGGATGGCGTCGGTCTGCCCGCAGCTGGGGCAGGTGTCCTTGGCGGAGTCGTCGTCGGCATCCTCGCCGATGTGGGTGACGACGCGCAGCACGCGGCCCTCGCGGACGGCGGTGGGATCAACGTCGCTGGGCGTGGTGGTGATCCGGCGCTCGCGTGGGTCGAACCAGGCCAACCCGGTCTCCGGTGGGGCGTCGGAATCGACATCCGCCGAGGCGTTGAGGAGGGGCCGGAACCGGCCCTCGCGGGTCACGTGGTGGCGGCGGATGTTCTCGTCGTTGGCAGCCAGTTGGTCGCCCACCGGGCCGAGCTCGACGCCCCAGCCGGAGCGGCCGCAGAACCGGCAGTGGACGGCGGGGAACGCGATGCCCCCGCCCTGGGTGGCGTCCTCGCTGGCGACCGGCGGACCGTCGTCGGCCCATCGGAAGCGGGCGGCCGAGTCGGCGTAGCGGTCGATACGGCTGAGTTCGCGCACCCAGAGGTGCGCCTCGGTGGACGGCATGGTCCGGTCCGGCCCGCCGCCCTTGCCGCGGGCCCGCAGGTGCCCGAGCGCCCCGTGGACGGCGATGACGAACCGACGGCGAACGTCCAGCGTCTCCGGGGTGCCACGGATCAGCCGGGCGAGCTCGGTGACGTGGGTGGCCTGAGCGGTGGCCGCGAGGAAGTCGCGGATGAACGCGCTGGACTTCGCGAGAGTCTGGAGGTCGGCTGTGTCTGGATCCTCATGGAGGGCGCTCAGGACGATCCGGCACAGCTTGGCGGGATCGGTGTCGTCGTCGATCTGCGCGACGACGTCGGCGGCCACCCGCTCGGTGACCTCCACTCCCCCGCCTTCTCCGCTGGCTGAGGTGCGAGCGCCAGCGAGCCTCGAAGCCTCAGAAACTGCCAGCGACCACTCATCCGGAGCCAACCACTGCTCCCCCACGACACAGCCGTCATCGAGCTTCTCCCCGAACACCCGAGTGGCGAAGTCGACGATGTCCATCGCACCGGACGGCGCATCCTCCCGCGGCCCGAGGGTCGCGGACGTCCCCACAGGAGTGATTCGCCCCAGCGGCCGACCCCACTCCTCCGCACTGTGAGTGTCGTCACCGCTTCCCTGTTCCGGCCAGTACGACTTCAGCGCCAGTCCCAAGCGACGCAGCAGCATCGCGACGTCCGTCCCCTGCGCCCCGTCGTAGGTGTGGAACTCGTCGAGCACCAGGTAGGTCAGCGACTCAGCCGACTTCTCCCACAGCTTCTGGTCGGCGGATCGCAGGAGGAGTTGGTCGAGCATCTTGTAGTTGGTGAGCAGGATGTCCGGCGGGTCGTCACGAATGATCGCCCGGTCAGTGATCAGACCGTTCTCGGTGACCTTGGTGGTGGGACCAGAGCGCTTCCCATCGGCGGAGACGGCGGCCTCGCCGGTGTAGAGGGCAGCGGTGATCGAACCGAGGGGCTGGTGGCCGTGCGCGTCGCGCTCGGTGATCAGGCGGGCGAGGCGCTGCGCCTGGTCGTTGGCCAGCGCGTTCATCGGGTAGAGGATGAGCGCCTTCATCCCGCCCACGCCCTGGCGGCGGGCGCGAAGGCAGCGGTCCAGGATCGGGTACAGGAACGCCTCGGTCTTGCCCGACCCCGTGCCCGTCGTGACCAGCGTCGGCTGGGGACGACCGTTCAGGCTGGACAGCCGACGGAAGGCCGTGGCCTGGTGACCGTAAGGGGCGAAGCCGGGCGGCATCCAGTCCAGCGGCGACGCCTCACGACGCGGCGCCGGACTGAACGGCATCCCCGTGCGCAGGTAAGGCCCCTTGAACATGCCCTCGGACTCGTCCGCAAGGAGCTCGTGAAGGGCCGCTCGCGCGTCGGCGTCCGCCAAGGCGAAGGTGGTGGTGAGGTAGTCGAGGAGCCCGTCGCGCAGCCGCATGGCCTGGCAGCCTGGCAGCAGTTCACTCACAATGATGTCCTCCCCCTCGGGCGCTGGGCCCCGACGACCCCAACCTATCCAAGAACGCATCCGCCAAATGGCCGTGACGACGCATCAGCCCCGCATGGCCATCTGGATGATGTGGGGCGCTCCTCTTCGGAAGGAACGACCACGGATCTCCGCGGGATTGAGTCCACGACTCCCTCGGGGGGCTCGTCCTCACCGCGGCAGGCCAACCGCAGTCGGGCACCGTGCTCCGTTCACTGTTTTCCAGAACAGCGCTCGAAACGATGGCCTCGGACCACACGAGGCCGACCCGCATCGGGCACACAACGACGAAGATCGTATAGCCGAACTCGGTCGGCGAGCTGGAGATTCGGGGATACTTGTCTCGTGCCGATGCCAAAGTTCCCGCTGGACCCCTCGCAGTCTGTGGGCCGTTTCTGGGTTGCAGGAGGTGGGGCAGAACAAACATCGAGCGGTGTCTGTCGGGTGGAGCCCGGACTCCTCGAACTGGAGGTGGTTGACCCGCTCACGGCCTGGATGGAACCAGTACCTGACACACCTGGCGAATCTATTCGCCGGGCAATGGAGCCTCTTGACCTGGTCATACAGGGCACCATTCCCTTCTCCCCTGAGAGAGTTACCTTCCTCGGAGCGCGTACCATCGAGCGCCGAGCTATCCGACTTCCGTTTGGAGATGGTCAGCCCGATGACCCTCAGCTCCACCGGCTTCGGGCTGATTGGTGCGTCGCCGGAACACATCTCCCATCAAGTGATTCGGCTTTCCACGCTGTCCGAGCGCGCTTCACACACTTGGAACTGTGGGCCCGATACACGGGGATCGATATGAGGCTGAATTCTTTACCGAAAAGAACGGTCACGCTACAGTTCGAGCCGCCGCCTGCTGTGTCCGTGCCCTTCCTTGTGTTCGAGGAGAACGCCTTGCTCCGTCTCGAGACGGTCGGGTCACTGCCTGCGCCTTCGGTTTGGGGCGGGCAAATCCACACACAAAATTGGCTGGTTCTTGAAGGGTTGTCCGGATGGACCCTAGAGGCCACTCTTGCGAAATTCGTTCGACCCATCCAAACGCTTCTTACCTTGATAGCCGGAGAGCAGTGTGGCGTCCTGCAATTGGAGGTCAAAGTTGATGGCGCCTGGTGCCCCGTGTTTGGGGGCCAGATAAGCGGTGCTGACCCGAGACCGACGGGAGAGACACTTCTTCTATGTCGAGGTGGATTGCCGCTCGAAAGGATGGCGGCTTGGTGTCAAACTGCCATCCGGCTCTCACCAGCTCCTAACGTTGTGGCGTCGGCCTTGGCTGGGGCCTTCGCGACGATCGACACTCAGGCCCTTGCGCTCACCACGACGGCCGAAGGTCTCGACCGCACCTTACATCCGAGCGCTTACAGATTCACCAAGGACGAGGTCGCGGAATCTGTAGCTGCCTTGAAAACTTCTGCGGTTCCTGAGAAGGTCCGTGATCAACTCATCGCGGCTCTGAACCTGTACCTCGCTGAAGACAGCTATCCGATGCGAATGAACCGGCTAGCCCGCGAAGTGGCCAAGGCTGCACCTGAGTGCGTGGGAGAACCGCGGAAGTGGAAAAGGATCATGACGGAACTCCGGGTTGGTCTCGCCCACGCCCTCAACGCATCACCGATGGATGCCGTCGTAGATTTGCCGAGGATTCGGGCCCAAGTGATCAACCTACAGTGGGCGCTCCGCCTGAGGATGCTCCAAGAAGCAGGCGTGCCGGATGAGGTCCTTCGGGCCGCCCTCGGTGAATCACCGAGTTATCAACGCGACCAGAGATTCTGGAGAACAAGCCTGGGAGAACTCTTTCCAGGCAAGGCGGGCGCCTCCATGTAACGAGGCTGGCCAACGATGTACTGGGCATCGAGCTCCAGAGCGGCTCAGCGAGCATCCCGGCTTCTCTAATCTAAGATCGTCCGTGCGCCGTGCGGACCACCTGCTCAGGCAAGACGTCGTTGCCGGTTATGCCGACTCGGGGTCTATTAGTGGTCGAGCCAACTCCTCGGTTGAACGCTGGTTGCAGCGTTGGTTGGGCCTAGTCTAGACAGGATGGTCAGGTGAGTGGTCACCCGCCCAGACCTTCAGAGGCCCAGTTCCCCGAGGAGTTCATCCCAGTCATCCCTGGGCGGACCCTTCAACTCTAATCCCATCGCACCAAAGGCCACGTGGAGGTCACTGTGCCCGAGGTCATTGACGATACTACGCACGACCTCGGGATTCACCTGGTTCACATGGCGGAGCCATCCTTCCAGTTGGCGCCCCGACGGCAGTGCGACCCGAGCCTCACAATCCGAGTACCCGAACTCGCCGATGTAGTGAAACCATGCTCTCAGTCTCCTTTTGATCCGCCGTGGCACGTGTGGCCTTGCAGCGTCCCCCACGTACAGGCCAGTGACGTACTGTGGTCCGCCGCGACGCATGAAGCGGGTCTTGCGAGGATTCAGCACCCAGCCCTGTCTTAACAGCACGGCATCCACCCGCGCGACAAGGCTGTCGTCAACATGTTGTCCTGAGAACGTTAAGTCATCGGCGTAACGCGAGTACCGAACGCGCTGCTCGCCTGCGAGCTCCTCAAGGGCTCTATCGGTCGCTTCGAAGACGACATTAGAGAGCATGGGGCTAGTACTGAAACCAGGCGGAGTCGAATCGTCCACGACGAGTATCGGAAGAAGTAATTGCACGAGATCCTCAGCCAATCCCTGACTCAGAAGCGCCGACTCCAGCCGCCTGCCATTGATGGCCCCGAAAAAGTCAACCAAGTCCACACAAACAACACACGCTTGCCCCAGGTGTTGCGAGGCGTTATCGACGATACTTCTCCCCGCCACATAGCCGAACACCATATCCGGTGCTTCATAAGGCAGAACGCACTCGAGTCGTATCCGCAGAAGCTTGAGCGCAGCTTTCAGCTCGACATCAGGGACCGCGATATCGCGGTAGCCACCATGACGCTTGCGAACTCTTCGCTTCGAGTATCTGGCTCCTGCCCTGATTTCGTCGCCGAGGGACCGGAGCTGCGGCTCAGTCAGTCCGATCGGCCGCAAGAACGCACGAATATCCATGTCGTTTCGCCATAGGCGAGGGGGCGCGTCGAAGCACGAAACCTCACTCAACGCACGCGACTCGCGTACCTAGGACGGCGCCCCCTCTCTCGTAGAGTATCTCAAGTCGACTCCTCAGGGAAGTCCACGTCGTATGATTGTGCCATCTTCAAGTGAGCGCACCATCGAGATTGATCGTCGAATCGCCTTCCAGTTCCGATACTCGTGATTCTTGGGATCCGTCGGCCGTCCGGCCGCGTTCCATCGATTGAAGATGTGCATTGCGTAGTCGGCGACCGCCAACGCGTGCGGCTTGCGCTTCTGGCCGACACTGGTGGTCAATGTGTAGCGGCCTGAGACGGACTTGGACGCCGATCCTACAATGGCAGCGAACTTGCTGTTTAGCGACTGATGTGTCTCAAATATCAGGTGCACTTCATCGGCAGATCTCACGCTCTGGAGCACCGTCCGTATCAGCTCGCGATAGAGCACCGCGAGGGTCTGCACCTCGCCAAGATCCGGCCGACGCTCACCCCGCGTGAACAGGATGCATATACGCAGCGGCATGAGACCTGCCAAGAGATCAACGAAGAACGTATACGCCTCTCTGGGATCCTCGGAGGCATGGAAGGAGTTTGACTTATGCAGTTCGAAACTCTCAAGATCGTCCAAGTAGTATAAGTCCCGCGTACGAGCATACAGTTCCGCGATCCGTCTTTCGGTCTCCTCATAAGTGGATTCGAAGAGGGCAGCGCCCACCATCAAATAGGGCGACGTGGATTCATCGAAGACCACAGTAACGCGTCGGGGCAGCGGCAGACTGAGCACTTGGATTTCCTCAGGAAGCGAATGCTGAGGTGTCTGTGCTCTCATTCCACATCTCCTCGGACATGGCGCACCTCGCGGCTTGTCACGGGCATCGAAGCGCACCTACGGCTGAACGGAAGTCGGCCTCGCGGTCACGGGGGGCGAAGGGGAGCTCGTAGGTGTAGACCGTTCCCGCGGGATGGGTAGCGGTGCGCTCATCGTCGGTGAGCTTGTCGCCCTTCTTGCGCCACAGCTGGCGGACCTGCGTCGGAACAAGACGGCCGTTGGCGTCGTAGATGTAGTCGTTCTGGTCGTAGCCGTGCAGGACCGCGAACTGGGTGCGGTAAATCGTGGCGAGCTCGTCAGCGGTGACGCCGAGCATCGTGGCCATCAGCGCGTCGATCTCCACCAGAGCGTTGCGGCGATCGATATCGCGGCGCAGCGGGATGTCGGGTGTCCACTCATACCCGACGTCTCCCAGATCAGGCGCGTCTGCGTGCGCCTTACCGAGGAGCCATTCATCGTCCGCGAACTTAGGATCCCACACCTCGCGCCACAGGTCAGCATAGGCCTCTGTGAGGCAGTTGAGCCGCAGGGTCCGCAGCAAGAGTCTTGGAACCAACGGATGACCAGCGGGGGGAAGCGACCACTGTTCGGCAGCGCTTTGGATGATGTTGCTTCGCGGCGCGGAACGCGTGCGCAGATCATTGAGCAGCGATGATGCTGCTCCCGCGACAAGTGCCACGTCTCTGGGATCGCCGGCGAAGCCGTAGACGACCAGCAGGTGCGCAGCGCCGGGAGGGAGGATCGTCGGAATGAGCGTCCGCTCGCCGGAGTTGGCCGCCATTGCTCGCCACACGACGCGGTAGTGGTCGCGGACGGGGACTCCGTCCCAGGTGCCGTAGGCAGAGTCATAGATGGCTCGGCTGCCGGACGGCTTGTAGGCCGTCACAGGCTGGGCGTCGGGCGCAAGCGTCTCCAAGTCCAGCGACGACCAGTCGAGGTTGTGGAGCATCGTCGGGTTGGGCGACTTGTAGAAGGGGTTCGCGACGTGAAGGTTCGGGCCTTGAAGGATCGCATCTTCCCAGGACGCCGGCCCCCACTCCTGGACGAAGCGGCCTTTCTGTCGATCGATAGACTCATCCCAGCCTCGTGAGAAACTCAAGCCGAGCTCCCCGACTCTCCTGGCCTTCGCCAGACGAGCGAGAACCGTAGCCGAGGAGCTATTCACCGTGTAGAGCATCCGTGAGCGCTCGACCGGCGTGGTCGGAGACTCCAGGACATCGCGCCACACCTGCAGTGTCTCCCGATTGACCCTTTGGATGCGTGATCGGTGAGGGCGACGATCCCAGCCACCCTCGTGCTTGAAGCCCGGTTCGGGACCCGAGCCATCGTGCTGGGCAGAACGCGTGACGGTCTCGGGGTGGTAGAGCCCGGCTGCATGCAGGAAGATTGCCTCTCCTATAGGTCCGTAGACATGGACCCCGTAATTGACGAGATGGTGGACTTCGTCGAAGAGTTGCAGCTCGTTGATGAACTGCCAGTGTCGCCGGAGCCGCGCGTAGGTGGCTTCGCGAAGCACTCCCGCCTTCTCGTCTGTGAAATGAGTCTCCGGGTGGATCAGGCCGGTGGCACCGCGGTCAGACGAGTTCACCCAGGTCCGGGACATGAAGCAGCGGTACAAGTCCGGCTGAAGGCCTGACAGCACCGGATACGTCGTGATGTCTCCGACGAACTCAGCGAGAGCCACGAGTTCCGCGTCGCCATCGATCACGCCTTGCCCGATCCCGGGCTGTTGGAGCGTCTGCTCGCGGCGCGCCTTCTTCTCCGCAACTGACGGTTTCCACGCCAACTGCCACCACGGGTCGCCCTCGGCCAGGAGAGACTCGACGTCACTTCGCGGCCGAACCCACGGCGGGTTTCCGACCTGCAGGTCGAAGCCTCCGCGACCGAACACCGTCGCGAAGTCCAACTGCCAGTGGAAGAAACCCTGCTCCTTCGCCACGTCCTCGCAGACACGCAGCCACGCGTGATCGTCGAGCACGTCCCTGACTCGTCTGGCACCGGCGCCGGCGAGTTCGAAGCTCTCCTGGTCCGCCATCGCCTCCCATTGGTCCCCCGGGGACAGCGTGCCCATCCCCTGCTTCGCGCCGCGGGACGACAGCTTCTGCGTGCCGAGGATGCCCTGGGCGGCGTCGATCCACTGGTCGAGCGTCGGCGGAGCCACCTCGTCGCCGGTCAGCGGCCAGAACCACAGCGCAGTCCAGGCGTCCATCATGCGGCGGAGTCGGCGGTAGGCGCCGTCGTCGTCGGCGAGGGATTCTTCGATCTGTTCGCGGGTGACGTTGGGAGTGCCGGTTCCTGAGGCTTCGAGGCCGCTTCGCGGCACCTCAGCCAGCGGAAGGGGGTCTCCCCACAGCTTGATGTGGCGGGCTGACTGCTCTTCAGCGACCTTCAGGCGTCGGTAGGCCATCGCCCACAGTTCCTCGGCCTGGTGCGAGATCGCCACCAGTTGGTCGAGCTGCTTCTTTGTCGGCTTTCCCTTGATGGCCTTGCGCCACGCCTTGACCTTGACCACTCGGTCGGGGACGAGCTCCTTGGCCTCCTTGGACTCCGACGTCGCACCCCAGCCGGCAGCGGGCAGAAGCCAGTGGTGGACGCGGCCGCCGGTCCCGCTGAGCTCGGGCCGGTCCTGCTCGATGCGAGCGGCGATGTCGGTGAGCGGCTCGGCCGTGGGCGGCGCGGTGAGCCAGCGCTTGTCGTTGACCTGATCGCGCGTGTAGAAGGAGCGCGACGCGCCGACCAGCGAGTTGCCGCGGCGCAGCCGGAGCCCGAACCACGGGGCCTGGAGCCCCTCGGCCATGGTGTCCAGCCACAGCGTGATCTCGGCGAACTCCACGGCGGTGGCGTTGAGATCCACGCCGTAGACGTTGTGCAGGGCCAGGTACGCCTTCACCTTCTGCAGCTCGGCCGGGTAGACGTCGGGGTCGATCCGCTCCGCCAGCTCCTCCTGCCGGCGCTTGAGGTACTGCTCGGCCAGCTGCCGGACGGCCTCGATGGCGAACGCGCCGGAGCCGAGGGCGGGCTCGCAGACGCTGAGGCCCAGGATCTCCTCGGCGGTGGTGGTGTGACCGTCCTGGTCCAGCAGCTCGGCGAGCGCCTCGGAGACGGTGAACTTCGTCAGCACCTCGGGGGTGTAATAGGAGGCGGAGCGCTGGCGCTGGCGGCCGGAGAGCCGGAAGACGAACTGCCCGCGGGTGTAGCGGCGGCGGCTCTTCTGGCCGGTGACGGGGTCGGTGTCTTTGACGAAGTCCTTCTCTTCAAGGTGGTCGGCGCGGTCCACGGGCACCACCCAGGAGCCCTTCTCCGGGTTGCCGTCGCGGGCCACCTCGTAGAGGTCGACGTCGGCGAAGGAGCCGGTGTAGCTCATCAGGCCCTCGTAGACGGCGCCCAACTGGTTGATGCCCAGTTCGACGTAGCTGATGAAGCCGCGCTCCTTGCCGGAGCGCTCCTTGCTCAACAGGAGCCGGCGGAGGACCTCCTGGAGGGCGTGGTTGCCGAGGCCGACCTCGTCGATGAGGGCCGTGGCCTGGGGTGAGAAGAGGTCTGCGCGGAGAGGTTGGAACTCGAGGCCTCGTTCGACTAGGCGGTCATTGGTCGTTTCATAGGTTTCGAGACGCTCAGTCGCTTCGCTCCCTCGCTCCTCAACCAGCGGGGATGGACGCTCAGTCGCTTCGCTCCCTCGCTCCTCAACCAGCGAGTGGCCGCGGTCGACGAGGCGGAAGAGCAACGCCAGGGACTCGTACAGGTGGGTGCCGGAGCGGGCGCGCGGGGAGGCGAGCTCCACCTGCACGAGCTCCCGCAGCCGGTCCAGCGAGTAGCCGCGGGCGTAGTCAGGGTCCCCGACCGGGAGGATCTTCAGCTCCGGCGACGCCTCCGCGTAGAGGAGGAACAGGATCCGGTAGAGGAACCGCAGCGACTGCAGCGCCAGCGGCTGCGCCTGGCTCTGCGGCAGCGGGTCCAGGCCTTGGGCGCGCCGTCGGTCCACCACCTCGTTGGCGATGAGCTCGATGGATTCCCGCACGCCCTCACGCAGGTCCGCGGACACGCCGACGGTGTGGGCGACGGACGCCTCCAGCGTGGCGTCCCACCAGATGTTGCCGTCGGCATCGGGGGCCAGCGACTCGGCGTCGACGGCCACCAGCGCCCTGTCGATCTCGCCGCCCTGCTTGGTGTCGCCGCGCTCGGCGACGGTGTGGAGGTCGACGGCCAGGTAGCGGCCCTCGGGCCAGCGGGAGGCCTCTGCCACCACCAGCCAGCGGCCGGTCATGATGAGCGCGAACTTCGTCTCCTCGTGGTCGAGGAACAGGGTGGAGACGAGCTTCGTGGCAGAGGTGATCGGGTCCTCATCGTCGACGACGTACGGCTCGGCGAGCGTGTCGGCGTGGCGGGCGAACAGCTCGTCCAGCGTGGCGGCGGGCTTGGCCTCGATCAGGGCGAGTGTCGGCTCCAGTCCGGGCGAGCGAAGCAGCCGGACCGGGCCGTTGACGGTGGTCTCGTAGGGGCCGGGCTCGTAGCCGAGGATGCGGCGGAGGTCGGCGTGGAGTGCCGCGGCGGCGTCAGGGTCCGGGTCGTCGTCGGCGTAGAGGGCGGCCATGGCGGTGGCCAGCTTGGAGCGCTCGGCGGTGAACCTGGATTTGGTGGTGGGGTGCTCGGCGTCGCGCCACTGCTTGACCCGGTCCAGGACGCGGGCCACGTAGGACTCCTTGCGGGCGTCGGTGGTGAAGAAGTGCTCGCTGATCCAGTCCTCGACGACGAGGAGGGCGTCGCTGTCAGCCATGGGTGGCCTCCGGGGTGTCGGCGGGGAGGACTACCAGCAGGGGGCGCACCAGCTGACGGTCTGGGGTCATGTCGCGGCTCAGCCGCTCCTGCGCGTCGACGAGCGCGCGGCGGCGGCGCACCTGGTCGCGCTGGATGAGCGCCTCGGCCTCGGACTGCCACTCCTCCGCGCGGGCCACCCACTCGTCGACCCGCGCCTTCGCGGCGTCCGCCGCGGCCTGGAACTGGAACCGCAGGGTGTCCTCGGCGCGGTCGACTGCGGGACGGACGAGGTCCATGTCCGGGAGCTGGACCGGGCCGGGGTTGCTGCGCTCGCCGATGACTCCGGCGTCGGCGAGCATCTCCCCCGCCGTCGCGTGGACCTCGACGAAGGGCGTGGCGCCGTGGAACTGGGCGGACAGCCACGATGAGGCCACCACCTGGCCGCGGCGGTTGATGAGGGTGCCGTTGAGCAGCACGGTGGGCACGTCGACGTCGCCGCGGACGGCGAAGATCTCGCCGCGGGCGAGCCGGGCCAGGGCGCGGTCGGCGGCCCAGTCGAGCACGGGGTGGAGGGGGCCGAGGTAGTGGGCTTCCGGCCAGGAAGAGGCGCTGGTGTCGGTGAGGGCGGCGTCGAGGATGGTGCCAGCGGCGTTGGGCTCGGTCACGAGCTGGAGACGCTCGAGGACGTTGCGGTCGGCGAGGTAGCTCTGCGGGAGCACCTCGAAGCGCTGCCGCAGGTCGGCGGGCGGGACGAACTCGACGATGTGCTCGGCCTGGTGTTCGCGCCAGCCGACGCCGCCGAGGTCCCGAGGCAGCGGCTTGTCCTCGGGTGAGGGGTAGTACTCGTGGAGGGCGTCGCGGAGGAAGTCGACCGGCTTGGCGTAGAGGAGGTGGTCGCCGACGACGGCTGGCTCGGGCTGATCGTCGGCGTCGTCGTCGAGGTACTGGGCCAGCCAGTCGTCGACGCTGGTGGCGATGTCCTCGGGGCTGGCCACCACGTCGTCGAAGCTCTTGGAGCCGGCCAGCACTTGGCGGATGGCCTCCTCCTCGGCGGTGACGCTGTAGCGGCCCATGAGGCTGGCGGCGTCGCCGAGGGCGCGGTGGGCCTCGTGCTCGCGGGCGACGAGGGCGGTGAGGACCCGGATGTCGCCGGAGAAGCGCTCGTTGGCGGCGCTCAACAGCAGGGTGGTGATCTGCGGGGGCTGCTTCTGGCCGTAGCGGTCGATGCGGCCGTTGCGCTGCTCGATGCGGATGAGGCTCCACGGGATGTCGTAGTGGATGAGGTGGTGGCACTGCTTGTGGAGGTTGACGCCCTCGGAGGCGACGTCGCCGGTGACGAGCACGCGGATGGGTGAGCTGGTCTGCTTGAAGCTCTCGACGATGGCCTGCTGTTGGTCGTCGGCCAGGCCGCCGTGGAGGACGTCCACCTGGCCGGGCTTGAGGCCGAGATCCTTCTCAAGCTTGGCCTGGAGCCAGTGGAGGGTGGCGACGCGCTCGGAGAAGACGACGGCGCGCATGGGCGAGGACTTGCCGACTCCGACCTCGTCGCGGAGGTAGCTGACCAGGGCCTGGTACTTCGACGAGGTGGCCATGGTGGCGTCGTTGAGGACGGCCAGGCGGCGCAGGGCCTCGGCCTCGCGGTGGGCGGCGGGCGTGTGGTCGAGGCGCTCGATGCGGTTGCGCAGGGTGTCGCGGAGGGCGGCGGGCGAGGACAGGAAGGCTTTCGCCAGCGTCCACGGGAAGAGCGAGCCGTTGGCGCCGGAGTAGGGCGAGGTGGTCGTCGGGCGGAGCCAGGTGTCCACCAGCTCGTCGACGACGGCGTCCTCCTGCGGGGAGGCGTCGATGAGACGGTTGTCGGGTTCGAGGCGCTCGGCCCAGTCGGCGCCCACCTCCTCGGCCACCTCGGCGCTGTGGCGGTGTCGCCGGATGGTGAGCTGGTCGACGCGCTTGGCGTCGAGGTCGCCGTCGGCCTTGACGGCGGTGGGGTCGAGGAGTCGGACCAGCTCGGCGAATGACTCGCGTGATCCGTTGTGCGGGGTGGCGGAGGCGAGGATGAGGGCGTCGGCCTGCGGCGCGAGGATGCTGGCCAGGCGGTTGTTGAGGGTGGCGGTGTTGGTGACGTTGTGCGACTCGTCGATGACGACGGCGTCCCAGTGGTGGCGGCGCAGGTCGTGGACGAAGCGCTCCTGCTTCAGCGTGTCGATGGAGATGATCACGCGGCGGAAGTAGGAGAACGGGTTGCGGTTGGCGGGCAGCTTCTGCTTGACGCGGGCCACGCCCTGGGAGTCGAGGCGCACGAACGGGATGGCGAAGCGGCTCCACATCTCGTGCTGCATCTGCTCCAGCACGTGTCGCGGGGTGACGACGAGGATCCGCTCGCCGCGGCCGCGCCGGATGAGCTCCGAGAGGATCATGCCGATCTCGAGCGTCTTGCCGAGGCCGACGGCGTCCGCGAGCAGGATGCGGGGGCGCAGTGTCGCGGGGTCGAGGGCCTTGGCGACCGCCTTGTGCTGGTAGCCCAGCTGCCGGGCGAGCATGCGTGGCGAGACGGTGAGCGAGTCGTCACTGAGGGGGACGGCGGTCTTGCGGAGGGTGGACTCCACCCAGAGGCGGGAGCGCCGGTACTTCGGGGAATCGTCCGGGCGGACGGTGGTGTCGCGGGGGTCGTTGAGCTTGATCCGGTCCAGCGAGGGGTAGAAGACGGCGTCCTGGCCGCGGACCAGGTCGGAGAGGCCCTGGGCGTTGAGGACGGGTCCGTCGGACGACTCGTCGACTGACGTCACCAGCCAGTCCTCGTCGCGCACCACCACGACGTTGCCGGGTGCGAAGGTGTCAGTCCTACTCATGGTGAGGTGCAGCCTATCGAGGATGCCTCAGGTACGGGCGGTGGCCCAGCATCTTCTGCCTCGGTGTGGAGCTGCGATTCGGGTCGCCGTGGGATTCTGGGATGAGGAGATCGGGCGATGGGCTCGGGGCGGCCACGGGCCGGATGCCCCCACTACGTTCGTCAACCTGTTCCGTGAGGAGCAGAAGACACGCGCCCTGCTGGCCTGAGGAGGAGTGGGTCATGGATCGTTCAGGCGTGAGACGCCTGCTGGGTGTCGGCCCCGCCCCGACTCGCATCGTCGACGCCGAAGTCTCGCGACCCCAAACGTGGGAGGGAATCTCGCGCTCACGGGTGTCGCTGCGCGCCCCCGACGGGCACACGATCCCGTGCCTCCTCCTGGAACCGGAGCATCTCTCGACACCCCTGCCCGTCGTGGCCGTTCACCAGCACAACGGCGAGTTCCACCTCGGCAAGAGCGAACCGGCCGGGATCGCGGGCAACCCGGACATGGCCTATGGCCTCGCCCTCGCGACGGCCGGGGTCACCACGCTGATCCCTGACCTCCACGGGTTCGAGGAGCGACGCGACCACTCTGGCGACGGCGCCCGTGACGAACAGTTCCACGCATGGAACCTCATCGCCCACGGCAGCACCCTGCAAGGCGCACATGTCACCGACGTCAGCGTGGCCATCGACTGGATCCTCCACCACACCGGCGCCGGTTCATGCGGCGTGATCGGGCACTCGCTGGGTGCCCAGGTCAGCTTCTTCTCGATGGCCTGCGATGAGCGCATCGTCGCCGGCGTGCTCAACTGCGGCGTCGGGACGGTGGCATCCTTCGAAGCCGCCGGCATTCTCCACAACCCGGCCTGGTATCCGTCCGGCATCACGACACTCGGCGACTCCCCCGCCGTCGCACGTGCCTTCCATCAGCAACGAGTCCTCCTCGTCGCCGGGCGCCACGACCCCTTGTTCCCCGTCTCGGGCGTCGACCAGGTCGTCGCCGCCTTCGCACCAGGAGTGGCCGACCACGAGATCTTCGACGGCGGACATGAGCTACCGTCCACGCTGCTGACCCGCGAAGTCGACTGGCTCCTGCGCGAACTCACCTCGCCGAGCAGGCCCGATGGTCGCACTCCCTGAGGATCGGACGGTTCGCCCGGCGGCACTGCGCGTGGTCACGGGGCCGACTGCTCAGCCTCCGGTTGTGTCGCGAGCACGGGGGCGGAGGGCGCGTGGCGGCGCGCGGCCCGCCGTCGGAGGTAGGCGCGCAGGGGGAAGAACAGCACCAAGGCCACCAGCCACACGGGGGCGGTGGCGATCAGCAGCGTCAGCAGCCCGGTCAACAGGCCTGCGGCGCCGCGGATGCCGTCGGTGATGGCCTCGCCGAAGCCCCACGACTCGCCGCCGGGACTCACCACGGCGCGGGGTTCGACCAGTTCGATCGTCACCGTCGCCATCGCGGCCTGCCGCTCCAGGTAGGTCACCTGCGCGTCGAGCGATTCGATCTCGCCCCGCACCCGGGACAGCTCGGTCTCGATGGCCAGCATGTCCTTGACGTCCTTGGCCGCGTCGAAGAACTCACGCAGGCGCACTTCCTGGGCTCGCAGGTTGTCCAGCCGGGCGGAGAGATCGACGTGCTCCTGGGTGACGTCGCTGGTGGCCTCGGACTGGAACTTCACGACGCCGAGCGCAGCCACCTCGGCGAGGAAATCCTCGTAGGTCTCGGCGGGCACGCGCGTGGTCACCCAGCCGCGCAACGCCGACCCGTCTCCCGCGGGTGCGCCGTCCTCGCCGTAGCGGTAGAGCCATTCGTCGGTGTCGGTGGCCACCTGCATGTCGGTGACGGTGCCCTCGTGGCTGCGGGCCAGGTCGCGGATCTTCGTCACCGCGTCCGGCGTGCTCTCCACCTCCAGGCGGAGCACCTTCGACCGGATGATCAGGCGGTCCCCGCCGCCGGAATCCTCATCACCGTCCTTCTGGGGCATGCCCACGGAGCCACCGCCCGCGTCCGGAGCGGGGCCACCCGCAGGTGAATCCACAGTGGCGCCGTCTCCCCCGGCACAGGCCGCCAGCAGCAACGTCATCAGCAGCGCGACGACAGCTCCCACGACGCTCCGCAGCCCAGCTTTCCCCCACATGGCGCCTCCTCGATCGGTTCAGTGGGGCCGACGCTACCCCCGCGCCGCGCCGCCGGGTACAGGCCGGGCACAGCCGAGTCCAGATCGTTACTCGGGAAGGGCTGTCCACGTCGTTGCCGATTCGTTCCATGTCCCTACGCTCGGGCACCGAAAGGGGCACGATGAGGGGTAAGGAGGTTGAGATGAGTTACGGACTTCGCATCGACCTGGAGCGGCCCTTCGACGACGTGGTGGCCCTCACCAAGGAATCCCTCGCACAGAGCGGCTTCGGCATCCTCACGGAGATCGACGTGAAGCAGACGCTGAAGAACAAGCAGGACGTCGACGTCGACGACCAGGTCATCCTCGGCGCCTGCAACCCGGGGTTCGCCTACAAGGGGCTCCAGATCGAGCCGTCGCTCGGCGTGCTGTTGCCGTGCAACGTGGTGGTGCGGCACACGGCAGGCGTCACCGTCGTGGAGGCGATCGACCCGGAGACGATGGTCGCCATCACCGACAACTCGGAGATGAAACCGCTGGCCGACGAGGTACGCGAGGCTCTGCGGGCAGCGTTGGACCGCGTGTACGTCAGCGCGACGGGGAACCCCGAGGGCGTCTGAGGGGGCTCAGAAGGGCTGCTGTTCCTCGGCAGCCTTCAACGCGGCCGCGGCGGCGCTGGCGGCGTCCATTCCCTGGAAGTTGAGGTAGGCGAAGTCGCCGCGCAATGCCTCCAGCACCCGCTCGACGTCCCAGGCCCTGTCGAGGTCCTTGATGTGCTGGGTGATGACTTCGGCAGGGGCATCGGCCAGTTCGGTGAC